>JBKQIH010000133.1:0-18691 GCA_052148445.1 Rhodomicrobium sp.
ATTGTATTTCAGAATTAACCATCATAAGCGCTGCGCGGCTTGCGGAAGTGCATCAAAATGGCAGATTATTCTCTCGCGTTATCAATGCGCTAGCCCTGGCTTAAAGCTTCAGCAAAGCGTTTCCGCTATGATCTGGGCTTGAGGAAAGCGGCGTCCGGGGGCAAATCCTGGTGAGATGGCGAAAATCTGAGGTTAACGCCGGTTTAACTCCTGGGGCGATAGGGATCTGGCATGTTGAATTCCGAGTATCCATCCAAGCCCGGCCCCGCGGCGCCAGCCGCGCACCCGGCGGTGCAAAACGGACGCATTGGCGTGCTGCTCCTCAATCTCGGGACGCCGGACGCCACGGGCTACTGGCCCATGCGCCGCTATTTGAAGGAATTCCTGTCCGACCGGCGCGTGATCGAAGTCAACTCCTTCGTCTGGTGGTTCGTGCTGAACGTCATCGTGCTTACGAAGCGCCCGTTCTCCTCCGGCGAGGCCTACCGGAAGATCTGGAATAAGGAGCGCGGCGAATCGCCGCTTCGTACGTTCACGCGCAGCCAATCGGAGCAGATCGCGACGGTGCTCAAGAAAGACCCGCGCATCGAGGTGGATTGGGCCATGCGCTACGGCAATCCGGGCATCGAGCCGCGCCTGGAGGCGCTGCAGCGCGCGGGGTGCGACCGCATCCTGCTGTTTCCGCTTTATCCGCAATATTCGGCGGCGACCACGGCGACCGCCTGCGATGCAGCCTTCGATGCGTTGAAGACCATGCGCTGGCAGCCCGCGATCCGGGTAGTGCCGCCCTATTACGCCGATCCCGCCTATATCGAAGCGCTTGGCGATTCAATGCGAAAGAACCTTTCCGCGCTCGATTTCGAACCGGAGATTGTGCTGGCGTCCTTCCATGGCCTGCCCAAAGCTTATTTCGAAAAGGGCGATCCCTATTATTGCCATTGCGCGAAGACAACGCGGCTTTTGCGCGAAATTTTGGGATGGCCGCAAAAGCGTCTCATCCTCACTTTTCAGTCCCGGTTCGGCCGCGCCGAGTGGCTCCAGCCTTATACCGCCGAAACCATCGCGCGGCTGGCGAGAGAGGGCGTGAAGCGCCTTGCGGTGATTACGCCGGGATTTGCCGCGGACTGCATCGAAACGCTGGAGGAGATGGGTGTGCGGGGTGCTGAGACATTTCGCAAGAACGGCGGCGAGAAATTCGCGGCGCTGCCGTGCCTAAACGATACGCCCGCAAGCATCGCCGCCCTTTCCGGCATCATCGGACGGGAACTATGCGGCTGGGCACAGCTTTAACCCCACTGTTAGCAGCAAGCCCGGCATGCTGCTAACATATTGATTCGACGTAAGAATTTTTGCTGTTGGCGCAATTTTTGCGATACCATGGACCGCAGGGCGCTTTGCGCCCCAGAAAGGAAGGTGACCATGGCCGACAAGCATTTCATTGCACAACTTAAGGGCTACTGCCTCACGACGGCGGAAATTCTCTATCACATGCCCGATCATCCCGCATTGTTGCAATCTTTCCTCTGGCAGGATTACGACTTGGCGCCCCGGTATCCTAAGCTCTTGCAGTTTCTGGAATTTTGGAACGGCAATCTTGACGGGAAGGTCAGCCGCGTCAGGGTTTGTAACAAGCGGCTCATCGATCCTGCGGAGTTCCGCTATCTGGACGGGCGGTTCGTCCTCCAGTGACGAAATAAATAGCATTTGCCAGAAAAAGTGCCGCTTGCTAGATCCCGGGCGGGTATATTGTGCGCCCGCCTCATAAAAAGCGGACTTAATGAAAAATCCAATCGGCTACGCCAAGCGGTTTACCAAACCGTATTCAAAGGCGCTCTCGCGAAGATACCGTGCCTTCCGCACCCGCGCCAGCGAGCATGCTCCCGGCTGGGCGAATAGGGCTTTGGATTATTTCGACTTATTCTTTGTCGATCATCACGTGTTCCGCGCCGTCTATGCCAACCGGCACGAGATCGCTCCCGGCGTCTGGCGTTCCGCACAGCCGAGCCCCGCCCAAATCGGGTACCTCGCGCGCAAGGGGATCAAGACGATCGTCAATCTGCGCGGAGAGCGGGACTGCGGTAGCTACCGCCTGCAAGTCGACGCCTGCCGCCGCCATGGGATAAAACTCGTGAATTTTACGCTCCGTTCGCGGATGGTGCCGGCTGCCGCAGTCATTCACGAGGCACGCAAGCTGTTCAATGAACTCGAATATCCCATTCTGCTTCATTGCAAGTCCGGAGCGGATCGGGCCGGGCTGATGAGCGCGTTTTTCATGTTTATGAAAGAGGGCAAGCCCATCGAGGAGGCCGTAAAACAACTCAGCCTCAAGTTTGGGCACTTCAAGAAATCGGAAACCGGGGTGCTCGATTATCTGTTCGAGCGCTATTTCGCCGATAACGCAGCCGAGCCCATGAGCTTCTTCGAATGGCTAGAGACGCGTTACGATCCCGAGGAAATCAGGCGCAACTTCAAATCCCACGGATGGGCCAACCTCGTGGTCAATCGCGCGCTCCAGCGCGAGTAACCCGGCATCAAGCTGGGTCCTGCCCCGGAAGCGCGGGTTCACCGGTGGGCAGCGAAGCCTCCTGTTCGGCGGGCAGCAGTGTTTGCGAGCGGCAGAGCTGCGCATAAATCCCGTTCTGAGCGAGCAATTGCGCATGAGTGCCGGTTTCGACGATTTCGCCGTCTTCCATCACGCAGATCGTGTCGGCGTTCTTCACGGTTGAAAGTCTGTGCGCGATCACAAGCGTCGTCCGCGATTGGCTGAATGCGGCGAGCGCCTGCTGAACAAGACGCTCCGACTCCGCATCGAGCGCGCTCGTGGCCTCGTCGAGCAGAAGAATCGGCGCATTGCGCAAAATTGCGCGGGCGAGCGCGATGCGCTGCCGCTGACCTCCGGAGAGACGCACGCCCCGGTCCCCGATCATCGTCCGGTAGCCTTGGGGCAGCTTTTCGATGAACTCGTGCGCCGCGGCTGCGCCGGCCGCGGCCACGATCTCCTCTTTCGTCGCATTCAGCCGGCCGAGCGCGATGTTTGCCTCGATCGTGTCGTCGAACAAGCTGATGTCCTGGCTCACGAGCGCCATGGCATCGCGCAGCGATTCGACGGTTACCGTCTTGATATCGTGGCCATCGATCCTGATCGCACCGCGCTGCGGATCGTAAAGCCTTGGAACGAGGTTGAAGATCGTGGATTTGCCGGCTCCGCTCCGGCCGACGAGCGCCACCGTGGTGTTGGGCCGCACCGAAAGCGAGAAATTACGGACAGCGGCGCATTCATCGTCGGAATAGGAAAAATGCACATTCTCGAACTCGATCGCGCCCTGAACATTTCCGATCGGCTTCGCACCCGGCGCACTGACAAGCGCGGGGATCTCGTTCAGCACTTCGTAGAAACGTTCGGCCGATGCGAGTCCCTCCTGAAGCTTGCTGTTTAGATTTCCGAAGGAGCGCACGGGCTGGGCGGCCATCAAAAGGGCGCTGACAAAGCCCGTGAAGTCCCCAACAGTTTTGTTGCCGTAGTTGATCCGGTAGGCCGCCAAGCCGATGACGGCTGCGACGGCGATGCCGCCGAAGGCTTCGAGAATGGGGTTAAGGGAGGATCGTATCCGCACGGTCTTGAGGCGAAGCCGGTTGACCCTATCGAACTCATCGTTCATTCGCGCGATCGCATAGTTCTCAAGCCGGAACGTTTTGATCAGCCGCGGCGACGAAAGATGCTCAACCAGCACAGAGGTGCTGTTACCCGTTTGCTGCGCGGTGCGGTAGGCATTTTTGCGGATCACGCGGCCTATGCTTGCGATCGGTATGACGGCCAGCGGATAGAACAGCAAAACCGCAAGCGTCATCACCCAGTCCAGGTAGAACATCGAGATCGCCAGCGCACACACCGTCATTACATCGCGGATAGCTATGGTGAACACGGCCATGATGGCCGTTTGAATTCCGCCAAGGTCGTTTCCGATGCGTGACAAGAGCTGGCCCGGCGGCTCGCGCAACAGACGTGCGAAATCGGCATGCAGCATGTGTGCGAACAGGCGCTTCTGCATATCGAGCCCGAGGTTGATGCTGATCCGGCTCGTGAGGATCGACTGGAGATAATCGAACACTCCCTTCAAACTCGTTACCGCGACAATCACCGCCAAGATCACCCAAAGGAAGCTTGTGTCGCCCTTCGACAGCGTGTCGTAGGAATATTTGATGATGACGGGATAGGCTCCAGCCGTCGCTGAAAGCAGGGCGATGAGGATGAGTGCGAGCGCGAGTTGCGGCAAGTACGCCCGGACGTGCTCGGACCACAAGCGCCGCATCATCCTAAAGCCGCTTTTTCGATCCGTCCGCTCTGCCTTGCTTTTTGAGATGTTCGTCATTTGACCGCGTGTAACGCCGCCTTGGGAAGCGGGAGGTTATCTTCCGCCCCAAAATGCACAGCCCCTAAGCGATGTCAAACGGCCCAAAAACAAAAACGGCCCCCGAAGGGGCCGTTCGAGCGACTTAAGGGACTACCAGCGGGAACCGTGACGGCGATGGCTCCAGTAACGGCTGTGGCCGCCACCGCAACCCCATCCGCCGCTCCAGTGGCGGCAATGGTAAACTTGCACGGCGCTTGTCGTAACTTGGCTCTGCACACCAGAGACGCTAGAGACAGGAGCGGCCTGAGCAGAAAGACCAAGGACGGCGCCCGAGGCAATCGCAAGCGCAAGTACATACTTTTTCATGAGTAAATCCTATGTTCGTCGCTCCTTTCCTTCGGCCATAGGAATTATATTGATAAAGAGGGCAAAAGCCAGCGTAAACGGCGCCCTGACACCACTTCTTTGGTGGGATCGGCGAGTTCGAAACCGGACTGTTCGGACGCGCCGGGAAGCTCCAGTTTTCGCCAAAACAAAACGGCCCCCAAAGGGGCCGTTCGATCCATATTTAGCCACTACCAGCGGCGGGAACCCCAACGGCGGTGGCTCCAGTAACGGCCATGGCCCCAACCGCAGCCCCAGCCGCCGCTCCAGAAGCGGCAGTGACGAACCTGCTCAGCAGCTCTAGTCACTTGGTATTGAACTGCGGATGCGCTGGATGTGACAGGTGCGGCCTGGGCGGAAAGGCCAAAAAGGGCGCCGGAAGCAATCGCAATTGCGAGTACATACTTCTTCATGAGCAAGTCCTTTTAGTTCGTCGCCCCTTTCCTCGGTACTTGGAATTATACGGATTAATACGGCAAAATCGAGCGTGAATCTTAACTTGTTACACTTTCTTATTCTGCGCCATCCGTGAGGCATGACATCGTCCAATTGCGCTGTTATGCCAAGCACCGTCGAGGAGAAGAAAGGTGCTAAAAATGAAAGCATTACGCAGCCCAACGGTGCCCGGCCGGACGCTTGCCGCTTATGCCGCTATCGCTATGTTGAGCATGCTGTTACCGGGCGTTGCGCCGGCGGCACAACTAAAGTTGCATACCAATCAGCAAATGATCGAGGAGCTTTTGGAGAAGAACGATCTCGACATCAAAAATCCGAATGCGGTGTTCGAGGCGGTTTTCGACGCGCTTCCCGCGAAGGTGACGGTCTATCCGACCGAAAGCTACTACTATTTCACTTTTCCGCTGAACGGAGTGAACTACGCCGGTAACATCCGCTTCGACGCCTGGGATCAATTCGACGGCAAGGTGCACTTCGCGTACTTCGTTGAGTACACCTATTGGAGTAAGCCGCTTGATCCGGTCTACAAGAAGATGGGGCCTGACGATGGGGTGCAGGTCGCACAGGTTAATAAGTTTTTATACAAAATATCTTTCAAAGGCAAGACCGTCGAGTTTGCGTTGCCCGATCTCTCGAACGTCAAGCCGGCGCCAGGCATGCTGCGGGCCGATGAAGTCTATATCGGGCCGTCCTGGGACGAGTCCGGCGTTCAGTTTTTCCTCATCTTCAATAAGACCGCCAAGACGTTCCTCTATCTTCTCAACGACACCCCGAAAATGGACCGGTACGCGCCAACGTCTGTGTCTCCCGCCGTCACACTTGGCGACAGGACGAGCTTCGCGCTTTACAAGGACAAGCTCATGGACCGCCAAATCCTAATGGGCGACTTCATTGGCAACACGATGCTGAACAATTATTTCGACGGTCCCTTCGATCAGCTTCCGGACAATTACGTTCTAGGGAATACGCTTCTGGACGCGATCCTTCAGGTCGAGCCCGGCATGAAGAACGAAAAGGTGGACCGCTATGGCGCCGATCCTACCGGTGAGTTCCGCTACGGCATCACGTCTTATCGATACTACGGCAAGATTGCCGACCTAAAGCCGATCATTGGGTGTGCCGATGAAAACACCGATCCCGCGAAGTACTATAAGTGCTTCGATGCAACGAGAGAGAACGAGCAGGCCGAATCGGGCGCGAGCGATTTCCTGCCGCCGTCGCCTGGAGCCAAGCCCGGCGAACCGGCACCCGAATCCGCTCCCGGCGGAGCCAAATAGGGCCGTTAGCCTCAACTCGGGCTCATCGCGCGCTTCTCACGGATGCGCGCGATGAGCTTTTCAGCCTCGGGAAGGACATTACGGACGATAATCGCAACGCCTTCGGGGGTTGGGTGCAGCCCGTCGGCCAAGTTCAAGCTCGGGACCCCGACAACGTCTTTCAAGAAAAATGGATAGAAAAGCGCGCCGTATTCTTGCGCGAGCTTCGGATACATCGCTCTGAAATCGTTATCGTAATCGGCGCCCCAATTGCGCGGCGCCTCCATACCGGCAATCAAAAGCTCGATGTGCTTGTCCTTGAGGCTCTTAAGAATCTCTGCGAGCGAGCGCACGGTGATTTTCGGATCGATGCCACGAAGAGCGTCGTTTGCGCCGAATTCGACGATGGCTCCGTCCACTTTTTCGTCGAGGCTCCAGTCGAGCCGCGCAAGACCGTCGGCCGCGGTATCGCCCGACACACCGGAATTCAGAACGCGGACGGGATAGCCCTTTTCGCGCAACGCGGCTTGCAACTGGGCCGGAAACGATTTATCGGGCGGGATTTGGAAGCCTGCGGTCAAGCTGTCGCCGAAGGCGAGGATCACGATCTCGTCCTTGTTCCGCGCGGGCTCCGCATTAGCGCCCGGAGCATGCATCGCTAAAAGTGCCATGAAGGCGGTCGAAAAAGCCAAGAGCCATGTCCATATCAGACGCGGCGAAGCACTATCGAAACGGTGTCTCATTGCATAGTTCCTCTGCGTCCTCACATGCGGCCCCGCAACTGGGCGCCGCGCACCGGCGAGCTTTGCCGGTGATCGACCTGAAGGCTGTCACCCTCACGCTGAAGAGCCGCGCGGGGCTGGTGGAGATCCTGCGTGGCGTCGACCTTTCGGTGCCTGAGGGCCAGTCTGTCGCGCTCGTAGGGCCGAGCGGGTCCGGAAAGTCGTCGCTGCTCATGGTTATGACGGGCCTGGAAGCCGCAACGTCCGGCCAAGTGCTCATCGCCGGCCACGATTTCACACAGCTGAACGAAGACCGGCTCGCCGAGGTGCGAGGCCGCTCCATCGGCATTGTGTTTCAATCCTTCCATCTGATCCCTACAATGACCGCCATCGAGAATGTGGCGTTGCCGCTCGAATTCCTCAATCGCCGCGATGCGTTCGAGTGCGCCGAATCGGCGCTTGCCAGCGTCGGGCTGTCCGCCAGGCATCACCACGTTCCAGGCCAGCTTTCCGGCGGCGAGCAGCAGCGCATGGCCCTCGCCCGCGCGCTCGCGGCACAGCCCAGAATCCTGTTCGCGGACGAGCCGACGGGAAATCTCGACGGCGAGACCGGCAAACAGATCATCGACCTCATTTTTGGACTGCACCGGCGCACGGGGACAACCCTTGTCTTGATTACCCACGATACGCAGCTCGCGGCACGATGCGAGCGCACCGTGGTCATCAACGACGGGCACATCGTTGGCTCGCTGCAAGCGACCGCCTACGCATGATATTCAACCCGCCCGCGGAGGCAACGCCCCTCACCCCAGCCCTCTCCCCACGGGAGAGGGGGCAGGCTGCCGCCTTCCCAAGATCGTCCCTCTCCCTTAGGGAGAGGGACAGGGTGAGGGGTCACACCCCAAGTTGTGTGGAGGCGGCATGACTGTGTCAGCGAAAAGCGGCGCGAGCGGCAGCCTGCGCCTTCCGCTGGAGCTTCGCCTTGCGTTCCGCGATTTGAGAGGCGGACTATCCGGCTTCACCATCTTTTTAATCTGCATTGCGCTCGGCACCGGAGCGATCGGAACGATCAATAGCCTGTCCGATGCCATTCAGGATGCAATCGCTCGCGAAGGCAAGGATCTGCTTGGCGGCGATGTCGAGGCCACGCTCGTTCACCGGCAAGCCGATGCCGCCGAACGCGCTTATCTCACATCGCTTGGAGAGGTGAGCGAGGTAGCCACGCTGCGGGCGATGGCGCGCAAACCGGATGGAAGCGCCCTGGCGCTCGTGGATCTCAAGGCCATCGACAGCGCCTATCCCCTCTACGGGGCGGTGACATTCGGGGAGGGTGGGGGCCTCGCCTCGCTGATGCGGGAGGAAGGCATCGCGGTCGACCGCACCATTCTCGACCGGTTGGGGATCGGCCTTGGGGACCGCATCGCGCTCGGCCGCGCTTCCTTTCCCGTCGCTGCAATTGTTGAGCACGAGCCCGACCGCCTCTCCGCCGGCCCCGCTTTCGGCGCGCGCATTCTCATTTCCACCGGCGCGCTGAAGAAGACCGGCCTTGTCGAACCGGGTAGCCTCGTGCGCTGGAGCTACCGGATCAAGACTCGCGGACCCACTCCCGCTTCCTTCAAAGCGGACCTGGCGGCCGCATTCCCCGAGGCCGGCTTTCTTGCGCGCGATAGTTCCGATCCGTCGCCCGGCGTGAGAAACATGCTGCAGCGACTCACGGAATTCCTCACTCTCACCGGGCTGACCGCGATGCTGACCGGCGGCATCGGGGTTGCGAACGCGGTCTCCGGCTTCATCGAACGGCGGCGGCGCACGATTGCCACCTATAAGTCGCTGGGCGCGTCGCGGCGCATCGTTTTTCGGGTTTTTCTTATCGAGATCGGGCTCCTCGCCCTGCTCGGCATCGCAATCGGGTTTGCTATCGCCGCCGTGGTGCCTTTGCTTTCGGTAAGCTTCACGCGCGGGCTTGTCCCCATCGACATAGACACCGGCCTGCAAACGGGTGCGCTCGCACTAGCCGCTTTGTTCGGGCTGCTGACGGCGCTTCCGTTTATCCTGTGGCCGGTTGGACGCGCTCAACAGGTTCGGGCGGCGGAGCTGTTCCGGGACGAAAGCGGCGAGCGTTCCGGCATGCCGCCGCTTGGCTACCGCATCGCCTCCTTCCTCGCCGCAGCGCTCCTTGCGCTTGCGGCCATCGCCCTTTCCCAAGAGCACCGCATCGCGGCGATAACCTGCGCCGCCGTGCTTGGCGTCTTTGCGCTTTTCTGGGGAGCCGGCACCGGCATCCGCCGGCTGGCCGCGCGCGCGCGGCGGCCGAAGCAGCCGGAAATTGCGCTGGCGCTCGCCAATATCGGCGGCCCGGGCAGTCTCTCGCGTACCATCGCGCTTTCGCTCGGATCGGGGCTCACGCTGCTTACCGCGGTTTCGCTGGTCGATGCGTCGCTGACGGACGAGCTGAAATCGCGCCTGCCCAAGCACGCCCCCAGCTTCTTTTTCATCGGTGTGCCAAAGGCCGATCTACCGGCGTTTCAAGATTTGTTGAACCGCAACGCTCCGGGCAGCGTAATTTCGACCGCGCCAATGCTGCGGGGCAGGCTCGTTGCGCTCAACGGTGTGCCGGTCGAGCAGCTCACGGTGCCGTCATCGGCCGAATGGGTGCTGAACGGCGACAGGGGCATCACCTACGCGGACTCCTTGCCCGCGGGCTCCGAGACCCTAGAGGGCGCATGGTGGCCAAAGGATTACAAGGGCGAACCTCTCGTCTCCTTCGAGGCCGATATCGCCAAATCGCTCGGCCTCAAGCCCGGCGATAGCGTCACGGTAAATGTTATCGGCCGTAACCTGACCGCCAGGATCGCCAATCTGCGTAAGGTGAAATGGGGCTCGATGGACATCAACTTCGTGATGATCTTCTCCCCGGATGCGCTGAGGAAGGCGCCTTTCAACTATCTTGCGACGCTAAGCTGGCCGGAGGGCCGAACGCCCGATGCGAAGGCCGAGGGCGCGGTCTTGAAAGCCGTGGCCGCCGGCTACCCGACCGTTTCGGCAATCGATGTGAAGGACGCGCTCGGTTCCATCAACGGGGTGTTCGAAAAGATCATGCGCGCGGTGCGGATCGCGGGCAGCGTCACGCTCATCATGGGCGCGCTGGTGGTAGCGGGGGCGCTGATGGCGGCACAGCGCCGGCGCATCTACGAGGCGGTGGTTCTGCGCACCCTCGGCGCGAGCAAGCGGCGCATCGTCGCGGCCCACCTGCTGGAATATGCTGGGCTCGCGCTGTGCCTCTCGCTGATCGCCGCCGCACTCGGTTTTTTGGCTGCCTACGCGGTGGTAGCCTATGTGATGAAAACGACCTTTAGCCTATCCGTCTTAGCACTATTGCAGCCTTCCCTTATTGAGACCATATTCGTGGTGGTGCTGGGCGCCGCGGGAACGTTGAGAGTTCTTTCGGCCAAACCCGCATACTATCTGCGTTCCGAGTGAACGTCTGGATGGCGAAGGACGGCAGGCCGCCTGACAAAGAGGCTTTGCTCCGGGCCGTTCTGGGCTTTATTGCGCAGACCTTAGGGTTTTAAGGAGTCAGGGACCAAAACACATGGCAGAGTACGACAGATCCAGAACGTATGCACCGTCACGCTCTGGCGCGGATACCTTCGCTCTCGACGAAGGGCTGCGCTCGTACATGGTGCGCGTTTACAACTACATGGGCATTGGCCTCGTGCTCACGGGGCTGGTTGCCTATGTCTTCTACGGCATGGCGACAACGCACAACCCCGCCGAAGCGGTTCTCACCCTTCGTGGCGGCGTGATGCTAACGGCGCTCGGCAAAGCGATCTATTTTAGCTGGCTGAAGTGGGTGATCGCGTTCTCTCCGCTCGCCATCGTCTTCTTATTCGCGGCGCGCATCAATCAGATGAGCACGTCGACGGCGCAAGCGGTGTTCTGGGCTTTTGCGGCGCTGATGGGGCTGTCGATATCGAGCATCTTCGTGCAATACACTGGAACCTCGATCGGTCATATCTTCCTCGTCACGGCCGCGACCTTCGGCGCCGTCAGCCTCTGGGGCTACACCACGAAGCGCGATCTGACGGGTTGGGGCTCGTTCCTGATGATGGGCCTGTTCGGCATCATCATCGCCGGCGTTGTGAATATCTTCGTAGGCTCGAGCGCCATGCAATTCGCGATCTCGGTGCTCACCGTGCTGATCTTCACCGGTCTGACCGCCTACGACACGCAGACACTCAAGGATAACTATTATTCCTATGCAAGCGGCGGGGAAGAGACCCTCGGCCGCAGCGCGATCATGGGCGCGTTGAACCTCTATCTCGACTTCGTCAACATCTTCCTTGCGCTCCTGCAGCTGTTCGGCGACCGCAGATAGGCTGCGCCAGCTTATCGAGTTTGGACTTTAAACCTTGCAACCCCGCCAATCAGCTTGGCGGGGTTTCCTTATTCACCGTTTCGCAGATCGCTCCTGTTGCGGCGCCTTCCGCACAAGTTGCTAGAGCGCGGCGTGGCTGCATCCGGGCGGCTGGCGCCCGGATGCATTGGCTCCGGCGCACTCGCCGCCCGTGCCCGGCGGCAATTCGCTGCGGCGGGGTCCCAGCGGTTGACGGCATTGCATTTGGCATAGACATCATCGGCGGGACCATGCTGTGGGTGTATAGCGCCTGGTGGCTGATGCAGGCCGTGCACAAGATGGCGCACGTAATCGCAGAGGGCGATAAAGCCGGCCGGGCGGTTTTGCTATTATCCCGCCAGCCGGTGACCGATGAACTCTTTGATTTTTTTTGCGAGTTCATCAGCGCCGGCGTCACGAAAATCTTGATCCGCGCCAGGGATGACAGCCAAGGTCACAGTTTTGTGAGCGGCGAACTCAGGCTCGGCCGCCTGGATCTCGCTTAGGCCCGGGTCGGCGTCTCCCACTGCGACAAGAACCGGGACCTTGATGCTCTGCAAAAGGTTCGTCGTCTGGAATTTCTCATTGGCACCGTAATAGTTCGCGAATGCGCCCGCCGTCACCTGCGCATGCTGGCAGTTCAAAAAGCCCGGCACGTCGATAAGCTGGTTGCCTTTTCCGGTGGCGGCGAGGTCCTCGGCCTTGGCAAGCTCGGGACGCAAGGGTCTTCCAAAGCGGGCCTGGTATCCGGCCTCCGCCTTTTCCACGGTCTGCATGAGCGGCGCGATCAGCACGGCGCGCTTTACGGCCTTGTCCAGCCGGTTGATGGCATAAAGCGCGGTTTGGTTTGCGCCCCGGCCGTGGCCTGCAATCGTGATCGACTGCGCGCCTTTCTCCTTGAGCCACTCCACCCAAGCGGCGATCTCGTCGACAGCATCCTCATGGCGGTGATCCTGCTCCATGGCGCAATCGAACATGCCACGCCGTTTGTCGAGCCCAAGCCCAAGCGTGATCGCGAGAGAATTTATTCCGAGGTCGCGAAACCCATCTTGAAGCGAGGCCATAAGTTCCATCCGCCCATGCCCCATCGTGTCGTGCACGAGCAGCACCGTTGCTTCGTTCCTCAGCGATTTACCCGGGGCCAGCTCGAGATTGGCGGTAACCTCTAGACCGAGATATTCGAGCGTGACCTCTTCCGCCGGGGCCCGGCCGGCCAAAGATGCAAGCGAGAGCACCGCCAAAGCCAAAACGATCGCGCCGCGCATGAGAATCCTTCCCATCGATGATTGCAGGCGAGTTACCCGCTAGCGCCCCTTATGGACGAAATCGGGGCCGGCGCCTACCGATGCCGCCATTTATGGTAAGAGCGAGGCAAGCCCCAGAGCTCTATTGGAAAAGCATGCCACCTTGGTTGCCTAGCTGGGGTGGACACCGGTTTTCGACCGATCACGCGGCTCTAGCGTGGCGCTCTATTTCCGACCGGATTTCTTCCGTGCAGCCTTTTTGCTCTGAGCCGGCGCGGGCGGCCGCAATGTCTTTTTGCGGAACGGCGTTTCCGGTTCCGCGTAGGCCTTCGCGGTCCTCGCGGGGGGCAGGGCCGCCGGTTCGCCCGGCATTCTCATGCGGCGCACATCGGTTCCTCCAGCGGCATGCTGACCGCTCGCCGATCTCTTGGCCCAGATATTTAGGGCTTCGACGCTGCCGGCGAATGCCATGGCGAAGTAGATATAAACCCGCGGAATATGGGCGCCGAAACCGTCGGCAACGAGGACAACGCCGATGAGAATGAGGAAACTTAAAGCCAGCATCTTCACGGTGGGATGGCGCTCGATGAAATCCCCGGTTGCGTTCGCGGCAAAATACATGATCGCAATCGCTATGCAGATCGCCGCCGCCATGACCTCGATGTCGCGGGCCAAGCCCACCGCCGTGACGATCGAGTCGAGCGAAAAGATCAAATCCATGAGCGCAACCTGCGCGATGACGGCGCCGAAGCGGCCTTTGCCCGCGGGGCTCTCGCTGTCCCCGGCCTCGCCTTCGATTGTGGCATGGATTTCCTGAGTTGCCTTGACGATCAGGAAAAGCCCGCCGGCAATCAGGATGAGGTCGCGCCAGGAAAAATCCACCTGGGCCAGCGTGAAAACCGGAGCTGTCAGGCGGGCGATCCAAGAAAGCGCAGAGAGTAAGAGAAGACGGAGTACAAGAGCCAGGGCGAGTCCGGCGCTCCTCGCCCGGCGGGCCTCGCGTTTAGGCAGCCGGCCGGTCAGGATCGATAGCACAACGATGTTGTCAACGCCGAGCACGATCTCAAGGCCGGTGAGCGTCACAAGGCTTGCCCACGCGGCAGGGTCGAAAAGCAGTTCCATGCAAAATACTAGCGGGACACCTGCCGTCCTTCGGCTGCCCCTTCCTCCCTGAACTTAAGCCAAGGGCCACAATATAGGCCACGGACAGGAGGAATATAAGCCGATCGGCATCCGTTCCCGGAAATGCCGGACTGGTTGTGGAAAACGCGGCACCTGCCCGCGCAAGAGCGGCGATTGAGCCGATCCGGGTATCATGGCAGCCTCGACGGCTGCCTCCGCTTGCCACAAGCGAAGCTAAAGCGTATCCTGCCGCGCATGAAAGCCCGACCGCCAACCGCGGCAGGGTGCTTGAAGTTTTTGAATGAAGGGACGCTAGGACTTATTGGGCAGCTTGCGCTGCCTTAAGATCAGAATTTGTGGCTCAACGTGCCCTTGATCTGCATACCGCCGTCATCCGGCACATGCGGATCGAAATTGTGCTGATCGAGCTGAAGCGCATCCGGAGCCAATTTCGATCCGTACAGAAGCTCGAGACCGAAATCGAGTTTCGGCAGAGTTCCTACAGAACCGATACCCGGGATCGTTACTTCCGTGCCATCCTTGCCTGTCAGAGCCAGCGCATCGTTAAGGCTCTGCGCCGGTGTCTTGCCCGGCAAAGCCAATTGCTGGCCGAAAGGCGTAAGTGGCGCCGCCTCGGTATTTGTTTGTGCTGGTGCAACTGGCTCCGTCGAGAATGCCAGCGCCCCCGTTATCTGGGCAAGCGACAAGGCGATGCTACACGCCAGTGCCGCCTCCCTCAACTTGATTTGCCTGCCCATAGACTCACTCCCCGCTGCTGGTACTAATGTGATTGCGAACCCATATGAATGCAAGTCCGTTGATTCAGCGCTTAAGTCATTGTAACAATTGCAATATCTACGGAAACACGGTCACGGCCGTGGCCAAAAAGCCTCACGCCCCCGTTCCGGCCGCCTTATTTTGGACGAAATGCGGCTCGGGATGGGGGAGAGTTTGCGAGCACAGCCAATCGAGATAGGGGGCAGCCACCTGCCCGGTTTCGAGCACGATGAGGGCTGGAACGGAATAGGGGTGACGGGCTGCAAGTTCACCAAGCACCTGTTCTGTCAAGGCTTTCCGAGTTTTTACAAACATGGCGGTTTCAGTGCCGGTTTCGATGGTGTCTTGCCACCGGTATATCGACACCATGCCCGGAAAAATGTTGACACATGCTGCAAGCTTCTGCTCGACAAGCTCCCCGCCAATCTTCCTAGCGTCACTTTCGGTTGGAAATGTGGTATATATGACGATCATTCCCGCGGCTTCATCCATGACTTTCTCTCCGATCCCTCCCGTCCCCCTTCAATACCGGCACTTTCCGGCCAGCACCATGGAGCTCTTATGTCCGAGGTAAGTGCGGTTGCAACAAGGACAAGACTCCTTGCAGAGAAGCTTCGCCTCGGGTTCGTTGCAAGCTCGGCGCCCGAGGCCCAGGCAGCACTTAAACGGCTTTCAGAGCGCTATTGCGGAGTCGAGCCGGACCGTGCCAGCGTTATTATCGCCCTTGGCGGCGACGGCCTGATGCTGCAAACGCTGCACCGTTTTATGGGAACGGACGTTCCTATTTATGGCATGCACAGAGGCTCCGTCGGATTTCTCATGAACGAATTCAGTGAGGACGGGCTCTTTGAGCGGGTAGCGAGCGCAAAACTGAGCGTGATTCATCCCCTTAAAATGCTAGCGGAAAACGTGAAGGGTGAAACGCTTCAGGCGGTTGCGATCAACGAGGTGCATCTCTTCCGGCAAACCGCCCAGAGCGCCCGGCTCGCTATATCCGTCGATGGAAAGGAGCGGCTGAGCGAATTGGTTTGCGATGGCGTTCTGGTATCCACCCCCGCTGGAAGCACAGCCTACAATCTTTCCGTGGGTGGGCCGATTCTTCCACTTAAGGCCCATCTCCTGGCCTTGACGCCCATCAGTCCATTCCGCCCCAGAAGATGGCGCGGCGCTTTGCTGCCTAACAAGGCCTTGGTAAAGATCCACGTTCTCGAGGCGGATAAGCGGCCGATGAGCGCGGTCGCCGATCATACCGAGTTCCGTAACGTGCTCTCGGTTTCGGTGCGTGAGGAGCGTGGCATCGGTCTTAAGCTGCTTTTCGATCCCGGCCATGCGCTGGAAGAACGGATCTTGGCCGAGCAGTTCCGCTTTTGAGAGGCGCGCGCGCTGCGGTTGACGGGCCTTCCCGCGCATCATAAACCTATCTGACTCCAAGGACGCGAAGAGGAACGGCAATGCCGACGGTGCTCAAGGTCTCTCTCTGCTGGATCGCGCTCTGCTTGTCCGCGATGAGCTGCGCCGCGGACGGCAACAAGACCATCCTTATTCTCGATGCAACCGCTCAGATGAGCGCAAAACTTGGCCAGCAGCGCAAAATCGACGCGGTTAAGAGTGCCGTCGCCGCCTCTGTGAGCCGGATGGAGTCCCAGGCTCCCCTCGCCGTTTGGGCATTCGGGACGAACCCGGGTAAGAAATGCGAGGGCACCGGCGAGCTCGTCCGGCTGCAGCCGGCTGGAACCGCTGCCCGCGCACTCGACAGGTCGCTAAGCTCAGTGCAGCCGCGCGCTGCGCGCGCTCCAGCCTTCGGCACTTTGCAAGCCGCACTCGAATCGCTGGGAGAGCCCAAGGACGCTCCCATAAATGCCGTCTTGATTGCCGGAACCGGCGACGATTGCATCGGCGATATTTGCAGCGAGGCCAAAAGACTTCATATCGCATACCCGAACGCGAAGCTGACCGTTCTGGCTGCGGGAATGGGCGAGCAGGCAGCCGCGAACTATACTTGCGCCTCGAAGGCGATGGGAGGCACATTCACCGCGGTTAAATCCGGTACCGATCTCGACCGCGTTCTGCGCCAGACCCTCGATATCGGCCAGAATACAAAGCCCGTGAAGGCTCCTGTCCAAGCATCGGCGGCTCCAAATGCCCCAGCTGCAAACGCTCCGGCCGCGGCGGAAAGGAGCCCGGCCGCCAAGAGTCCGGAACCGGCTTCCGCGCCGGCGCCAGTACCGGCTCCGGTTGAGGCGAAGCCAGCTGTGCAGCCTGCTCCACAACCCGAGCCCAACACGGTGCTTTCCGCTGTCCTCGCAAAGGGCAGTGCCCCGCTTGAGGCTGGCGTGACTTGGGAGATTTACAAGATCAATACCACCCCGACGGGTCAGTTGCGCACGGCCGAGACGCCGGCCTGGACCAGCGGTGGCGGGCAGGGAAAATTCAAGCTGGCCGAAGGCCGCTATGTCGTGCACGTCAAATATGGCTTCGCCACAGCGGAGGGCGGCCTCACGGTGAGCGGCGGCAAAAACGAAAAGACCATTGTGCTGAATGCGGGCACAATTGCCGCCGAAGCGCTGCAGACTTCCGATGCGCAAGCCGCCGAGGACGCTTTCTTCACGCTCTACCGCCGGAAAACTCCGGCCGCGCTCGAAGAACTCGGGCGTTCGAGCGAAGACCCTGCAATCTTCCACGTCAATTCCGGCGACTACGCCCTTACCGCGTCGGCTGGCCTCGCTAAGCTCGACGCCAATGTCAAGGTCGAGGCGGGCAAGGTTTCGCTGGTGCGGATGGCGCTCAATGTGGGCACTTTGGAGATTAGGACCTTCGCGGTGGAAGGCTCCTCCACGCCAGTGCCGGCCTGGCACCGGATTTTCCCCATTACATCGGACCCGGCCAAGGCCGCGGCACCTCTTTTAAGAATTGCGGGCGGCGTGCATCGCGTGCAGATTCCGGCCGGAAACTACCGGTTGGAGACGGAATACGGCAACGCGCGCGTGGAGAGCGCGATCTCGGTCGCCGCCGGTCGAACGGTCACGCAAACCGTCATTATGAGCGCGGGCGAGGCGAAGATTAGCCTGCCGGCCGGAAAGCCTGCGCAAGTTTGCGCCGTCTACGAAGCCGGCGCGGACCGCAACGCAGGTGCGGCCGGCCGCGCATCGGGGACCTCGATGAGCTTCATTCTCAAGGCGGGGGTTTACGAGGTGGAATGCAGCGCCAAAGGGGGGCACGGCAAGCCAACCCGGATCCACGTCGTTGCCGGCGAGACCCGGCAGGCTAAGATCGACGATTGAGAGTTAATCGCCCGGCGGGGATCTGCAAATGGGCAGTTGCACTAAGCATTGCACGTTTAACCGGGCGCAGCCATCGTCATCGCGGTCATGGCCGCCGCGGCGATCCATGCAACAGCTGTGACTGTTGCATGGATCGCTCATGAACATGTGGTCTTCGCTTTGCACAGCAATGACGGGGTGCGCATTGCGCGTTCAATTCAAGTCTGCGAAAACTCTAGCTGGCATGGGCGGCATGGATTTGTATAAGTGCCCAGACTAAGAACCGACGCATCGAGAAGGGGCACAAATGCCGCAAGCCGGATCCCGGAGCGAGTATGCCGAAACCAAGGCCGGCTCGTTATTTCAGCGCAAAGACATATCCGAGCTTGCGGCGGACCCGGATGGGGTGAAGCTGCATCGCACACTCGGGCCGGTCAGTCTTATAAGCCTCGGCATCGGCGCCATTATCGGCGCGGGCCTCTTTTCGCTGACCGGGCTTGCCGCGGCCGACAATGCGGGCCCCGCCGTTGTCATCAGTTTTGCGATCGCCGCTATCGGCTGCGCCTTTGCCGGAATGTGCTATTCTGAGCTTTCGAGCATGATCCCGGTGTCGGGCAGCGCCTACACTTACGCTTATGCGACGCTAGGCGAGATCGCGGGCTGGGTCATCGGCTGGGACCTCGTTCTCGAATATGCCGTCGGCGCGGGCACCGTTTCGGTAA
>JBKQIH010000134.1:0-3731 GCA_052148445.1 Rhodomicrobium sp.
CCGAGGAGGCATACTCCCTCGGCATGTCCGACGGTTACGAATACGACACCGAGATGCTGCGCTTCACCTATTCTTCGATGACGACGCCGCGCCAAGTCTATGACTACAACATGCGCACGCGAGAGCGTACCTTGCGCAAGGCGCAGGAAGTACCGAGCGGACATAACCCGGCCGATTACGTAACACGCCGTGTATTCGCGCCCGCCGGTGACGGCGAAACCGTGCCCGTGTCGCTGCTCTACCGCAAGGATACGCCGCTCGACGGCTCGGCGCCGCTGCTGCTCTACGGCTATGGCTCATACGGCGTGTCGATCCCCGCCGGCTTCTCGACCAACGCGCTGAGCCTCGTGGACCGCGGCTTCGTCTACGCCATCGCCCATATCCGCGGCGGCAAGGATAAGGGCTACCGCTGGTACAAGGACGGCAAGCTCGAAAAGAAAACCAATACATTCAAGGACTTCATCGCCGCCGGGCACTACCTCGCCGAGCAGAAATTCACAAGCTCCGGCCGCATCGTTGCGCAGGGCGGCTCGGCCGGCGGTATGCTGATGGGCGCGGTGGCCAACATGGCGCCGGAGTTGTTCGCCGGCATCGTTGCCGATGTGCCCTTCGTGGATGTGCTGACCACCATGCTCGACGACACGCTGCCGCTCACCCCGCCCGAATGGCCCGAATGGGGCAACCCCATCGAAAGCGCGGAGGCCTACCGCACCATTGCGGCCTATTCGCCCTACGACAATGTGCGCGCGCAAAGCTACCCGAACATGCTCGTGACGGGCGGGCTGACCGACCCGCGCGTGACCTATTGGGAGCCCGCGAAATGGGTGGCCAAGCTGCGCGCGAACAAGACGGATAAAAACCTCCTGCTGCTGAAGATCAACATGGACGCGGGCCATGGCGGCGCGCCGGGCCGCTTCGACCGGCTGAAGGAGGACGCGCTCGCCTATGCCTTCGCGCTGAAGGTGGCGGGGAAGCTTTAGGGCAAGGTTTGGGCGGCATCGCAGCGCTTTGCACAAGGGGTTCCGTTAAGGCGAAATAGTATCGATAAGCGCCTTAACGGATGGTGTCTGCCGGTAGTGCTTTGTTTTAGCACGCTTTTTATCGTGACTCCGAACCTCTCGCGACACCCGCCCGATGCTTGGCGTGGTTAATCGCGGCGTGCTTTTATATTTAACGGACTTTTTGAATCGCACATTTGTAGGCAAAAACGCGAAAAATTCGCGTTTTCGCGGTGGGAAGAAAATCGAATCCGGGCCCGTTTACCGTTTCGGCGTTAACCTTGCCGCGATGGCTACTTCGCTTCATCGTTCGTTAAGCTGCGCAACCTGTTCAAGCGCCGTCCTTTCATGCTACGCCGCAAGGCCCGCTCACCCCAGCCCTCTCCCGCGAAGGGAGAGGGGGTAATTCGCAGCGGTTGCGAAGGCGTTCCTTCTCCTCTTGCGGGAGAAGGACAAGATGAGGCGTGAGCCAAGCCGTACACGGCCAGGATTGAGCGAGGACGAAAGCGCGCACCAACGGTTGAGCCCTACCAAGATTTGCTTTGATATAGATTACACCGCCGCACCGCGCTAAGGTACGGTTGAACTATAAACTTCCCGGCGCGTCCTTCATGAGCAAGATTTTCATCTCCTACCGGCGGCACGATTCCCGGCCCGTCGCCACGCTGATCTACGATCCGCTCGCCCGGCATTTCGAGGCGAAATTCGGCGCCGGCGCGGTGTTCATGGACGTGCACGGCATTCCGCTCGGCGTGAACTTCCGCGCCCATCTGAACGAACAGGTGGGCAAGGCTGAGCTGCTGCTGGCGCTGATCGCGGACCGCTGGCTCGCCGCGGTGGACGAGCATGGCAGCCGCCGGATCGATAGCCCCAACGATTTCGTGCGCATCGAGATCGAGGCGGCGCTGAAGCGCGGCATCCCGGTTGTGCCAGTTTATGTGGACGACGCGAAATTCCTGCGCGAGGCGGACTTGCCGGATGGCTTGAAAGAGCTTGCCTGGATGAATGGTTTTTCGCTCAGAACCGATGGGCGCTATTTTGCGGCCGATGCCGCGCGGCTGATAGCCGGTCTCGATCCGCATTTCACGGGTGCTCTCCCGCCTGCGCAGCCGGCGGCCGATGATAACAACCTTTCGGCAAAATTCACCGCTAGGAGCCCCGTTGGGGCCGACGCCACAGGCCCGGTTGCCGGTCCCGAACAGCCTGCGACACCATCGAGGGCCGAACTCGATAACGAAGACCGTGGGATAGAATACATTAGGAGCGGGGTGAAACATCTCGAGAAAGGCGAATATGACCGCGCCATCGCGGATTTCAGCCAGGCTATCGGCCACGGTTTGAAGCTCACTGGTCGCCTAGATTTCGCCTATCACGGGCGCGGCAAGGCCTATCATCTCAAAGGCGATCATGACCGCGCCATCGCCGATTACGATCACGCTATCCGCCTCGACCCAAAACACGCGAACGCCTATAGCGGCCGCGGCTGGGCCTATGCTGGCAAAGGCGATTATGACCGCGCCATCGCCGACTACGATCAGGCCATTCGCCTCGATCCGAAAGAGCCGAACACCTATAACAACCGCGGCGTCGCCTATGACAGCAAAGGCGATTCTGACCGCGCCATCGCAGATTACGACCGCGCGCTTGCCATCGATCCCAATCATGAGCAGGCCGCAGAGAATAAGCGTATCCTCGAAGAGATGCGCGACGCTCAAAACAAGAAGAAGGGTTGATTCGGCTGAGGCAAGCGCCAAGGGGAAGACGCCGCCGGTTCGCTTGCCCTGTTTTGGGGACGCTCGCGTTTAGGCGTGGGCAACATACGAGAGAAGAACAAATAAGCATAGGATCGCGAGTCGGCCTGCGAGTCCATCCTACTTTTTTGCTTCCAGGTTGAATAAAATGCTTGTCGTAGTCCTGCAAATCAGCCCAGGATAGCATCCGCATAGTACAGATTCCCGAGCAACCCCACGCCCTGGTAACCGGCCCTCAATCGCCAAAGTCTGGCGATGGGGCGCGGAGGCTCACCTTCCGCGGGCAAGCTGCAAAGGAAAAATGCTATGCCCAGTTTATATGACGTGACGCTTGTAACGAATTCCCCCAGACCGCGTGTAAGCGTCCAGGGGTATTTCCAGAACCGGAACGGTGTGGATGTATGGATTAACCCCCACACCCGTTCTTGGCCAGGGACCAAGCAAACCGCGTTTTATATGAACTAGAGAGATGGATAGTTGGATGTGTGGTTGGATGTCGGGCGGTTCTGATGCCAGTCAGGATCGCCCCAGCGTTACTTTCACTTGCGACGCTATACTGATTCGGGAGTCGTTGTGAATCCCCTAATTCAAGCGACTTTTTTGGTTTGGTTATGGTTATACACACTTTTTTGGTAGTCGGCCATCTCCCAAAGCCGATCTGTTACCTCGGGGCCCTCGCAGGCGTCATCCTCTACGTCTTCCCTTCATTGCATGGCCTTGCCAACCGCGCGTTAGGAGGCGCATATTTATCGCATGAACGAACGCGTCAGAATCCTCAGCGAAGCAGCGGCCAAGCTCACGCCGGACGAGCGCGTGGAGCTTGTCGAGCGCATCAACCTCACCTTGCTGGACCGCCAAGCGGAAATCGACGGCGCCTGGGACCGGGAAGCCGCGCGCAGGATGGAAGCCTACAGGCGCGGCGAGATGAAATCATACAGCTGGGAAGAAATCAAAGCTGACTGGGCGCGCCGTGAACGTGCGC
>JBKQIH010000135.1:0-30693 GCA_052148445.1 Rhodomicrobium sp.
TCAACGGATGGGGCGTGGAGAAGAACTATGACCAGGCCCTGAACTGGGCTCGCAAAGCAACTGAGTATGCAGAAGATGAGAGTGACGCTGAAAACAATCTCGGTCGACTTTATGTGAATGGGTGGGGCGTTGTAAAAGACCACAGACAAGCCCAAGACTGGTTTGAAAAGGCGGCCAGTCATGGAAATTTGTATGCGCAAGCGAATCTGGGGTGGTTGTACGCATACGGGGTAGGCATCGAACGGGACTATGCGCGCGCTTTTAAGCTTATTAGTGGCGCTGCCGAGCAAAACAATCCTTATGCAAAATGGCTCATGGGCCAACTGTATCTCGATGGTTTAGGCGTACAAAAAGATTATACAAAAGCGCTGGCCTGCTATCGAGAAGCGGTTGCCCTGGGCTCCGTGGATGCAATGTTCAGCCTCGGCTGGCTTTTTCAAAATGGCTTAGGCGTGATGCGCGATTACGATCAAGCGCTGAAGTTTTATCAAGAGCCAGCTGCGCAAGAAAACGCCGCAGCGCAAAATAGCGTTGGTTTTTTTTACCAAAACGGATGGGGCGTCAAACAGGATTATAATACCGCCCTTATTTGGTATCGGAGGGCTGCCGAAAATGGCGATTCGATTGCTAAACAAAACATCGCGCTCATGTATAAAAATGGCTGGGGTGTTCAACAAGATGACGTGCAGGCCGGCCTATGGTCTCAGCGAGCACTAGGAAACCTTGAGAAACCCGTCGAGCAAGCAAAAACCGACGAAATCACGAGAGACGCCATCCGCTCAGCAGGCGACGCGGCATCCATTCGGTGTTTCCCAGAGGGGCGCGAGATCCATTTCACGGTCTCGAAAGCAAACGCCGGGCTTATTCTCAAGAACTCTGCAACCGAACCTGTAGCCGTCTACTTTGAGGGACAAAGCTTTTCCCTCAATGGAATCCCGCACCTGTCCCGCGTTCGATTTCAAAACGACATAATCGAGTTCGGTCTGGTAAACCAAACCAGCAATCAAATCGAGCTTCTAATCAAAATAGATAAGAAAAACCTCAGGCTGAACATCTTCGGGGAGGCATCGATGCTCGCCGCATATAATCTTGGTCGAAAGCAAATCACTTGCGCATTAGAATAGCAGCCTCCCCTGGAAGACGCTCGCGTGGAGTTTTCCCAAGGCTGCGCGATTATTCCTTGGGGGGCAGTCAGAGACCCATATAGACAAATGCGCCCCAATAATAGGGGTGCTCAAACGGCCGATGCTTGAAATTGGCTACGCTCCCTCTTCCTTTTTTGCGACCTGTTTTAAGCGATGGCTGTAGAAAAGCCGAGTTTACGTCAAATCGGCTGTTACTACGTTTGCCAGACCGCTTCAAAGCCTCTTCGACTTTCTCCAATTGCCATTGTTCAATTCTTGCATTCTTGGCCTGATCGCGAATGTATGACCGGATATCATCGTCCGTCGAAGTGCGCAGCCATATCTGAGCCGCTCTTAGGGCTGCGGGTGGGGTAAGCCCTTGCTCGATATGCAGGTCATAGAACCTCGCCATCAAGAGCGAGGTCGCCAAATCATCAACTTGCCAGAGGGTTGCAAGAACACCGCCAGCGCCAAGTTCCATGAATGTGGCCGGAAGGCCAACGAATTCTTCAGCATTGCGCTTGGTGGAGTATATGCCGGTTTCGCAAGCTGACAGGACGACGAGCCGGGGCTGACCTAAAATTCCTCGCTGCTCCTGAATCTTTTCAACCGTCAATCGCTTTTCGTCTCTCATCAAGAGCCCAGCCTGCCGGGCATCCGACCAGTCGAAAAAGCCGTGGCTTGATATGTGCCAATATGTTTTGTGAGCAAGCGCGCCAAGTGCTGCCTCGGGAGAAGCATTGGATTTTGTACGAATCTCCCTTGTCTCAATCGGAAAGTGCGATGCGACGAATGAGCCCTCGATTTCAGTAAAGGGTAGGGCAAGACGTTCAATTTCTCCTGTTGGATTGATTATGGCGGCAAGAGAGAGGTCATTCCTTTTGCTTGCGCGGTCGGCTGCATTTGAAAGAGCGACCAGGCTCGGCACTTCTACAAATTCATACAATTCGGCGAAACGCTTGTTCATAGAAACATTTTCGGCGAGCCCAAGCGGAAGCAAACCCAGCGGCCCGCTCGGCAGCAGGATCAGACGAGCGCCATGCCCGACGCCTAATCGATGAAGCTCCTTTTCGGTCGCGGCGCCGAAGAGCTGCCACAATTCCGGCCCGATGTTGTTGATGGCATCAAACCACTCGTGCTTGCGTTCCTTGTACTCAATTTCCGAGAGATACTGTACATTGTATGCTCCGAACCAACCGCCTACCTGCTTTGCATCTAACTGACCCCAAACGATAGTACGAAGCTTGATCGGCGTGAGGCCGGGCAGGTTGATGACCGATACCTTCGCGCGTTCGCCTGCTCGCGCTACAATAAGGATCTTCCCACCGGCATCGGTAAGTATCGGTACAACCAATGCACCTCCTGAAGGGAGGCTCCTCGATGCGAGAGCGAGAGAATTAGTTCCGGGACTGTTCTGAACTCCTTCAGCTAGAAGTTGGCCCAGCTCTTTTTGCACAGTGCCCAAAAACTGGATGGCTTGTGCGCCTTCTTCGCCGGGTTCCTCGATTCGGCGGCTCCATTCATTGATTTCGGATCGCAAGGCATTTACGCGATCGAGTTTGTCGGCATTCAGATCAAGCTGTTGCTGTTTGAGAGCAAGGGCCATCATGCGCGCCCGGCCTTCGCTTATAAGATCGAGTGCCTTGTCCTCCTGTCCGCTCTCGATTGCGGCAAAGGCCCATTCATTAAACATCGAACCGGTGGTGTCGATGAGATCGCTTGCATCATCAATCTCAAGTCCAAGGCCAAGCAGGTCTAAAAATGCGAAGCGTGCATCGGTAAAGGCTTCCTTAGCTGCGTTCCAATTGCGCTCGGAAAGATAAGCCGTGCCGAGCAAATGCTTAGACTGTAAATATTCGCGTGGGAACTTGTCTCTGGTGAAAATCGAAAGTGCTTCGCTGAAAGCCGCAATCGCCTTTTTTCGATTTTCTGAGGCGCTTCCGCGAATACGATTCTGGTAGGCAATGCCAATATTGTAAACGGTGCGTGCCCAGTCCCGGGGGAAATTTTCTTTCGTATAAACTTCAAGAGCTGCCTTATAAGCCTCTAACGATCTTTCTTTATTTCTCGCGGAATCGCCAGCGATACGATTTTGATAAACATTACCGATATTCGATTGTACGCGTGCCCAATCGAAGGGATAACCCTTCTTGCTATAAACCCGGAGAGCGCTCTCAAAAGCCAAAATGGCTTTCTCGTAATTCTCAGCGGCCTCTCCTTCTGATCGCCCCAGATAGGCCAAGCCCAGGTTACTTTGCGTATTGGCCCAGTCTATCGGCAGCGTGTCCTCTTTCTGAATTTTGAGCGAATTTCCAAGCGCTTTCAATGCGTTTTCGTAATTCTCGGCGCGATTGCCATTTGTTCTTTGTGTATACGCGCGGCCAAGATTGCTCATGGCCAAAGCCCAATCTACTGGCCGGCTTTCTTGCGTAGCAACTTCAAGCGCGGACTCATAGGCTTTGATCGCCAGCTCGATATTCACTGAACGGTGGCCGAACACTCTCTCCAAATAGGCGTTACCAATACCAATTTGTGTGCTCGCCCAATTATCAGGATCCCCCTCACGGCTTCTAACAGTCAATGCTGCCTCCAATGCAGCAATGCCCATCTCGACATTTTGCGCGTCGTCTCCAGCGATGCGATTCTTATACGCTAATCCAAGGTTATGCTGCGCCAATGCCCAATCGTTTGGCGCAGACTCTTTGGTGTAAACTTCAAGCGCGCTCAAATTGGCTCTAATTGCTTCCTCGAGGTTAGCTTTTCGGCTACCCGTAATCCGTTTGGCGTAGGCCACGCCTAAATTAGCTTGCGTCCCAGCCCATTCTTTTGGGAAAGCTTCACGGGTATATACGGTTTGCGCTTCTTGAAGAACTTCTATCGCCGAGTCGAGATTCTTCGACTGATCCCCCAGCGCGACAGTAATAAAAATGCAGCCAAGACTCATCTTGGCGCGCGCCCACATTTCAGGGTTCGATTCTCGCGTAAACACTGCAAGGACTTCATTTAGCAAACTGATAGCGGAAGCTTGGTTCTCGCCTCGATCACCTTTGATGCGGCGGCCCATCGCGACACCAAGCGCTGTCTTGGCGGTGCCCCACTCGGTTGGAAATTGCTCCTTTGTCAGGTAAGTGAGGCTCGCCTCAAGAGCGCTAATCGCTGCCTCAAGATTTTCCGCACGATCGCCTAAAACCCGGTCTACGTCAGCAAGACCTATCGCGCCATTCAGAGCCGCGCGAACCAGCTCTCGAGGTACGGGCAGCGTCCAATGACGGAAGGTAGGCTCCATAGCGAGTGCCTCCATCGCCGCCGCACGCTTGTCCTCCAAGTCAGTGCCTTGTGCAGCCCGCTGAATAAGTCTCTGGAATTGAGCGAGGCGGTTTTCCTCCTGCGCATCCTCGCCTAAGCCTTGAGCCCGCGCCCCGCAATCAGCTCCCCAAAAAGGCCCCGCCACATTGGAATGGAGCACCAGGAATACCGAAAGCAGTCGTAGAGCCTGGCGAAACGCAAAAAACTTATTTTGTGCAATCGGATAGAAGACCCTCATTAACATCATTTACCCAACCATCTAGCGTATCCATATGACCTGCGAAACAATCTGCCTGCTGAGAAGGGCAGAAATAGGCCATTAATTGGGAGCTACTGCAAATTTGGTTGCTGAATGAAACTTGGAGGGCATCTCGATCTGAGGAGATGGGGCCGGTGGTGTGTTCGTCCGGCTCGGACGTTGCCGCTTTAGCTTAGAGGGTCATTAATGGCCACCCTTCTTGCCGGTGAACCTAATCTGCCATCGTTTGGGAACAACCAGAGATTTAAGGTTGTGATCCTAGGGCTTAGGAAAGCAAAAAACTGGATTGCCAGGCCTTCGTGGCATATCAAGCATTCCACCTGTTTTTTTGCATTTGGCAATTTCCTGCGCGCGTTGTTCGGGTGTTTGATCACCGGGCTGCGGGCCTTCCCGAAATTGCGGCGGTCGCTCAAGGTAAGGAGCAGAACTGCGGTTCAAGTCCCGAAACCATCGCATTTGCGGCAGGAGATTAGAGGAAGAGGATTGAAGGAGGAGGGGTGAAGGGCTGAAGCCAAGAGAGAGTCTCAAGGCCGGCCCTGGAACGACAGCCCGGAGCACCTCCCATGACCAAGCCCTCGCCCGCGCAGAAACTTGCCCTTACGGCACCTCAAACCATCCCCCTCGATAAGCTTGAAATCCACGAAGACAACGTGCGCAAGAGCGCCGAAGACCAGGCCGCGATCGAGGATCTTGCCGCCGACATCGCCGCGCGCGGCCTGCTGCAATCCTTAAGCGTCCGCCCGATCCTCGACTCCGATGGCATTGAAACCGGCGCCTACGGCATTCAAGCCGGCAGCCGCCGCTTCCGCGCGCTCAAACTCCTCGTCAAGCAGAAAAAGTTGGCCAAAAACGCGCCCATCCCCTGCATCGTCAAGACGGACGGTTACGCGGAAGCTGACAGTCTTGCCGAGAACACGCAGCGCCAGGCGCTCACGCCGCTCGACGAATTCCGAGCGTTCAAGGCCATGGCGGATAAAGGCCACGGGGAAGCAACCATCGCTGCCGCCTTCCGGGTTTCGACGCTTGCGGTGCGCCAGCGCCTGCGGCTTGCCAATGCGAGCCCCGTCATCCTCAAGGCTTACCAAGATGATGAGATCTCGCTCGAACAGCTGATGGCCTATTGCGTCACGGACGATCATACCCGCCAGGAACAGGTCTTCGAAAGCATCAACACCTCGTGGAACAAGGGCGCCGACCAAATCCGCCGCCTGCTGACCGAAAAATCCGTCTCCGTCCACGACAAGCGCGCGCGCTTCATCGGCGCCGACGCTTATCAACTGGCCGGCGGCGCCATCGAGCGCGATCTTTTTTCCGAGGAGGATGACGGTTATCTTATCGACGTCGCCCTCGTCGACCGGCTGGTTTTGGAACAGCTCGCCGCCGAAGCTGAAAAAGTCCGCGCCGAAGGCTGGGGCTGGGTACAGCATGCCATCGACTTCCCCTGGAACCAGCGCCGCGAATTCCGCGCGATCACGCCGGTCACGCCTGCGCTCGGCGAAGAGGAAGACGCGGAAGCGGAAAGTCTCGCCCAGGAACTCGACGAACTCGAATCCGTGGCCGAGGAAGACCGTGTTCCCGAAGATGCGGAGCGCCTGGCGGCCATCAACGCCAGACTCGCCGAACTCGACGCCAAGCAAGCGATCTATTCGGATGAGCAGAAAGCGAAGGCCGGCGCGTTCGTCAGCATCGACCATGACGGCACGCTTCTTGTCGAACGCGGCTACCGGCGCCATGCGGACATCCTCGCCGAATCCAAAGCCCGGCCTGCTTTTGCTCCCGCTAACGCCGATGAACGCGATTCCGCGGAAAGCGATATGCCTTACGAAACTGGCGAGCCCGATGACGCCGCATACAGTCCTGCCGATCCTGCCGCGAACGATGACGACAGCGCCGAGCTTCCCGACAAGCTCATGACCGAACTCACCGCTTATCATTCGCTGGGCCTTCGCAACGCGCTTGCCGCCGATCACCGCATCGCCTATCTCGCGGTCTTGAACGCGCTTGTCCTCGATCTTTTTTATCGCGGCTACACCAGCAACAACTGCCTGCAGATCGACGCCAAGGACACGCTGGTGACCGGCTTTCCCGGCCTTGCGGAATTCCTGGCCCGTAAGGAAATCGACGCGCGCCACGAAGCGTTTCAGAAACTCCTTCCCGAAAGCGAAATTGAGGTCTGGGATGCGTTGCTCAAGCTCGATCACGACACGGAGCAGGCTTTGTTCGCACACTGCGCCGGCCTGACGGTAAACGCCCTGCACGAAGGTTTCGGACGCTCGAACAAACGCCGCCACGCGCTGCAGCTGGCCGAAACCCTGCGGCTCGATATGGGTGCGCAAGGCTTCGTCACGACCGCCGCTAATTATCTTGGCCGCATCAAGAAGCAGCAGATCCTGGAGACCGTCGCGGAAGCGAAGGGCGAAGGGACCGCGGAGCTTCTTACCGATCTCAAGAAGAAGGAAATGGCGGCCGAAGCCGAACGGCTGATCACGGATACCGGCTGGCTGCCGGAACCGCTGCGCCCACCGGCCGCAATCGAGGAAGATTCAGACACTTTCCTTCCGGCTTTTCTCGAGGAAGCCGAGCTGCAAGCCGCCGAATAAGTGCCCATCCCTTCAACCAGACGGCCCGCGACAATGTCGCGGGCCGTTGCATTTTCAGGAGCCCGAACCATGACCGACAATCTTCCTGCCGTCCTTCCGAACCCCACCGGCACCGACGAACCTTTCGTCCAACCGCGCCGCCAGGACCCCATTTATCAAGCGCTCAGCGAGCTTGGTGTTCACAAGCTGCTCGTCAACTATTCCGGCTCCGGCGACAGCGGATGCATCGACGATGTCGAAGCGCGAAACAACGAAGACGTGGTCATCCCGTTTCCCGATACACCTGTCTCCATCACTCTCACCCACACAAATTATGATTTCGGAACCGGGCAATATTCGACGGCCAGCAAAAGCGTTCAAACCATGCCTCTCAAGGATGCGGTCGAGCAGTGGTGCTACGACCTCCTCGAAGAGCACTACCCAGGCTGGGAAATCAACGAAGGCTCGTCCGGCGCGATCGTGATCGATCCCGAGAACCGCGCAGGCCGGATCGATCACACTTTTCTCGAACCCATGTCCGACTCCAGGAGCTTCCAATGACCCATCCTCATTTTCATGCGGAAAGCTCCGTCAAATTGTTTGGCGGCTGCGTTACCGATTACCTGCCCGTCCATGATTGGCTGGATGCCACGAAGGAAACCTATGCCGACTTCCGGCACCGCGCGCTGCGCCATCACGCGCAAGGCATCTTCGAGGCGGAGCGCGTCTTCGGCAAAACCATCGTGAATTCCGAGGGCCGGCACGTTCCGGTCCGGTACATCGCCGAGCAGCATGTGAAGGAGGATTGCGGCGGACGCATTCCCTCCGTCGCCGACTGGCTCTCGCAAATCAGGCCCGCGCCGTGGATGTCCCGCGGTTATCCGACAGACCAGCGTCTCGCCACCCGGCTCGAAATGGAAGAGGAGCGCAGGGAAAAGGCGGGAAGCACGGCTTGAGAGAGAGTCCCGCGTTCCCATCCCTTCCACCAGAACGGCCCGCCCTTACCAGCGGGCCGTTCGCATTTTGGAGAACCGTTCATGCCGAAGCCCCTCAATGAAGAGCATGCCGCCAAGGCGCGCAAAGCGATCGCCGTCTGCAACTTCGATCCGCATCAGGACCTTCCCACCTCGGTCAAGGATCTGCTCGTCGATCTTGGCCATCTTTGCGACGCCGAAGACATCGACTTCGTTGAGAGCGTCAAGAAAGCGCTCAATGCCTGGCAGGTCGAGCGTATTGATCCCACCAGCGTCGCCGACGGGCCTGTTGTCGAGATTTACATCGGCACCGAAGGCCTGCCGCCCAAACCGAAGCCGGTCAAACGCCCGGACAAGCGCAAGAAATCCCGGCCCGCCTAGCCGGTCCCTCCCACCCCACCACTTCCAACTCAAGGAGACGATGCCATGCCTCAACGCCACATCACCATCAATGCCTATCCCCTCACCGAATGCCGCTCGAACTCTTTCACCATCGCTTTCAACTTTCGCGAAAAATCGCCCTCAAAACTCTTTGCCATCGAAACCGTCGCTGATTGCAAAGCTGCCCTGAAAGCCTTCGCCGCCGAACTCGAACCAACCGGCAAGCCCTGGCATCTTTCCGTTTCGTTCGACAAGAAATCCGGCCGCAAACCGGCAGGGTTCGACAAGGCCCAAACAGCCCGCGAGCTTGAATGCCACGTCAATTCCCATCTGGCATCGCCTAAAGCAGCCTAACCACGACTCTACTTATCAACCTCCAAAGCCCGCGCCAGCACCGCGGGCTTTTTTACGTCTGGAAACATCTCATGAACTGGTACACATCCTGCGCCTACAACGATGCGCAAAAGCGCGCCTTTCACGCGACCGGCCGCAAGCGTCTCAAGTCGCTCGCCGCAGCCCTTGGCTTTGAGCCAGGAAGCTTCGACCTTCGATCCAATTTGGGCGGCATCGCCGTGTCCGGCGAAGTAACGATGCACCATAGCGCGCTCTATGTGCAGATCTGCCAGCCTGCGACTGGCTCGGACAGCGGCATCCTGATCCGCACCTGCGAAGGACGAAAGGACTACACAGGCGGCCGCAATCACTTCGCGCCCTTGTCCTGGCTCGATGACATTCCGCAATTAGCTCATCGCTGCCGCGCCGTCTTGAACGAAGGAGGACGGCCATGAAGCGCCTTACCAATCAGCCTGCCCGTTCCGGGAAACGCAGGCATATTGCAGCGGGCATGGATGCAGTGAAAACCTGGACCATTCGCTGCGTCGCCCAGCTGCCGTCCGTCAACACGGTCGAAGCAGAAGCGAAAACCCTCGAAGCGGCTTGTGCGAAAGCGATCACAATCACCAATGACTACCCTCATTAGCAAATTGCCGGCCAATCCGGGCGCACGTTCATCAATGGTTACTGCGAAGGCGCACTCGATACCGGCCGAGGAAGCTCCACGCACATAAACGCCGATGTGCCCTACGCCTTCAGCGAAGGCGGATTAAAGCAGAGGCCCACCGTAAAAATCTATTTGTCCGGCGGCGTAATCCAGGATGTGACCTGCGACGGCGCCGTGATCGTCATCGTGCATGACGCGGATAACGAAGCGGAAGCCCCGCCGTCCGATCCCTACGAGCCTTCTGAATACCGCTTCCCGTCCTAACCGCAGACGCTGACCTTTAGAGGACCAGGCCGTCCAAAGAAGGATGCGCGGGCACGGCCGCGAGAGCGGACAGCGATAGGCCCGCTAACCCCAAAGCCACAAGGAAACAACACCATGAAGCTCTTCACCAAAGAGCAGCGCGAACGGCTGCTCAAAAACGGCCGCGACCAGCAGAAAGTCAAAGGCACCAAGGCCGAGAAGGATTTCTGGCCCGTCGTCAAACTCTTCTACCCCGCAGGAGCCGCAACCTGGCTTTTGACCGAAATCGATCCCGAAGACGAAGACATCGCCTGGGGCCTTTGCGATCTCGGCATGGGCTTTCCCGAATTCGGCACCGTGCGCCTCAGCGAACTTGAAGAGTTCAAGGGACGCGCCGGCCTTCGCATCGAGCGCGATCTCTATTTCGAGGCCAAGGCGCCGATCTCGCACTACATCGACGCCGCCGATGAAGCCGGGCATATCACCGAACAGGTGAGTCCATGACCTGTCACACGCCCGCCAAACGAACCCGCGCTCGCTCATGGGACGTCTTCGAACGCCGCTTCCGTATCCGATCGTTAGATGAGGACAACACGCCACTTTGGGAACTCTCCGAGGTGCGCCCCCCCGATAGGACTGATGACCGCTACTGGTGGACCGTACTCGATTGCGCCAACGGCTTTTACCTCGCCGCCGGATTCCATTTCGTCAACCGGCTTTGCTATGTGCGCTGCGAGGTGCCGTGGAGCGATGCCGACGCGCTCATCGACTATCATTACGACTGACACCCCATCCCTTTCGACCAACCCGCCGCCCGCGCCTTTCGCGGGCTTTTTCACGTCTGGAGACATCACATGCCAAAATACCGCGCAACCGTGGGCTTCAACGCGTGGCATTTACGTCATCGCCGCTTCACAGCCAAAAACGACGCCGCTGCGCGCGCCATGCGCCAGCCGCTCAACCAATGGGTCAGCGAAACCTTGCTCAAGATCGCGAAGCAAAACGCCACCGATATATCGAGCACACCGGACGCCGTTGTCCTCGTCGACCGGCTCGATGACAAAGGCGAAATTGAGCAAGAGATCGACCGCTTCGATCACAGCGAATCCATTCCGCTGAGCGATGCCCTTCGAGCCTTCACAACAAAGATCGCGCATCTCGCGCTATTTGCCGAAAGCGACTACGTCAACAAAAGACCAGACGGCGCCGATCCCGAAGCCGTTCAAACCGATCTCAACTGGCTTACGGCGCAGCACGAAGCGCTTGAAAGCCTCATTCGCGAAGCACGTGACCTGATCGGATTTCAAAACCATCCGACGCCGGACACCACCTAAGCGGCAACCCCTGCATGAAAGAGAGAGCTTCGAAGCAACCCAAGCCTGTGCGTCACGCGCGGGCTTTTCATTGATGGAGACAGAAATGGCCGACTATTACACGCAAACCGTCATCCACCAGGAGATTCCCAAACACCTCATCGCGCCCTTCGAGCGGCTCCTGCTCGCCGAAATTTTCGAAAGCGACACGCGCGACGGCAGCTTCTATTATTACGCCAGCGAAAACCCCAGCGACTTCATTACCCTCGATCGCAAAGCCGTCGAAGACGCCCTTTCAACCTGCCGCGTCCGCTCGCGCATTCGATCCGCTCTTACCGAAGCTTTGCTCAAAAGCGATCCCGGACTGGAACATTTCGACTTCGACCTCACAAGCGTTCCCGGCTACACGACCATCCTGCAAGACATCGTGCGCCGTTCAAAGGGCGAGCTTCCCTATCTGACCATCGCTGCCGCTTACACATGCAGCAAAATGCGCCCGGACGGCTTCGGCGGCGGGGCGATCATCATCACCCCCTACCGTATCAGCTACAATTCCACCTACGACGTGTTTGAAAAATTCGAAAGCCGCCGGAGCAAAAAGCACGGCAAGCCAAAATCCGCGCCACCCTGATCCCATCCCCGGCCGGCCGCCGGCATCGGCAGCTACACCCCACCCCGCCCGCGCCTTTCGCGGGCTTTTTCATGTTTGGAGAACTTCCATGTCCTGGACCAACGATCGCGTCGACACGCTCAAGAAACTTTGGAACGGCGGCGAAAGCGCCTCTGCTATCGCACACCGGCTCGGCAAGGTGACCCGCAACGCCGTCATCGGCAAGGTGCACCGGCTCGGGCTTGGCGGGCGCGCGAACCAATCGCGCAAACGCACCGCTGCCCGTCCGCGCGCGCTCTTTCCGCCCCCCGCGCCGTCACGGAAGAGCCGTCCGCAACCCTGCGCGCGCCAGGACTGCCAGCCACGCAAGAATGCGGCGCCAAAGCGGCCTCCGGTCCTGCCGGAACTCGGCCCGCCGCCTGACCGGCTCATCACGGTGCAGACCCTGAGCGAGCTCACCTGCCGCTGGCCGATCGGCGATCCGAAGATGGCGGGCTTTCATTTTTGCGGCCGCGCCAAGCGCGAAGGCCGCCCCTATTGCGGCCATCACGCCGCAATCGCCTTTCGCTGACGCCGATCCGTCGCTTCCCCCAATTTTCCAAAAGGACTGACCATGACACCCCCTGCCCCTCAGCCGGCCGCGTCCGCTTGCCCGCCCGTCCCTCAAAACATCAAAGCCGCCAGGGTTTTATCCGCCGCGGCTCACCTTCTTCCTTCACTTGAACGCGGGTCAGCGCTCGACGCGCGGCTCCTTCGCGAAGCGATGGCTGAAGCGTTCGAGGCGAGCGATCAAGACGGCGCCTGGCTGTGGAAGGACACCTACGAAGCCTCGGAAGCTGCCGCTGTTCTGTTCTTGCGCAAATACGGCCCGGGCATGCTGAGAAAGTCTGGATCGCCTGCCCGTTATCTTTCCATGATCGAGCGGCTGTCGGCGCTGTTGCCGTCGCACACGCGCCGCTCGGAGGAAAGCGACCGGTTCCAGCAATTCTCGACCCCACTTGGCCTTGGCTTTCTCCTGAATCTTTCCGCGCAAGTCCGTCCCGGAGAGCTCGTACTCGAACCTTCGGCGGGCACCGGGCTTCTTGCCATTCATGCCGAGATCGCGGGAGCAGCCCTCGCGCTCAACGAACTCGCCGAAACCCGCCACGCCATGCTCACGGCGTTGTTTTCGCAGGCGCCTGTCAGCCGCTTCAACGCCGAGCAGATCGACGATTATCTCGACGCTAACGTTGCGCCCGCGGCCGTCTTGATGAACCCACCCTTCTCGGCATCGCCCGGTATCGAGCGCAGCATGCGCGATGCGACCGTCCGCCATATCCGCTCGGCCTTGCGCCGTTTGCAAGACGGCGGACGTCTCGCGGTGCTGACGGGAGCAGCCCACGATCCTCTGAACGCGGACATTCACGCGCTCTATGCCGATCTTAGCACTGCGGCCTCTTTCCGCTTCACCGCAACTGTCGACGGCCGCATCTATGCCCGCCACGGCACCAGCATCGACACGCGGCTCACGGTCATCGACCGGATTCCGCAGGCGGACAACGCGCCTCTCACGTCAGCCGGTCACGCGGACAGCCTCGCCGGGCTTCTGGCTTTGATCGAAGCCAAGCTGCCGCCCCGCCCGCCCTCTACTTCGCCGCCGGCGCTCCCGGCGGCACGTTCCGCAATCACGCCACGCAAAGTGGCGCCACGCACATTTTCTTCCTCGCTTCCGGCCCCTCGCGCTCCGGCGCAGGACGCCGAAGAACTGAGCTATGGGCCCTGCGAAGCCCCCGAGCCGGAGACGCGTTTCAGCGACCGGATTTACGAACCTTATCAGGTGCAATCTATTCAGATCGCCGCTGCCAAACCGCATCCGACCAAGCTCGTGCAATCCGCGGCGATGGCATCGGTAAAGCCCCCCATTCCCTCTTACCGGCCGCTTCTACCGAAGAGCTTGATCGAGCATGGCATTTTGTCTGACGCCCAGCTCGAAACCGTCATCTACGCCGGCGAAGCCCATACCGAAATGCTCGCCGGACGATTCCTTGTCGATGAAAGCCTCGACAATTTGAGCCTTGCCAAGGACGGCAACGAAAACGCGGTTCAATTCCGCAAGGGCTTCTTCCTCGGCGACGGCACCGGCAGCGGCAAAGGGCGGCAAGCTGCGGGCATCATTCTCGACAACTGGCTGCGCGGACGCCGCAAGGCGGTATGGATTTCAAAGTCGGACAAGCTGATCGAGGACGCGCAGCGCGACTGGTCGGCGCTCGGCCAGGAAAAACTTTTGATCGTGCCGCAATCGCGCTACCGGCAAGGCGCACCGATCCGAATCGCCGAAGGCATTCTGTTTACGACTTACGCCACGCTGCGTTCCTCCGAACGCGAGGGCAAGTGCTCTCGTCTCCAACAAATCCTCGATTGGCTGGGGAAGGAATTCGACGGCGTCATCCTGTTCGACGAGGCGCACGCGATGGCGAACGCCGCGGGCGAGAAAAGCGAGCGCGGCGACAAAGCGCCGTCGCAGCAAGGTCGTGCCGGACTCAGATTGCAACATGCTCTCCCCGGCGCGCGAATCGTCTATGTCTCGGCGACGGGCGCCACCGGCGTACAGAACCTTGCCTATGCGCAGCGCCTTGGGCTGTGGGGCAGCTCCGATTTTCCCTTCGCGAACCGCGCCGATTTTGTCGCCGCGGTCGAGGCGGGCGGCATCGCCACCATGGAGGTGCTGGCGCGCGATTTGAAAGCGCTGGGGCTCTATATCGCGCGCTCGCTATCTTATGAGGGCATCGAGGTCGAGATCGTCGAACATGCGCTCACCTCCGAGCAAATCCGCATCTACGACGCATACGCCGGGGCCTTCCAGATCATTCACCAGAATCTCGAAGCGGCACTGAAAGCCGTGAACATCACCGGCGACAGCGGTACCCTGAACGGTCAGGCAAAAGCCGCTGCTAAAAGCGCGTTCGAGAGCAACAAGCAGCGCTTCTTCAATCACCTCATCACGGCGATGAAGACGCCGACGCTGCTGAAGTCAATCGAGGCCGATCTCGACGAAAGCTCTGCTGCTGTGGTCCAGCTCGTCTCGACCGGCGAAAGCCTAATGGAGCGCCGGCTTGCTGAAATTCCCACATCGGAATGGGGCGATCTTTCCATTGACGTCACGCCGCGCGAATATGTGCTCGATTATCTTGCCAAGGGTTTCCCGACCCAGCTTTACGAGCGCTATGCGGACGAGGAAGGCCACCTGCAATCGCGTCCCGTGGTGCTAGATGGCCAACCCGTGCAGTCGAGAGAAGCGGTCGAAATCCGCGACCGTTTGATCGAGAAGCTCGCCTCGCTGCCGCCGGTGCAGACTGCGCTCGATCAAATCCTGCACCACTTCGGAACGGACCAAGTCGCGGAAGTCACCGGACGCAATCGCCGCATTGTTAAGAAGACCGAAGCCAATGGCGGCGCTCGTCTCATGGCCGAGACGAGACCCGGCTCCGCGAACCTCGCCGAAACGCAAAGTTTCATGGATGACAAGAAACGTATCCTGGTGTTCTCGGATGCCGGCGGCACGGGGCGCTCCTATCACGCCGATCTTTCGGCGCGTAACCAGAGAAAGCGCGTCCACTATCTCCTGGAGCCAGGCTGGAAAGCCGACACCGCCATTCAAGGCCTTGGCCGTTCGAACCGCACCAATCAGGCGAAGCCGCCTTTGTTCAGGCCCGTCGCCACTAACGTCAAGGGCGAGAAACGCTTCCTCTCCACCATTGCCAAACGCCTCGACAGCCTCGGCGCCATCACGCGTGGCCAGCGCCAGACCGGAGGCCAAGGCCTGTTCCGGCCGGAGGACAATCTCGAAAGCCCTTATGCCCGCGCGGCGCTTCTTGAGCTCTATGCGCGCATCTATCGGGGACAGGTGGAGTTTTCGAGCCTTGAGGCTTTCGAAAACGCGACCGGCCTTCGTATCAAGTCGAGCGAGGGCACGATGCTCGAAGAGTTGCCGCCGATCACCACGTTTTTGAACCGCGTGCTCGCGCTGCCAATCGCCTTGCAAAACCGCTTCTTTGAGCTGTTCGAGGAGCTGCTCGCCACTCGCGTCGAAGCCGCGATAGCATCCGGTACTTACGATATCGGTCTTGAGACGCTGATCGCAGAGAGTCTCAACGTCACTGACCGCCGCATTCTCCAAACCCACGAACGCACGGGAGCGGCCACGACGCTTCTCACTATCCGGCGCGAGGACAAAAACGAACCGCTCGGCCTGGACGCGGCGCTCTCGCTTGCCGCAAGCTCGAAGTCGCCTTTTCTCGTCAATACGAGTTCGAACCGCGCCGCACTTGCCGCGCCCGCGTCGAGCCTCACGCTCGACGATGGAACCGTCGAGGAACGTGTGCGGCTAATCCGTCCGCTTTCACGCGACGCCGTTCCCAAAACGCGTCTCGCCACCAGTCACTGGCAAGCCGCAAGCGAGGAAGAGTTCATAACTCTCTGGCTCAAGGAATTGCAGGAGATACCACCGACGCGTTCGAGCGAGATTCACCTTGTCACAGGATTGCTGCTGCCGGTCTGGAAACATCTGCCTCGTGCCGCCAGCAAGGTTTACCGGCTACAAACCGACGATGGCGAGCGCATTGTTGGCCGTTTGATCGGTACAACCGAAGTTCCGAACCTTCGAACTGCCTTCAATCTCGACGGCGGGCCCGCGCTTTCCGCCGAAGACACGCATAGGCTCCTTCTTTCCGGCTCGGCGCCTGTGTCCTTGCGCAGCGGTCTCGGTTTGCGTGTCTCGACCGTCATGGGCGCAAAACGCATCGAGCTGACCGGCTTCCGCGATACCGAAGTCGAGCAGCTCAAATCCTTCGGATTCTTCAGCGAAATCATCGCTTGGCGCTTGCGCCTCTTTCTGCCTCTCAACTCCGAGACCGGTGCGGAAACCTTATCTCGCCTATTCCTGCTCTACCCGCCGCTCACTTCGCCCGCGAACGAGAACGCATAGGGCGGCCACGATGAGCTACGCATCCGAACTTTCCCGGCGCCTCGCGGACCGGGCCGAGGCGGTGTGCCGCGCCTATCTTCCGAACGGACGCCGCGCCGGCCGCTACTGGATCGTTGGCGACGTCCAGGGCTCTCGCGGAAAGAGCCTCTTCGTCAAGCTCGCGGGCGAACGCGCAGGCAAATGGACCGACGCCGCGACCGGCCAGCATGGCGATCTACTCGATCTAATCCGCCTCAACAAGGGCTGTGCCGAGTTTCGCGATACGCTTGAGGAAGCGCGGCAATTCTTGCGCGAGCCCGAACCTATCCGTGCCCGGCGAAAGAGCCGTCCCGCACGACCGCCGCTCGATGCTCCGGCCGCCGCCGAAAAGCTCTATAGTCTGTCGCGCCCCGTGCCCGGCACGCTCGCAGAAGCGTATCTGCGCACCCGAGGAATCACGGCCAGCCTCTCCTGGCCCTGTCTTCGTTTTCATCCCGCCTGCTATTACCGCCCGGACGACGAGGCGCCGCGCCAGAGCTGGCCGGCGCTCCTTGGCGTTGTCACCGACGCCGCCGGAAAGCTCGCCGGCCTTCAGCGCACCTATCTCGCCCGCGACGGCAGCGGCAAAGCCCCGCTTGCCGATCCAAGGCGCGCCATGGGTCATCTGCTCGGCAATGCGGTGCGCTTCGGTAAGCCGGTCGATATCATGGCGGCAGGCGAGGGCATCGAGACCATGCTTTCGCTTCTCTCCCTCTTTCCGGCTTTGCCCATGGCGGCGGGCCTGTCAGCGGCCCATCTCGCGGCCATCCTGTTTCCTGTCGGCCTTCGCCGTCTTTATGTTCTTCGCGACAATGACGCGGCGGGCGATTTTGCCGAAGAGCGCCTCGCCGAGAGATGCCGCGAGGCGGGAATCGATTGCCGCGTCCTGAAGCCAGCTGCCAAGGATCTGAATATCGATTTGCGCCACGAACCCGTCCATGCCGTGAAGACGAGGATGCTCGCGCAGATGGAGCCGAAAGACTGCTCTCGTTTCCTGCCCTGATCCCGGCGTCCCTGCGCCGTTTCCGCAAGCGCCTGCGGCTGTGGCGCTGTCGCCTGCGCGTTCTCCCCGCCGGAGCAAGCCGCCCTCGCGCCTTTTAGGCTGGCGAGGAAGCCAGAGCCGGGGGCGGAGGGCAACGGCGGAGATCCGTTTATTTTCCGCCGCGGCCCCTCACGGGTCCGCTTTGCATCGCGAGGCAAAATAAACGTCCTCCTGCCGTCCTCCGCTGCGCTACGGCCGCGCGCTTCGCCGCGCGGTGCAGCCCCCGCCCGCGCCTCCGGCAACGAGCCTCGCCATCAAGGCCGCGAGGGGCGGCTTATCACTCAAGGAGGACACATCATGACGACTCTTCACGACACCGGCACCGACGCTTTTGAGCCCGGACACCACAGCTCCCCGACCGCGCGCGTGCTCGACGAGTTGCAACTTCACGGCTACCAGCCATCCGCCGGCGAGCCCGACCCTCGCTCCCTTCCCGGCGCTGACCTGTGCGAGGCGGCCGTCTCCGATATCTTCGACATCGTTGCGAGCATGTTTCAGGACACGCGCCTTGAGCCCGACCTCGACGATCTGCTCTGGTGCCTCACCGATCTCTTCCACAAAAAATCCGCCCGCGTGCAGCGTCAACTCGAAGACAATGAAGACCGGCAGAAGCGCAGCCAGCAGGAGCAGGACGGCTCCGAGGTGCGCTCGGTCGAACTTGAGCGCCTCATCGCCCAAGGCCTTGACCTTCTCGAGCGCCGCGAAACCTTCGAGCACATCCGCGACCTCGCCGCCGAGCGCTATGAGACCGAGACCGGCTCAGCCTGGCGTCCCCGCGCCGGAAGCCTTGTCAATCACAAGCACCTGACCGCCGCCATGATCGACAGCCGGGACTTCATCGCCGCGCGCCGCTGGGCCGAAAACGAGCTCCTGCTGCCGAAAGGCACGAAGATCGCCTTCGGAGGCGGCGTCGATTACACCGACCACAAGCGCATCTGGGCCGTGCTCGACAAGGTGTTCGCCAAGCATCCCGATATGGTGCTCCTCCATGGCGGCACGCCGAAGGGTGCCGAGAAAGCCGCCGCCTGCTGGGCCGATAACCGCGGCGTCACGCAGATCGCGTTCAAGCCCGACTGGACCCGCGACGGCAAGGCAGCACCCTTCAAGCGCAACGACCGCATGCTCGAACTCGTGCCGATGGGCGTCATCGTCTTCCCCGGCTCCGGCATTACCGGCAACCTCGCCGACAAGGCCAGGAAGCTCGGTATTCCCGTTCTCGATCACCGCGAGGGCGGCGCGTAAGCGCCGCTTTTTCCCTCTCAGCTTACACCCAACGAACTTCATGCGGCCTTCGCCTTGCTCTTAACGAGCTCATTGACTATTGGGGGCATGCTCGCAGCACGCGCACTCGTTCCGTTACCACCTCGGCTGAGCGCTTGACACCGCTCATTCTACTGCGATTGAGATTTTGTTCTTAAAGCTAATCCCCGCACTTTAATCGCAGGAAAACCCATGTTCAGACTTGGCTCTAATCGGGTGCCGTGATAAATCAGGATCGGTCAAAACAAGGCTTTAGTATTGCAAATAAAAGAGGCTCGGGATGGAATTATATATCGCCTGGATAATACCTATCTTCGCTATAGCGTTCCTTATATACGCGCTAAATAAACAAGGTTCAAATATCGCACGTGCGATTTATACATATATTTGTTTTGCTCTCATATTTGGATGCGTGCACTTCCTAATATTCAGATATCATCCGGATTATTATATTGTCTCAAAGGAATTGCCAATTCCTGAAACTATCAGCGCCCTTGAGCGCACAGAAAGCGATATCGATGCGTCCTTCAAAAGAATAACCCTAATAGACGTCGTGTTGCTCAAGCTCGCTGAACCGACAGCGCAGACGACGACTTTCCAATTTTCTCCCTACAAGCAATTCGAGTACACAGTTAACGACGTGCTGTTGCAGACAAGGATAAGAACAGATTTTGTTGGTCCACAGAGACAGGACCCTGCCTTTCACGCGCTGCTTAACGCGACGTTGGAATCTAACTATCGAGGTGTTGCAGCCAACACAGCTGGCGAGTTTTATATTAAGTCACCCCAAAATCCAGAGTTCCAGATGTCACATTACGAACTCGAAGAGTATCTACGATCAGAACGAAAACGATCGATAGAACATGTGAGGTCACAATATGAGTCAGGTAGGATGACGCCAGCACTATTCTCGTTAACTGACTTCTTCTATTTTTCTTTCAGCATTACAGGTGTTGGTGAATTAATAGCTCGTGCAAGAATTGTACGCTTCATTGCGTTATTCCAGATACTTTTAACTGTAGTTATCCCTTTTGTGTTAGCAAAAAATTAACCATCGCCGGGACCAGCTCATCTGGGCATAAATGGAGTGGTTCCGCTTGTCTCTCGACCGCATAATTTTTGCGTTATCAAGGGCGACAACCATAAGAAAACATCTCTGGGCCCGTTATTTTGTCAGACGTTTTCTCTGACCTCCGAAGGCCGCTTTGGCTGCAGCGCCCTTCTGGCGTATTCTGAACAATAGAAGGCCATACCTTGCCAATTAGATTTCCGAGTGATTCGCATCGAGCAACCTCGCCAAACACGAGTATCTGCGCGTTTTTAAGATAAGCGAAGTATCCTACAGTTTGTTGATCAACTAATATATCCTGGCAGACAGGAATTCCAGGGTCAGAGCCGGAAAATAACGAAACTGCTTTATAGCCACCTGCAGACGGTACGGAGATATTCAATTGGTATGCCATATCAGTGTACCTAAAGTCTGCCGGTATTGCTGAACCGAATGCCTCAAATCTAACACCAATATCATTGTCAGTACCTTGGAAACTATGCGGAAAGGTGGTCCCTTTGGTGGTGTCAAGCAAGCGAGCTTGTAAGAAACCGCTTGCCCGGAGCCATCCGCTGCCTTTGCAGTTCAGCCCAAAAGTGTCATAACCACAACCTTTTAACCTATACTCGACAGAAGCGCAGCTATCAGATTTTCTGCGGATATTTGAAATATAAGATGCATCTCGAGGGCAGTTGCTGCTTCTGTTATAAACTTGTGATGCATTTTGACTAGAATTCAAGACTAGCCCCGTGTCGATGCATACCTCTTGATAACGTGTATCCGTACCATCTCCACAATCTTTCTCGGCATCTATGCTGAATGTATGCGCTGCATTACTTCCTAACCAAGCACCGAGTGCGATGATATTTCCGTCCCATTTATAGGGAATCGGCCCGATAGCGGCCCGGCAAGCTTGGCCATCGTCCAACGTGACTTCTAGCGACCCTGCGCCCTGTGCCTTTCTTTTAGCGGGAATTTCTATCGGCTGGAACGCGTGCAGCGGTTGCCCCTGTCTTTTTTGAGTAGCCCTGATTTGGTCTGAAACATCGGTCTTACCCGCCGCGTCGACAAACGGGCCCATCAAACGAGCCTGCTTGAGTTTGCTCGTCCGCAAACTGTCCGGCCGATATCCGACGGTGAACACGACATCACCAGTTCCTGCAATCGAATTAGAATAGCAGTAAAGATCTTGTTTTTGTATAGTCATCGCTTCCTGTACGCATTTTTGGTATTCAGCCGGAACGCTGCGGTCACGGTGCAAATTTAAGAGCACCTGACCCCAAGCACTATTCGTATCAACTGTATTTAAGGAGCATAGCTTAGTTCTGGCATCCATTCTTTTTTTAGAATCAGATGAAAACAAAAGACCAATTGGAATTCCGTCTATTTCAAAACCTATCTTTAGTCCAGCAGATTGGGCCTCCTGCTCGCTTGTAAAATTAAGCGAACAAAAATAAGTTACTGTTGTACTTTTCTGCGTAGCTCCTTGTTGGAAATAGCTTTCATCTGATATTATCGAATTCAGAATTGGGCTACACAATCGATATGCGTCATCCGCTGAACTCGTTTGAGCTAAGCAAGGCAATGTTAAACAAAATAATGTAATAAATACTAAATAAAGCTTGCGCGTAGTGGACATAAGTGCCTCCACGATTTACTTGGAAATAGATAATACCATCGATGGACCTAAACTCAATCTTATATTGCTTATAGCGCCGCGCCGCCTGAGACATTTATGGGTTTTAGTCACTAAAACAGAAACGCTTCGCGTTTAAACGTTATCGAGCTAATAGGAGTTCACTGCCCTAGATTAACCCGCACGCGTCTGCCGGCAATTGTCGAATGACCCAGCGGAAACCGATTTATTCGGCTGTCTAGGCTCGAGTTAATCCAGCGCTATCCGGCGCGTGAACGCACGCTCCAGCCGCGCCCAGTTCGGCCAGACGTGAGACCGAAATCCCTCGACCGCCTTGTCGACAATGGCCTTGGTGCTGCCAAAAGCTCGCTTGACCCTCTCGTCAACTTCGTCCGGCTTGAATTGCCCGCATTGGGTAAGAACGCCACGGTAATAGGCTTCCATGTCCGCCACGATCCTATCGGCGCGATGCTCCTGGGCGCTGCGGCTCCTTCCGAACATGCTCGCCTTCGTCCTTAAAACTCCTTCCATCAGCGAACCGCCTTTGATGCGCACACCGCTTGGCCTTCTCCAGCTTGGCCCCTCGAAAAACTGCTTCTCAATCAAATACAGATCCAAGAGAGCGCTTCGCGCGAATACCGCCACCTGACGTTGGCGCAGCGACGCGAGACGCGCCGCCTGAATGAAATCGGCAAACACCGCCTCCGTTTGCAGTACGCCGATCTCAGCCATCACGCCGAGCGAAGTCCTCAACGGAGCTAAATCGTCCCGTTCGGGCTCGGGCGCTGTCGTCGCCGGTTGATGCCGTGGTGCAGTTTGTTTTCTCTCGCGTGGCGCAACAGGCTTCGCGCGGTCAAACGAAACGTCACCGATGATAGGAACAAACGCTTGCCGCGCGTGAGGCACCGGCGTGCGCGAAATAGAGGACGGTCCAAGTTTAAGCGTCGCCATGATATCGGCCCGTAATCCCTGCGTCACCTTCCCGATAGGGTACTCGCCTCCCCCATAATCGGCCCGGCTATCCAGCCCTTTTTCTATTTCAGGCGCGCCGCCCCGCCAGCCGAGTACCATCAATTGAGTTTTCGCGCCCTGCCACTCCTGAGTTGGGTCGTCCTGCCACTCCGCCACCAAGTTCAGTTTCTGATCCCCACTAGCGTCATCGTCGTCAAAGTGCGCCGTGAAACGCAGAACCCTATCCTCTTCTCCATCCAATTTTCGCCAAACGTGAAGCACGACTTTCCTGTCATCTTCTCCTTCTTCCCAAGCCTTCGCTACGAACGGCGCAATAACCATGTCCGCAATGGCTCCGAATTGCTCCAGCACCTTCCACAAAAAAGCATCGCGATTGGCACCTTCGCTTGGTTTGTCCATGCAGAAAATCCATAAGGGCAGGAAATATTCGGAGTATGCGGCGGCGCGTCAATTATAAACTTGTATCTTCTCTATGCAAATACCGAGACTTGGCAAGAAATCATTATAAGTATACTATACGCCGTTATGAATGAATCCCCGCCTCCCTCACGCAGCAGCAATATCGAACCTCTGGCGCGCGCCATCTGCGAACGCGACCTGCGCCGGGCGGGAACAGCCGAAATCAGTCTCGCCGCCGATGTCGATCGCTACTGGCACTGCGTCGCGGCGAAAATTGAAGCCGGCCTCATCGACGACAACGAACAAATCATTCCACATGAGCTCGCGGCTGGCCTCACCGCCTATCGCGATTGGTGCGAGCGCCATTAAGCGTCCGGCATCAAGCTCTCTCCAAAGCGTCACGCTCACTCATGCTACGAGCGGCTCGATACAGTCTGGCGCGTTATAAGCAGGTTTGTTCATGCGCGACGACACGGGGAAAAGTTTGATTGCGGCGTCGACGTTCTCTGCAAGCTGCGGCGGATTGCCGGCGAGCCATGCTTCCATGCCTACCCCATCGAGGATCAGCGGCATGCGTCCATGCAAATCGCGTGTCGCTTGACCCGCTTCCGTTGTGAGGATCGTGAAGGACAACAGCCCGTCCTTCCATTTTTCCCAAAGACCGGCAAAGGTGAAGGGAAGGTCATCGTTGCGAGTTATGTAAAAGGGCTGCTTAAGCGGTTTCGAGGTTCGAAGGCCCGGAATGCTCTTCCATTCGTAATAGCCCACTGCCGGCACGAGGCAGCGGCGGCTCTTAAAGGCCGACCGGAACGCCGGCTTTGTTTCTACCGTTTCGACACGGGCGTTGATACATTGCGCGCCGATCTTTTCGTCCTTGGCCCATGAGGGGATGAGCCCCCAGCGCATCGCTTTATAAACGAGCCCGCTGTCTTCCTTCACGATCACGCCGACGTCTTGTGTGGGAGCTACATTCCACGACGGTCTTAGATTGGGAATAAGGGGATTGGTCAGGCGATAAAGTCCCACCAGCTCTTCCCAGGTGAAATTTTGCGTAAACCGCCCGCACATCCAATCACACTCCTTACCGCATCGCCGGAATTCTGTCCCGCCGTATTCAATCTCTACCGCCGACAATAACGCGTCTCAAAATGGGTTTGGAATTGTCGCCAATATGGCGATGATCCTCGACGCTAATCTGAAAGCCGTCCCGGCTGTTGCAATGCGCGCATCGCAAGCGGAATTGCAGATCATAAATCAACGTCAGCGAAGACAGCTTCGCGTGACGCTGCAGATACCCGTTCGGGTAGTGGACGATGCGACCGCATTTGCAGCGCACCGCCACGACCTCATGAGGCTTAAGATCGATCAGCCGCAGCGTTTCGTATTCGGGGTCAGCACCGGAAGCCATGAGAACATAATAGGAACACGCGCAACGCGAGTCTAGCCGCTCGATAACCATATCCAACAACAACCTAAATCCCGAGTTCGCCAGTCTCAATCTTCGCTGCCGGAAATTTGCCTTTCAAGCCAAACCACTTTTCCAGCGTGGCAAGATCGCGGGATGTGATTTCCCGCGCGCCGCGCGGCAAAAGATCGAGCAGCATGGGATCGATCGAGCTTTCCGGCAGCCATTCTACGGCCCCGAAATTCTTCGCCGTCCACGGCTTCGGCTCTCGCCGGATGCGAGCGAGGCAGGCAAGGCGCTCCTTGGGAAATAGCCCCACGCAGTAAACGCTATCCGGCTCATAGAGCTCGCTCGCGAGCGTGAAGCCGAGCGCCTGCTTCCAGGCCATGAATAGTGATAGGTTGCGCAAAACCATCTTGCGGCCATACGGATCGCGCGGCAGCGTAACTGCAATCCAATAGTCGCCCTCCGGCGTCGCAATGCGAATCTGCGGGTCGATCTCGTCCTGTTAGGTCTTGTGTGAATCACGTCCCTTCTGTCTTTGAGCGAGAAGGGAATCAGGACACTTTCCCTATTACTTCATCGTAGCCGTGAGAAGCTGGCTCTCCACTAAGCTCTAACCCAGCTTCTCACGGCGCGTTCGGAGCCGATGGGAACGATGGCGGAGCTGCTGTTCACCAACAAGGCTTTCAAGCCGTTCGGGGCACCGATCCCCGGGGTGCCGATGCTGCTTGACGCCAACATGCGGTTCATCGAGCCCGCCTGCGCCTGGCTGCTGCACGTGGCACTGGTGCGAGGGCGTACCCGAAGTGAGCAGACGTGGCGCACCTACGGCGAGGTGCTTTACGACTGGTGGCAGACGATCGAGGCCAATGGCTGGGCCTGGGATGGGGTGAGCCCAGGCGAGATTTCGGCCTATCGCAACCGCATGCTCGAAGGCGTCAGCGATCACACCGGACGTGCTTATGCGCGAAGCACCATAAACCTGCGGGTCCGGGTGCTGGCACTATTCTATAGATGGTGCAGAGCGAAAGGGCTCATCAGGAGTGTTCCGTTCCTTTCCACCGATCTTGCGCTTGGCCGATCGCGCCCCGCGCCATTTCTTGCACATATAAATGCGAGTGGCGGCCGCCAAGCGGTGAACGAGCTGACGGTGCGGGATGTGCGGCCGTTACCGAAGGCGCTGCCGGCCGAGACGATCCGCCGGATCATGGCGGGCATGGCTACCCGCGACCGCCTGATCGTGGAATGGGCGGTGCTTACCGGCATGCGCCGGCTTGAGATCGCCTCATTGCGCGTCGCGATGCTGCCGAGGCCGGACAAGGAGACATTCCCGGCGTTGCCGCTAGTGCCGATAAGGCTGGAGGTGACGAAGGGCGGCAAGGTGCGGCAGGTTTACCCGCCGTTGCCGCTGATTGACAGGACGCATGCGTATATCCGGGAGGAGCGGGCCATTATTGCGCGCAGGCGGTACGCCCGGGAACCACGTCTTACGCATGAATCCTTGTTTCTGACCGAGCGCGGCGAGCCGATGACGCCGAGGCGCATCGGGGCTATGTTCTCCGAAGCGTGTGCCCGCGCAGGAGTCGACGCAAGCTTCCACGCACTGCGCCACACGTTCGCTGGCGTCATGCTTCGCTTCCTGCAACGGCAAGCCGAGCGGATGCCGGAGCTTAATCCGCTGTTGACGCTACAAGCGATTCTCGGCCACGCCGACCTGACGACGACCAGCCTCTATCTGCGCATGCTTGCAATGGACCTGTCGGCCATCGAGGCAACAGTCGCGGATCTCTATGGTGCGCTTGGGCCCAAGACAGGATCTGGCTTATGAAGCGGCGGCGGAAGAACTACCGGCTCGAGGCACCGCCCATACACCTGCTCGGCAAGCCGGGGAACATGACTGTCAACTTCCTCGATGGCGGTGGCACACTCGAACAGGCGTTCGACTTTACGGAGCACGCGCGGCGGCCGGTGATGGCGGAGGAACTGGCGTTCGCCTTCCGTCATCAATTGGCGGACAAGCAGTCCAACACGCGACAGACTACCTGGCAAGGTGTGCGAGCGTGGTTCCGTTTCCTTGATGAGTATGACCCATCGTGCGCATCCCTGACCCGGATAGCGGAGGCCGACACGAGGGTGGTCAAGGCATTTATCGCCTGGCTTGACCGCCGTCCAATCAGCAAGGGGACGCGGCATTCAAAATGGTCTTCGTTCAAGCAGCTCGCGGCGTGGCTGCAGCGGCATAGGCGTGATCTTGTCGATCCCAATCTCGATCTGCCCTTCAATGCCTTCCCGCGCAAGGATGCCGAGACCCGCCACCATGATATCCTCTCGCGGGCCGAATTCGACGCTGTACTTGCCGCGGCGCGCAAAGACGTCCATGCGAGTTGGGCGGCGTTCGAGGCAGGGCGCGAAGCTCTCGAACGTGTTGACCGGCGGTCTCTGGCCGCCGAGCTGGATCTGAGGCGGATGGACCTCGATGACCTTGGAACGCTGCTGGCAGTGATCGTCGACCGATTTGGCGGCATCGTGCCAGTCAAAAGTGTCCTGCGGGAAAAGGGCTCAGGGCGAACGCGGCTGGAGGTCGCGATTCTTGCCCGAAGAGCTGGCGTTATCGCTCGCATGCTGCATGCTATGCCCGACACACTCGTGCCCTATATGATCGCGATTGCAGCCCAGACCTACGCCAACCCGGAAGCATTGCGCCTTATGCGGCGTGACTGCATGAGCGAGCACCTGCTGCTTGATCGCCGGGTTGTGGTCTCGTGGACCAAGGGGCGCTCGAGCCGCCCACAACGGCGAAGTTTCATCCGCGATCGTAGCCTATCGGTGCCGTTCCTGATCGATCGCGTACTAGCCCTGACTGAAGCGCTGGTTCCGCACGCACCGCCGGGGGAGCGCGACCGGCTGTTCCTTTGCGGTGGGATGAAGGGAAGCCGGCGCGTAGGGGTGATCCCCGAGCACGTGATGATAAGCCACGTCAGGCTGTTCGCGAAGCGGCACGATCTCCGGGATGATCGGGGCCGGCCGCTCGTACTGCGGATGGTTGGGTTGCGGCCAACCGGATTGACCCTGGCCCACGCCGCGCTTGGGCACGATCTCCTCAAAACCCAGGCGCTTGCCAACCATGCATCGCCAGATACGACGCGTCTCTATGTCGACCGGCCGGTGACCCAAGCGGCGCAGGCTGTCGAGCTAAGCCGCCTCCAAGCGCGGTTCGTCGAAGTCGTGCGCTCGGGATCGCTCGATGAGGGGGATGCAAGCGGGCTCGTAACGGATGTTGCGGCCAAGGCCGAGTCCAGGAACGCAACTGCGTCGGGCTTTGTCTGCGCCGATCCGCTAGCCGGAACAGCGCCGGGACAGAAGGCCGGACAGCTGTGCACGGCTTGGCTCGGCTGCTTCACCTGCCCCAATGCTGTGATTCCGCTTGAGGCCGCAACGCTGGCCCGGCTGCTGCGCACGCGTTCGGCGCTGAGCGCGGCGAAGGCGGGCATGCCGCCCGATCGCTGGCGCGTGCTCTATGCGCCCAAGCTCGAGATTCTCGAGCGAGACGTGCTGCCGCGCTTTCCTTCTTCGCTGCACGCCATGGCGTTGGCGCAGCTTGCCACAACTCCAGCCGTGCCGCCCATCGAATGAGCACCAGGCACGACGTCAAGCGGGGCAAGTCCGCATCCTTGAAGCATGCTGGGTGGGCATTGGCTCCGGTTTCGCAGCGGAGCCGCTTCGGAGATGATATCTGGGAACTCGATATTGCGGTTTCTGGCCGGTGTTCTCATCAGAACCGGCTGAGCTGGGACGCGGGGCTTGACGATGGCTCACGCCTGACTGACCCTCACCACGCTACATTGCTACAAGGTGCTAAGCAGTTCCTGTGGTCGATGGCCATTGATCCGCCGGCCGGACGCAAGCGGCTCTCGCCGTCGACCCTTGAGGCCCATGCTCGGACTCTCAAGGTGATCATGCGGTGGATGGTGGCCGAAGGTTACAGCTCGTTCTCCGCTTTGGACGCTGCGGCCGTGGAGTGCTTCAGGGCATGGTTGCAGACGCGGCCGGGCCGCAAAGGCGTCATCGCACCTGGCACGGCGGGGATCTATTTGAAACAGGTCAAGGACCTTTATCGTCAGCGGGAGAAGCTCGACGATGCTCCTCGATATGATCCGCTGCCGAGCGAGACGGCCTTCGAGGCGGCCGGTCTTACAATTGCAACGAAGGGCGCCATTCCATTCATTCCCGACGTTATCGCGGTCGACATCCTGTCGAAGGCCTTAAGCTGGGTCGAGCAGCATGCCGATGCGATCCTGCTGGCAAGGGATGCGTGGCGTGACGCTTCTGAAGCGGAGATCACCAATCGTCAGCGGGTTCGACAATACACCCTCCGAATCAAAGCGGCCGGTATCGCTGGGCCGGATGGAGAGCCAATCGATAACGCCCGCTACCTGCACCAACTCGTAACGCGTTTGACGGTCGCCTGCTTCATCGTCATCGCCGGTTTCGCGGGTATGCGGGTGAGCGAGATCCTGTCGATCGAGGCCGGCGCCATCGAACACCGCGCGATTGGCAACACCGCCGTGAAGCAAGCCTATATCGTTGCCCGCATGTTTAAGACGGTCGACGACCCGCGCGGCCGCGTCGAACGCTGGCTCGCCCCGGACCCGGTGGTGCGGGCAGTTGCGGTGATGGAGCGCATCAGCGGGCCTATGCGCCAGGCATCGGGCCGGCGCGAGCTATTCCTTGTTAGGGCAATGCAGCAGTTCGTGCCAACTACCAGCATGCACATGGGGAAACGGATCAACCAGTTTGCTGCCCACGCTGGCGTGCGGCATCATGAGGGCAAGCCGTGGTCCTTCTCGCCACACCAGTTCCGCAAGACGTTCGCCCGCTTCATTGCCCGCAAGGACCGCTCGCAGCTGCTGGCGCTTGCCGATCATTTCAAACACGCCTCGGTCGCCATGACATCCAAAGGCTACGTCGGCAGTGATTTTGACCTGAACCAGCTGATCGGTCGCGAAGGCCAAGCCGAGACGGCAATGGCGCTCGACCGGTTCCTCGCCAGCGACAGGCTGGCCGGCCGCATGGGCGAGCGTATTACAGGCATGAACGCGGCCTTCCGCGGCCGCGCCGGCGAGCAGGTGCGCAAGGACTACATCGCCTTCATCCTGGCTGAGACCGACCTCGGCATTCACGCTTGCGACTACGGATATTGTGTCTTCCAGGCCGAGACCTCACTGTGCGGCGGCGGCGTGGCGCCCAACGACGCAGGCCGCAGCCCTGCCGTCTGCCTATCCTGCAGCAATTTCGTCGTCGACGGGCGCCAACGCCGCTACTGGCAGGAGCGGCGAAAGCGGAATGAGGAGCTGATCGCTGACGCCAGCCCATTGACGCGCGCCGTGTGCGAGGAGGCAATCGGGCAGTGTAATCGCGTGCTGGCCATCATTGGGGAGAAGGACAATGAGAAGGGAGACTGTCTGGCAGACAAGCAGCGGCTCGGCGGCAGCGCTGCGGGCAAAGTGCGCCTACCGCGCCGCGCTCGAGCGGCTGATCGCGGGCAAGGCGACCCATCCCGATTACGCGGGCAAACCGGTCAGGATCACGCCGGCCGCGGTGGCGCGCGAGGCGCGACGGAGCCGCAACCCGCTTTACACAACGCACCGTGAGCTGCTGGCTGAGATAGAGGCTGCGGCTGAAAGCCCGACGCCGGCGGCTGACTTGGCCGCCACAGTCGCCCGCCTCAAGGCTGAGATTATGGAACTCCGCGCCGCGGCGCGGCGTCACGCCCAGGAAAAGCAAGCGCTCGCGACGGAGAACCTGGCGCTCTTGCATCGAGCGAAGCAGGCAGAGGATCGGCTACCTCATAGCAACCGCAACAGATTGGCCGGCAGAGATAATTTAAGAACTTTCGAGACAGCGTAGGTTGGCCGGATAATCTCACAGCTGCTCTAGGCCAAGAGCTCTGTACGAAATGGCGCAGCGCAGCTTCGACACATACGCTGCCGTGCGAGAGCATGAGGGCACTGGGGCAAAGGGCGTTTGCCGAAGACGACGACCGCGATGATCCGAATGCTTCCCTTAGACCTTCGCTGCGACAGAGCCACAAGCCACCCTCCACCTAATCCAGCCCAGTGGCGTGCTTGAGGCCGGTCATTGCCCTCATTTCAAAAAAA
>JBKQIH010000136.1:0-44401 GCA_052148445.1 Rhodomicrobium sp.
CTCGCCCTTGACCCCCGCTGAGGCCGCACCCTTTGCGTGCTCCGGCCTGACCGCTTATAGCGCGCTAAAAAAGCTGAGCTATTTGCCTAGAGAAACACCGGTGGCCATCGTCGGTGCGGGCGGCGTCGGTCTTATGGCCATTTCGCTGCTGAAAGCTTCCGGCCGCGGCGCAATCGCAGTCGACATCAGCGAAACCAAACGCGAAGCAGCCCTCAAGGCAGGCGCAATCGCCGCAATCGACGGCCAATCGCCCCGTGCGGCGGAGGAACTCGCAGCCGCCGCGCCCGAAGGCCTCCTTGCCGCCATCGACTTTGTGGGCTCGCCCCAGACCGCCGCGCTTGCGATCGATGCCATGGGACGCGGCGGCCATTACATCGTGGTCGGACTTTACGGGGGCGAGTTGATCTACCCGATGCCCTATTTCCCGATGCGTGCCTTGACGATCCAGGGTTCCTATACCGGCAGCCTCGGCGAGTTGAAGGAATTGATGGGTCTTGTGCGGCAAGGAGCGGTCCCTGCCCTGCCCGTGCGTGCTCACGCCATGCCGGATGTAAACGCCGTATTGAACAGCTTGCGCGCCGGCGGCATCACCGGCCGGAGCGTGGTTGTGCCTGAAGCTGTCGAAGGTATCGTGCACTCGATTGGAATCGCTGACATTGCGAGCCCCGGCTCGGAGGCCGGGGTAAACTCCGCGAAGCAACCAAGGCTCAAGTCAGTGACGTTGCTCCTGGATCGCCACGGCGGCAAGAGCCGCCTCGCGATGACGTTGGGAGCGATTGAGCTGTCTAGAAATTTGAGACGCCCGTGAAGAAGAAAACACCGAGGCCGGTTGTGAAGATGAGATCGCCATAAAGGCTGTGCTCCAGCGCGACGGCCCAGAATGAGTGCGTCCGATAGAAGCGGCGGGCGAAGATGAGCCCGCCGGCAAAGCTCATCAATATGGCTTGCCAGTGAAAGGGCGTCCGCTGCGCGAAAAGTACGGCGTGCGCGAAGGCAAACAGGCCCGCATTCAGAACGATAGCTGCGCTACGATAGGGGCCGAACAGCGGTGCGTATCGATGGAAATAGAAAACCCGGAAGTAGATTTCCTGCGCCGTGACCGAGATCGCGGGGTAAAGGATCATAACGCGCAGCCATAGCCCTGGTGCATACTTCGGCAGACTGAGAAAGTATTGAGGAAATACCATGGCGGCATAAAGCGTCAAAGCGCCGCCGCACAGAACAAAGAGCCCAAGGATTTTCAAGAACTCCATGCGAGGCGGAAAGCGCAGGAGAGTTCTAAACCACGCGTGATCGCCACCGATGAACAATAATACCACAAGTCCGCCGAGCAGCCACGGAAACAGCTCCAACAGGGGTAGCCGCTGTTCATAGATGAGACCATGGGCAGCAAGCGGCGCCAGCCCATAAAGCAAAATCATTTCAATCGCAAGCCGCGCCCGGCGAAAATCCGCCATACGAATTCCTTCCGGAAGTGTCCTGCGCGGTCATACTGCGTGCCTCCCCGAAATCAAGGGACATGGCCGCGGGAGCAAGCCTGACGGTTGCCTTACGGACTAAAATTGTGCACAGTTCACGAATAATTGTATATCACTTGCCTAAAAGAAACTTATAGTTAGATGCATCAGAATTTCTTGTGTGGCATATTAGCTGAAACTTAGGCTATGCAGTTCAAATGAATATATCATTACGACTCCTCAGATATGTTACGGCCGCCGCCGATTGCGGAAACGTCACCGAAGCCGCGCGCCGTTTGCAAGTTTCACAACCCTCGGTCTCGGCGGCTATCGCCGAGCTAGAGCAGATGCTCGGGATCACGATTTTCGTCCGGCACCATGCGAAGGGCGTCACGCTGACACAGGCGGGCCAGCGGCTTATTCACGGCGCAAGGTTGCTCTTGAAGCACGCCGAGGAGTTCTCGAAGACCGCCGAGGCGCTGAGCGACGTCGAGCGCGGCGAAATTACCGTGGGCTGCTTCCCGACGCTCGCCGCCCGTTTCATGCCGTCGATGATGCTCGAATTCTCAGAGCGGCATCCGATGATCGCCTTGCACCTGGAGGAAGGCGATCAAGAACAGCTTATGCGCGATCTGGCTCAGGGCCAGATCGTCATGGCCATCACTTATAGCGATACCGTTCCGGCGGGCTTCGATACGAAGCCGCTCTTAGAGCTTTCGCCTGTTGTTGCGCTTCCTGCGAGCCATCGGCTTGCCCGCGCCAACGACGTCAGCCTCACAGAGCTCGAGAAGGAACCGCTCATCGTTTACGATAAGGGGAACTATGTTCTATCCTTATTCGACGCGGTCGGCATTCAGCCCAGCATCGCGCTGCGGCTCAAATCGTTCGAGTTGATCCGCGGGCTCGTGGCGCGCGGGCACGGCTATGCGATCGATACGATCGTGCCGCTGGCCACGACGACTTATGACGGTGGTTACGTTGTGATTAAGCCTTTGCGCGACAAGCTTCCGCGGGCTCAAGTCGTCAGCGTGACACCGGGATCGCAACTTGTGCGCCCGGCCGTGAAAATATTTGCCGACTTTGTGGAATCGGCGCTTCGGCGCAGCTACCTCAACGACGATAAGCCAGCCTTAGCGTCATCCTCCGCTGCCTAATACCAACCCGACTCGTGCGTGGCTTACCCCTCATCCTGTCCTTCTCCCGCAAGGGGAGAAGGAACGGTGCTGCACCGCACAGCTTCGAAATCCATTCGCGGAGCTCACAACAGCGCCCCCTCTCCGCTCGCGGGAGAGGGCTGGGGTGAGAGGGCCTTCGATGTTAATCCCTATGCTCAATAATCCACCTGCATGAAATAGAGCCCGCAGGCCGGGGCGACGGGACCGCATGCTGCGCGGTCGCACGCTTCGAGCGCGCGGGCAAGATCGTCCGGCTGCCATTTGCCCTCACCCACGAGCTTCAGGCTTCCCGACATGGACCGCACCTGATGATGCAGGAACGAGCGGGCGCTGGTGCAGATAAAAATGTCCTCGCCCTCGCGCACCACTTCGAGCCGGTCGAGCGTGCGCAACGGGGATTTCCCCTGACACTGCGCCGAGCGGAAGGTTGTGAAATCGTGGCGGCCGATGAGATGGCGCGCCGCCTCGTGCATCGCCGCGGAATCGAGCGGCACCGGAACTTGCCAAGCGCGGTCGCGGTCGAGCGCCAGCCGCGCGCGCCGGTTGACGATGCGGTAAAGGTAATGCCGCGCCTTCGCGGAAAAGCGGGAGTCGAAGGCCTCGTTCACGATTTCGCAGGCGATAATGGCGATGGGCGCGGGCTTGAGATGGAAGTTCACCGCATCGCGCACCGTCTCCGGCGGATACTCCCGCTCCAAATCGAAATGCGCCACCTGACCGCGCGCATGCACGCCCGCGTCCGTCCGGCCCGCGCCCCTCGGCACAACGCGGCTGCCGCTCAGCGCTTCGATGGCGCGCGCAAGTTCGCCTTGTATCGAACGCCCGTTCGCCTGAATTTGCCAGCCAACGAACGGCGTTCCGTCATATTCGATGGTGATCTTGTAGCGGGGCATTTTTAATTATGATGCCAACTTTCTATGAGCGCGTTGACTCTTGCTGCCACTGCTGGAAACTCGGTGAGATGCTTGCGCGAAAAATGAATATATTGATCGCCTGCGCCTGAATGCCGATTTTTGGCTTCGCATTTTTCGTCTTTACAATAGACGTTAAACTGGGGGTGTGAATACTTTGTATAGCTGGAATAATATGCGTTGCGGTGACATTGACTTTTCCAAATGACGATCTCAACTCGATCAGTACCGTCAGCGCTCGCACTCTCTAGATTCCACGGCATCAAATCTGGATAGGATACGGCAATCGTAACCCAGCCATAGTTGGCTCTTGAATGCCTTTGATTTTTATCCGCAATAAATGCTTTTGGTATATTTAGGAGTTGCTGTTCCCCTGTCCAGCAGGATTGGCTCTCAACGGTCTCAAAGCTCGTCGCCGAGTGTTCCCAAATGTAATTTTCACGCCAACTTAGGAAGCCGGATAAAGCAAATTGGATCAATACTAAAATCACAGCGGAAGCAAGTCCAAACAACCTATTTCCAAAGCGCCTATTGTGCACAGTCTTTCCCAAAAATGCACTTATGAATAGGGGGAACACAAGAGATAACGGATAAAAAAACGCAAATACTGGAATTACAAAGCTGAGAGAAACGTACAAAACCCCGATCAAAACACTTAACAACCATCGATATAATGTGTGATCGAGGACTGGGCGCGCGACGATTTCCACATAAAGGACGCTAAAAATTGCAGAAAACGCCAAGAATAACAAACGCGGGATTAACGCCACAACAATATCGCCCCCAGGTCCGGGGCGTATAACAATGTAGAATATCCAATAGTAGAGCAATGCGCTCAGCGCATACCATACAGTCAGCACGATAAAATAGCGCCAACTCACTGCTCGCGCGGCCTCGGTCACTAAGCAACTCCTCATAGCGAAATTTGCGTTAGGACAAGATACAATGCCCTCTTCCGAAGGAAGAGCCGAGCGAGGAAGGCGAAAGGCTACGCTCTCTTACGCCTCCCTCATTCCAGATCTTAATATTTATACAGGTCCGACTTGTACGGCCCCTCTGCCGGCACGCCGATATAGGCGGCCTGCTCGGCCGTAAGCTCCGTAAGTTTCACGCCGAGCTTGGCCAGGTGAAGCCGCGCCACGTGCTCGTCGAGATGCTTCGGCAGCGTATAGACCTTATTCTGATACTTGCCCTTGCCGGCGTTGGTCCAAAGCTCGATTTGCGCGAGTACCTGGTTCGTAAACGAAGCGCTCATGACAAAGCTCGGATGGCCGGTCGCATTGCCGAGGTTCACCAGCCGGCCCTCGGACAGAAGCAGGATGCGCTTGCCGTCGGGGAACTCGATCAAGTCCACCTGCGGCTTCACATTGATCCATTTGAGGTTGCGCAAACCGGCGACTTGGATCTCGTTATCGAAGTGACCGATATTGCAGACGATGGCCATGTCCTTCATCGCCCGCATATGGTCGATGGTGATGACATCCTTATTGCCGGTCGCGGTGACGAAAATGTCGGCCGTGGCTGCCGCATCCGCGAGCGTCACGACTTCGTGCCCGTCCATCGCCGCCTGCAGCGCGCAGATCGGATCGATCTCGGTGACATGCACACGCGCGCCCGCGCCGCGCAGCGACTGCGCCGAGCCCTTGCCCACATCTCCATAACCGCACACCACGGCAACCTTGCCCGCCATCATGACGTCGGTCGCGCGGCGGATACCATCGACGAGGCTTTCGCGGCAGCCATAGCGGTTGTCGAATTTCGACTTCGTCACGCTGTCGTTCACGTTGATGCAGGGGAAGGACAGCACGCCCTTCTTCTCCATCTGATAGAGGCGCAGCACGCCGGTCGTCGTTTCCTCCGACACGCCCTTGATGTTCGCCTTCACCTTCGAGTACCAGCCGGGCGTGCGGGCAAGCCGCGCCTTGATGGTCTTGAAAAGGCTTTCCTCTTCCTCGCTATGCGGATTGGTGAGCACGGACGGGTTGGTTTCCGCCTCCGCGCCGAGTTGCACGATGAGCGTGGCGTCTCCGCCATCGTCGAGGATCATGTTCGCGGTTTCGCCGCCGGGCCATTCGAGAATGCGGTCCACATACTCCCAATATTCGTCGAGCGTCTCGCCCTTCACCGCGAAAACCGGCGTGCCGCGCGCGGCGATGGCGGCGGCGGCGTGATCTTGCGTCGAGAAGATGTTGCAGGACGACCAGCGCACATCGGCGCCCAGCGCTTGCAAACTCTCGATGAGCACCGCTGTCTGGATCGTCATGTGCAGACAGCCCGCGATGCGCGCGCCCTTCAGCGGCTGCTCCTTGCCGAATTCTTCGCGGACCGCCATGAGACCCGGCATTTCGGTCTCGGCGATATCCATCTCCTTGCGGCCCCAGTCCGCAAGGCTGAGATCTTTAACATGAAAATCTTTCGAGTTCCCGTAGGCTGCTTCCGGCACAGAATTCTCCTTGGTCCGTTCAAGCGTGGACGATAGACCGGCGAGTGGTAGCGTGTGCGCCGCTGAAATGCAATAAAGACATAAACATCGCTTTATGTCGCATGCGGCGCCCGCCGCTTTGGTGCCGCAGCACAATTCTCCTTGGTCCAAACGGGCTTGAACGATAGAAGTGCCGGACGGCAGCGTGCGCGCCGGGGGGAATGCATACGGCATGAACATGGATTTGTGCGGCATTCGCTCTTCTGGCGCGGGCGTGGACCCGCCCGCCTGATTTCAACCTCTTAGTTCCTTTGGAGACGACACGATGCCTTCCTTCACCCGGTTTCTCATCATCGGCCTGTTCATGGCCGTCACGGCCCCCGCACTTGCGGTAGAGGATACGCCGCAAAATCGCGAGCAAGAAGCCAACCGCTATTTGAAGGCCGCTTCCCCCGAGTCGATGATGGCCGAGGTCTCGAATAAGCTCGCGGCGACCTTGCCGCCGGAGCAGCGCGCGCCGTTCATATCGATGATGACGAAACATCTGGACATGGGGGTCGTCGTCAACGCAACGCGCCAAGCGATGATAAAGACGTTTACCGCGGACGAGTTACACGCGCTCGCAGATTTTTATGCCTCGCCGGTCGGCAAATCCGCCATGTCGAAAATGGGGGATTACATGGCCGCGGTCATGCCCGTTCTGATGAAGGAGATCCAGACCGCAGCCATGAAGGCGCAGGAGGAGATTCAGCAGCCGAAATAGGGGCAATGGCGCTATCTTAGCGGCGGAATCTCCCCTCATCCTGTCCTTCTCCCCATGGGAGAAGGGACGCAGGCACAACCGTTACCGTATCGTTCCCTCTCCCAGTGGGAGAGGGAGAGGGTGAGGGGTGATACCCGTTTACGTTACGCTGTCCGCCGCGGATACGCGTTCTTGCGGTATCGAGCGCTCCGTGCGTTGCTTACACTATGAGCTTATAGGCAGGAAGCGTCAGGAAAGCCTCCAGCCTATCGCTGAGAACCAGCTGCCGGAACAGGCCAACCGCCTCCTCGAAGCGGCCCTTGGAATAGGCGTCGCCAAGAGATGTCCTAAGTTTTGCCATTTCATCGGCCAAACAGGCTTCGGCAAGCTCCGCGGTGACGCGGCGGCCATCGGAAAGCGTGGCGCCATAGTGCAGCCATTGCCAATTCTGCGTGCGCGAGATTTCGGCTGTGGCGGCGTCTTCCATGAGGTTGTAGAGCGGAACGGCGCCGTTTCCGCGCAGCCAGCCTTCGATGTACTGCACGCCTACCCGGATATTCACACGCAAGCCCTCTTCGCTGCGCGTGCCCTCGTGCGGCTGCAACAGGTCCTTCTGCCCAACCTTCACGTCCTCCCGCAGTCTATCGAGCTGATTTTTCTGCGGCATGTGCTGGTTGAACACCTCAAGTGCGGTTGGCACGAGATCGGGATGGGCGACCCAGGTGCCGTCATGCCCATATTGCACCTCGCGCAGCTTGTCCTCGCGCACCGCCGCGAGCGCCTTCTCCGTCACCTCCGGATCGCGCCGGTTCGGGATGAAAGCCGACATGCCGCCCATGGCGAAGGCGCCGTGTTTGTGGCAGGTCTGAATTAAAAGCTCCGCATAGGCTTTCAAGAACGCCTTGCTCATCACGACCTGGCCGCGGTCGGGAAGCACATATTCGGGCTTTGCCCGCAGCGTCTTGATATAAGAGAAGATGTAATCCCAGCGGCCGCAATTGAGGCCCGCGATGTGATCGCGCAGTTCATAGAGAATTTCGTGCATCTCGAAGACAGCGGGCAGGGTCTCGATCAGCACCGTCGCCTTGATGGTGCCGGCGGGAATTTGCAGTTGCTCTTGTGCGAACAGGAACACTTCGTTCCAAAGCCGCGATTCAAGGTGGCTTTCCGTTTTCGGCAGATAGAAATAGGGGCCGGTGCCGCGATCGAGGATGCGGCGGATGTTGTGGAAGAAATAGAAGCCGAAATCCACGAAGGCGCCGGCGATTTTATCGCCGTCCACCGCGATGTGGTCCTCGGTCAGATGCCAGCCGCGCGGCCGGACCATCAAAATGGCGGGGCTGGGTCCGATGGCGTAACGCTTGCCCGTATCTTCCTCGGTGAAATCGATCTGGCCCTGCCAATAATCCATCATGTTGATCTGGCCTTCGATCACATTCGGCCAGGTTGGCGAAAGCGCGTCCTCGCAGTCGGCCATGAACACGCTGGCGCCGGAGTTCAACGCGTTGATGATCATCTTGCGCGTGGTAGGGCCGGTGATCTCGACGCGGCGGTCGAGCAGGTCGTCCGGGATGGGCGCAACCTTCCAATCGCCCTCGCGGATGGCCTGCGTTTCCGCTAAGAAATCGGGCAGCGTGCCAGCGTCCCATTTCGCCTGCCGCTCGCTGCGCGCTTCCATCAGACGGCGGCGCTGCGGTTCGAAACGGCGCGCGATGCTGGCCACAAATTCCAGCGCTTCGGTTGTGAGCACGCGCTCATAGCCGGGCTTCAAGGCACCCGTGACTTGAACGCCTGCGGGAAGATGAAGGGAAATCGCTTGGTCTGGCATGATTGTCTCCCGGTTTCGGGCTCGATTGGATCGCCTATACAAGAAACTCGTACGCCAGCGCTGTCTATACGCTCTCTGTCTTAGGCCGATAAATTTTCCGTTTGCGTTGCACAGCCGGTCCCGGAACTTCGGGCCGGAGCCGCCGGTTACCCCGGCGTCCGGCTATGGCTTTCAGACGGCCGGAAAAGCAGGAAACCATGTGTGGATTCAGTGGCGAGATCGCCTTCAAACACACGGCCAACGCGTGCGCCCTCGCGAGAATGGCTGAGACGATGCGCCGCCGGGGGCCCGATTCCGGCGGACTTTATGTTGAGGACCGGATTGGGCTCGGACACCGGCGGCTTGCGATCTTGGGCCTTGAAGCGGCGTCGGCGCAGCCGATGATCGATGCGGAACTCGGCCTCGGTATTGTTTTCAACGGTTGCATTTATAATTTCCGGGAGCTTCGGGCCGAACTGCAAGAGCAAGGCTTCCGCTTCTTCTCAAATGGCGACACTGAAGTGATCCTGAAGGCTTACGCGGCCTGGGGCGCCGGATGCGTGAAGCGATTCTATGGCATGTTTGCCTTTGCCATTTGGGAGCGCGGCAGCGGCCGCGTCACGCTCGCGCGGGACCGGCTTGGCATCAAGCCGCTTTATCTTGCCGAAAATGGCGGCAGGCTTCGCTTTGCCTCGACCTTGCCTGCCCTGCTTGCAGGGGGTGGGATAGAGAAGGCGATCGATCCGGAAGCCCTTCACTATTATCTCAGCTTGCATGCTACCGTGCCGGCTCCGCTCACGATCTTGAAGGGTATTCGCAAGCTCGCTCCTGCGACAGTCATGACTGTCGAGCCGGATGGCTCACGGCGCGAGGAAACCTACTGGACCCTGGCCGTTGGCCAGCGCTCGGAAGACCGCGCGTTAAGCGGGGAGGATTGGCGCCAAGGCGTGCTCGATACGCTGCGCAAGGCGGTGAAGCGAAGGCTCGTCTCGGACGTGCCCACGGGCGTGCTCTTATCCGGCGGCCTCGATAGTTCGCTCATCGTGGCGCTGCTGGCGGACATGGGCGGGACTATGCCCGAGACCTTCTCCATCGGTTTTGAAACGGTTGGCGGTGTCGAGGGCAACGAGTTCAAATTTTCGGACCTGATCGCGCGCCACTTCGGAACCCGGCACCATCGCCTGCGCATCGACGCATCCCGGACCCTGGAGGCACTGCCGGAAGCCATCGCCGCCATGTCCGAGCCCATGATGAGCCATGATGCTGTCGGATTTTACCTGTTGTCTGAGGAAGTGTCGAAGTACATCAAAGCCGTGCAGAGCGGCCAAGGCGCGGACGAGGTATTCGGAGGCTATCATTGGTATCCGAAACTTATCGGCTCAAGCAATCCAGCCGCGGATTACGCGAAGGTCTACTTCGACCGCGATCACGCAGAAATGCACGAAGTGCTGGCGCCGGATTATCTCAACGGAGATTACAGCCGCGATTTCGTCGATGGCTATTTCGCAAGCGTCGCAAGCCCCTCGCCCGTGGACAAGGCGCTCCAGCTCGATACCATGATCATGCTCGTGGACGATCCGGTGAAGCGCGTCGACAATATGACCATGGCATGGGGTCTCGAAGCGCGCGTACCCTTCCTCGATCACGATGTGACCGAGTTCGCTGCCCGGATCCCAGCGGAGTTGAAAGTGAAGGGCGGCGGCAAATACATACTGAAGGAAGCCGCCCGGAACGTCGTTCCCGCCGAGGTCATAGACAGACCCAAGGGCTATTTTCCCGTGCCGGCGCTGAAGTTCATTCGCGGCCCGTTCCTCGACTTTGTGCGTAGCATCCTGACTAGCGGGACGGCGCGAAGCCGCGGGCTATTCCGGCCGCAATATATCCAGCGGCTGCTTGCGAACCCGGAAGGCGAACTGACCCCGAAGGGCAACTCCAAGCTTTGGCAAATAGCCGTTCTCGAATATTGGTTGCAAGCTCATGATCTTTAGAAAAGCGTCCCCCGACGAAGGCGGCTACAGCTTCGGCATCGAGGAGGAGTATTTCCTTGCCGATGCAAGTAGTTTTGAGGCCCTTGCCGAAGCGCCGGCGGCCTTGTTCGGCAGCCTCGGCGAAAAAACGAACGGGAGGGCGGGCAAGGAGTCCTTGCAGGCGCAGCTGGAAGTCAGCACCGCGCCTGCAACGTCGCTGACCGCAGCACGTAGGGAACTATGTTCGCTCAGATTGGCCTCAGCCCGGGCAGCCAGTGAGCATGGGCTGGTCATTCTTGCGTCAGGGACACATCCGTTGGCACGCTGGCGCGAGGTCTCACCCACACAATCCGAACGCTATTTCAAGGTGATGGATTCGCTGCGCATCATCGGCAGGCGCAACATGCTTTGCGGCATGCATGTCCATGTGGAATTGCCGGACCCGCGCCGGCGCGTCGAGGTCATGACGCGCTTGATCCCTTACCTCCCTTTGTTCGTCGCGCTGTCCGCGTCGTCCCCGTTCTGGCAAGGTGAGGAAACCGGGCTATTCGCGTACAGGCCGGCAGCTTACGATGAGCTGCCGCGCAGCGGTATTCCCGAGGCTTTTGCCGATGAAATGGACTACCAGCGTTACGTGGCGGCGCTCGTAGAAGCCGGTGCTATCGAAGATGCCAGCTACATCTGGTGGATGGTGCGGCCTTCGCTCAAATATCCAACGCTGGAGCTTAGGGCGCCCGATGTCTGCACGAGGCTCGAAGACGCTATCGCCCTTGCCTGCCTGTACCGCGCGCTTGTGCGGCACCTTTTCAACACGCCCGGCCAAAACAAAGGCCGAAGCGCAGCCGGCCGCGCTATCGCCATTGAAAACAAGTGGAGCGCGCAACGCTACGGCCTCGGGGCTCTGTTCGCGGCGAGGAATGGACCGCAGAGTGTTGAAGCGGCTTTGGATGAAGTTATCGTCATGACCGCCGAAGATGCCGCCGCGCTTGGCTGTTCCAAGGAAATTGAACACTGCCGGGCGATTATTTCGGGTGGTACATCCGCCGATGCGCAGTTAAAGTTGTTCCAGGAGAGGAAGCATGAGGGCAACACGGCCGCGCTCAGGGCGGTCTCGGGCTGGATCGCCCAGCACACGTTAGCCTGTTAGCAGCTTCCGCCGCGCAACCATGTGCCGTTGGATCGCCTATCGGGGACTTGAGATCCCCCTCGAACACTATGTAACAGAGCCGAAACACTCGCTGATATCGCAGAGCCTCAATGCGCTGGAAGCCACGGCGAGCGTCAATGGCGACGGGTTTGGACTAGGCTGGTACGGGGAATACGAGGAGCCTGGCCTTTATCATGAAGTGAGGCCCGCCTGGTCCGATGAAAATTTACGCAATGTGTGCCGCCACATCCGGTCGCGTCTGTTTTTTGCGCATGCGCGGGCGGCGACGGCGACGCCTGTCGCGCGCGCCAACTGCCATCCATTCTCTTATGGCCGCTGGATGTTCATGCACAACGGATTCATTGGCAACTGGCCCAGATACAGGCGAGCCGTGGAGGATTTAATCCCGGACGGCCTTTACCCGCGGCGCGGCGGGACGACCGACTCCGAAGCCATGTTTCTTGCCATTCTAGGCGCAGGCGCCGGCGAGGACCCCGTAGGCGCAACGAAGCACGTTATGCTCAAGCTGAAAACGATGGTCGATGAGGGCGCGGACGATGACCAGCTGCGCTTCACGGCCGCGCTAACGGATGGGCAGGCGATCTATGCCTTCCGCTATTCGGTGAAAGATAGTGCAAACACGCTCTATTACCGAAGCAGCCGGGACGGAACCGTGATTGCCTCGGAACCGCTCGACACCGACCGTGACCCATGGATCCCAGTGCCGGAGAATCATGTTTTGGTCGCCGCGCCGCAAAGAGCAGCTCAGACTTTTGCCTTCCTTCCGCCGGAAGATGACGAGGATTAGAGCCCGCTTTCGATGGAATCGAAAGCGGACTCTAAGTTTTTGTTTTTCCATGCTTCTTATCGGAAAACCGCTTCACACCCACGGGTTGTGCGTTCAAGTAGCACGTCGTGCAGTAGCGCGACGCTAAAGAGCCCGAGGGCATGCTTTTCCGGAAGCACTCTAAGCCATCTTGCCCGCGAGCCGCGCGGCGGCCTTCTTGTGGCCGATCAGCGGGAGCAGGTCCTTCAGCTCCGGCCCGCGCTCAAGCCCGGTCAGCGCGAGGCGCAGCGGATGGTAAAGCGCGCGGCCTTTTGCGCCTGTCTCCCGTTTGACCGCTTCGGTCCATTGAGACCAGGTACTTGTATCCCAAGGCTCCGGCGGCAGGAGCGCCAGCGCCTTGTCCGTGAAGGCTGCATCCTCGATCGGAGGCTTTATTTTGCCGTGAACCACTCCCCACCATCGATCCACATCGGCAAAAACCTCTAAATTCGCGCGCACCGCCAGCCAGAACGGCTCGCCGCCGGCGATGCCCCTGGCGCTGAGCCGGTCCGCGATGCTGGCGTAGGGCGTGCCGTGCAGCAGCTTCGCATTCAAGCCTTTCAACTCTTCGGGGTCGAAGCGCGCAGGTGCGCGGGACACTTTCGCGAAATCGAAGAGCTTGGCGAGCGCCTCAAGGCTTTCCTGCGGATGCAGCGCTTCGGAGGTGCCAATAAGTGAGGCGTGCGTCATCACTGCCAGAGGTTCAAGGCCCTCCTCGCGCAAGCCTTGGATCGACAGCGAGCCGAGCCGCTTCGACAGGGCTTCGCCGTGCGCGCCGGTGAGGAGATTGTGATGCGCGAAAACCGGCACGCGCGCGCCCAGCGCCTCGAAAATCTGGATCTGCACCACGGTGTTGGTCACATGGTCTTCGCCGCGGATGATGTGCGTGATGCCCACATCCGCATCGTCGGCGACGCTCGTGAAGGTGTAGAGCGGGGTGCCGTCCTCGCGCACAAGCACCGGATCGGAGACCGAGCCCGCGCCAATCTCCTGCGGCCCGCGGATCAGATCGTCCCAACCCGTGGGCCGGTGTTCGAGCAAAAAGCGCCAATGCGGCTTGCGGCCCGCGGCTTCAAGCTCTTTCTTCTCCTCTTCCGTCAGCTTCAGCGCCGCGCGGTCGTAGACCGGGGGCAGGCCGCGCGCCATCTGCCGCTTGCGCCGCCGCTCCAGCTCCTCCGCCGTCTCGTAGCAAGCGTAAAGGCGGCCGGCCTTTTTGAGCCTTTCCGCCGTCTCCGCGTAAAAATCGAAGCGCTCCGACTGACGGAACTCCGCGTCCCAGGTGAGGCCCAGCCAGCGCAAATCCTCGCGGACACCCTCGACATATTCCTCCTTCGAACGCTCCAAATCGGTATCGTCGAAGCGCAGGAGGAATGTGCCGCCCTCGCGCCGCGCGAACAGCCAGTTGAACACGGCGGGGCGGATATTGCCGATGTGCAGCCGGCCCGTGGGGCTCGGCGCGAAACGGACTTTTACGGTTTTGTTCATGGATGCTTATCTTTTGGAGCGCTTTCGACGCTTATCTGTAGCGGCTTGCGGGGGGGCGGTCAAAGCTGCTGGGCATTTTTCAAGTCTGGTTCTCCCCGCTGGGCGGTCGAAGTTGAATTCCGGCCCCGGACGGTCTATTGTGGTCACCAGTGACCACCTTCCGAAGGAGCGCTCGTTGCCGGCCGTCACGCTGAAGGACGCCAAGGCCCACTTCTCCAGCCTCGTCGACGAAGCGATCAAGGGCGAGCTTGTGACGATCACCCGTCACGGCAAACCCGTCGCCGTGCTGGTTTCCGTCGAAGCAGCCGAGATCGCGCGCAAGGCGATTGAACGCCAGCGCTCCGGCCTTGCCGCCTATCTCAGAACATTTCCGGGCGGCGAGTTCGAACGTAACCGTTCGCCTTCGCGGGATGCCGGGCTTTGAGCGGATTTCTGCTCGACACCAATGTCATCTCGATGCTCTCGCCGTCGAGGGCCGAAGCTTCGGCGCGATTTCTGGAATGGCTGGAGCGTATGGACGGCGAAGGCAGGGTTTTCCTGACGGCCGTCACGATCCAAGAGATCGAAAAAGGGATCGCGCTGCTTGAGCACAAGGGGGCGGCGGCGAATGCGGCGGGCCTGCTCAATGCGGAGCGCCTGTCTCTCAGGGCTCTTCAGGGTCGATAGCGGGCCTGCTGTATTTTTGGTGGTGCCCCTCGAGTCATGTCGGCTTTAGATCTTTAAGCTACCTTCCACCGGCGGAAAAGATGGCCGAGGAATAAGGAATAAGCCATGGCGCACAGTCCATGACCAAGGCTCGCACGCCATTCCCTCGCCACCACCCATTCCAGGCGAATATGCATTCCTCGTCCTCCTATTTCTACGCAGCTTGATCAAACTGCGTGACGACGGCCGGATAGTGTCTCCTGGAAAGCCCGGCAGACGACCTTTAAACCGGCATTCATGGAATTGGCGGGACCGATTAGGGATCGGAACGCAAAATCCGTGCCTCAAGGAACGCTGAAGTCTCCAGCCGCGCTAATCCCGCCCATATTCATGCGTTCGACACAGTTGCTGAGAATATCCATAAGCTGTGACGTAGAGCTTATAGCAAATATGAAAAAACGAACCTTTACAAAAGCCGTCATGAAACTGGCTTTTCTAAACTGTAAGAACAGCGGTGAGTCCTGAGGCATCGGGATCGTCACATAACCTGAGCTCAAGGCGTTACCGAAAACGTTTAATTTTTCTTTGCCGTCAAAAGTAAGACTGACTGGGATTATCTCGCCAGGGATTAGTACCGAATCTGGGTTGTTGATTCCCAGTGTCCGCTGCTTATTGGCTGCCATCCCGACCGACAATGAAACGCCACTTTCATAGGTCACCGCAGCCGAGCAATGAGTAAAGGCGCCTGTAATATCATCCGTGTAGGCGCCGCCACTCCATTGGCCAGCATGGACGGAACCGTACGGACCTCCAGCCTGAGCAGCAGCTGTGAGAAGAAATAAGAGCACTATTGGTGTTAAGTTCGAGCACACATCGGCGGTCACCTCGGATTCATCGTTGGCGGCTGTTTTTTTGTCGCGACGCAGTCTATCTCGGTACTTAGCGGAGAGCTAAGCGTTGCTCCCGGCTGATTTGGGTCCACCTTCACCGTCGGGATCATTCTTTCGTTGCGGCAGCATAGGGATTCAAAACCGGTCGTGCCGATCCAATAAAGTTTCTGCGGCCCGATAGACCGCTACCGGCCTGACCCGGAGATATGGGACCCGGATGGAGCGGTCCCCGCTCCATCCCAATCTTTAGATGTCCATCTGTTCGGCGATTGCGAGCGCATCGTCGACCTCGATGCCAAGGTAACGCACGGTGCTTTCCACCTTCGAATGGCCAAGCAAAAGTTGTACTGCTCTACGATTTCTTGTCTTGCGGTAGATTAGCGTCGCCTTCGTACGGCGCAAGGAGTGCGTTCCGAATAGGCTCGCGTCCAATCCGATCATCGCGGTCCAATTCGAGCCACCGAAGAGAAAGCTCCCCGGCTTTCTTTTGGAAAGGCCGAGATACTCGTCGACGGATTGGCGGGACTGTTCGGTGATCTCAAAGCGGACTGGGCGCCCGGTTTTCTTTTGACGCACCGTTGCCCGCTCCATCGCGTAGCCATGCGGCGCCACGTCCTCGACTTTCAGGCTCACCACATCGCAGCCGCGAAGCTTGCTGTCGATGGCAAGATTGAACAGCGCAAGGTCGCGCACTTTGTGCTGCATCTGCAGCCTGGCGCGGATGGCCCAGACATGCTTGGGCTGCAATGGCGGTTTCGGGCCAACGAGCTTGCCCTTGTTCCATGGCCTGCGGGCGGCAGGGCCGCTACTCATGCTTTGAACAGGATCCACGCTTACTCTCCATTTACTTTGGGGGAGAGTTCAGGATGATGGACGTGAACCCCGCCTGGATGGCACGCATTTGAGCATTGGTGGATGGTCAGTGAAAAGAAAACAGCTGTCCGCTGGAACAGCGTCAAAGCCGGGCTATCGGGCTTTGACCGCGCAGCGCTTCTTGGCCTCATTCAAGACCTCTACGCCGTCAGCAAGGACAACCAGGCCTTTCTCCATGCAAGGCTCAATTTGGGTGGCGATCCGCTCAAGCCGTATAAGGCCATCATTTCGCGCTGGGTCTGCCCGGATATTTTCAAGAACCAGCCGGTGTCCGTGGCGAAGGCGAAAAAGGCGATTGCGGATTACAAGAAGGCCATCGGCTATCCAGAGGGCATGGCGGAGTTATCGGTTTTCTATTGCGAAGAGGCGATCGCTTTCCTGCGTGACTTCGGCATGGAGGATGAAAGCTATTACTCCGCGCTCGTGCTCATGTTCGGGCAGGCGTTGAAGCGGACGCCGTCTCTGCCGGAGAGCGAGCGGGCGCAATTTTTAGAGCGTCTTGGCTGCGTTCGCGCCAAAGCTCAAAAGATCGGCTGGGGCGTTGGCGATGAGATGACCTCGCTCTGGTGCGATTATGCGGTTGAGTTCGAAGATGAGGGATGAGGGCCATCTCCAAAACTGTAGCCTAGCCCTGGCTTCTTTTGCGAAGCCTGCACCGGTGCCTGCTTCCGGATCCAACTGCGAAAACAATCGGATAAGCCGTCGCATTCCTGCAGGTGTCGAGTCGCCCGGAGGAGTTTCACCTCCAGGCGCTCCCAAAACCGTGCATGACCCTCTCGAGTCACACGGCTCCCGATGTCCGGCCGTTTCCATGACATAGCATCCAATGCGCGAAGAGTATGGGGTTCGCGCGGCGTAGCCTTGCAAACCAGTCCCTCGCACCCTCGGTCCGATGGACAAACGGCTTGAATTTGCGGCGCGCCCAGCGAATGACATAGAGATCGATCCTTTTGAGAGAGGGACGCAGCAGCGTCCGGTAGAAGTTGCCGTAGTATGCGATCCAGCCCCAAGGCGTTGAAGCGCATGTCTTCATTTTCCTGATCTTGTTTGTCCTGAAGGAAAAGCATCAGACCGTCCGTTACTGGAATCTGTTTAGGTCCCGGGCCGGGCGGCCGGCACTCCTCGATCCCGATTCGCTTCAGCGCCGGCGGGTTGGGTTGCTACCGTTATGGCGCACGTTCCGCTCGCGGATAAGTGCAATTTGCGCCCGTCAAATTCTTGAGTACTTCCTTAGTGCAGCTCGCGAATGGCCTCGTCGACGGACCGGAACACGCGGCCGGGGCCCAGGGCGCCGGTCAGTCCGGTCCTGACGGCGGCCTCTTTCGCGCGCTCTGATTCCAGCCGCGCCACCGCAACATCGATCTTGCGCCGATGCAGTTCGCCGATGGCCTCCTGAAAGATCTGGGATCCGGTGAAGTCGACGTCGATCACCCCATTGGCCTCCACGACGACGAGGCGGCATGGGGGCGCTGCCGCAGCGACCGCATCCATTAGTTTACCGCTCAAGTAATTGGCATTGATGAAATTGATCGGCGCCCCAAGCGCGAACACCAAAACACTCGGTTCATGCTCGCCAACCTCGCCCTTCGCGAGCGTCCACCAGATGGTCGTGCCCGGAACCCGCGCCAGCTCCCCGCAATGCGGCCGGGCGATTATGTAGATGCTGTGCAGCAGCGACAGCACGATGCTCATGCTGACGCCGGTTTCTATTGGCAGCGCGGTGACAAGGCGGCGCTGGCGGCGACCAGCGCAATTTCCCATGGGCTGCGCTGGTAGATGCGCCGCATCAACGAAACACGGAAAATGCGTATAGCGATGAAGACCAGCACGCCGCTCAGCGCTGCGTGCGGCACGAATGCAAATGCATCCGCGGCAAGCAATATGAGGGCTGCGACAATCGCAATAGCGAACAGGGCGGCGAGTTGCGAGCGCCCGCCGGATTCGGCCACCACGGCCGTCCGGGGCGGACTGGCATCCACTGCAAATGCGCCAAAGAGCGCGGCTAGGATGTTGGCGGCGCCAACAGCGGCGAAGTCACGGCTGGCATCCTCTTGCTGGCTTGGGCCAGATGGAAATGATTGCAGCACTGCGGCGGTCTGTACCATACAGACGAGAGCGACGATCAGCGACAGCGGCAGCAGGCGCGTAAACTCGCTCCCGCCGGGCCAGGCGAGCGTCATGGCGGGCGGCGAAATAGGCAGCGCACCCAATACCGCGACCCCGCGGTGCACCAGCTGCAACTGCCAGACCGCAAGGCCGCTGACAGCAAGACCGATCAATGCGCCTGGAATGCGTGCGTTGAGCCGCTCCGCCAGCAGACTAACCGTGAGCACCCCTATCCCAATCGCCGCTGGATAGGGATTGGCGCCCGGCAGCCGTTGTACGATCCCTGCAAGCTGGCCTATTGCCTCGCCGGGCGGAGCCTCAATGCCGAGGATCGTGGGCAATTGGCCGATGATGATATGGAACGAAATGCCCGCGAGAAATCCAACCGTTACCGGGATGGACAACAGATCGGCTATCCAGCCCAAGCGGAGCGGGCTTGCGAGCAACAGGATCACGCCCACCAGTAGCGCCAGGGCTGCGGAAATGCCCGCATAGTGCGCGGTGCCGGCCGCCGCGATGCTTCCCAGCGTGGCGGCCATGATGGGCGCGATGGTCGAGTCCGCCCCAACCGACATGAACCGGTTGGTACCAAAGGCCGCAAATGCCAGGGAGCCCGCGGCAAAGGCAAATATCCCGCTGATCGGCGGCATACCGGCGAGCCGCGCCGTCGCAAGTTGCTCAGGAATAGCGATCGCAGCGAGCGTCATCGCGGCGATCGCATCCCCCGGCAGCCAGGAAGTGCTGAAGCCGCGCAAGGAAGGGAATAGCCAACCACCTCGTCCGGCAGAACTAGCCATGGCGCCGTCCGGATTTGCTTGGTCGCGCCTGCTTAAAGAACCTTAGGTTCTGCCGGAGCTCCGGCGCGGCCTTCTCATACGAAGCGTGCTTGCCTGAGCGAGACGGCATGATATTTCCGAGGCGGGTCTCTACGACGGGCACGGCTATGAATTCCTTGCGCTGGGCCATACGCCACTTTCTATCGAGAACCGGTTATGCTGCCCGTAACGTTAAAGGGCTGCGGCAACGGTTGCTCAACCGGCGCGTCAGCCGCATAAGCAATGTATGTCCGTTGGAGTGAGATTGGCACACATCGAGGGTCCCGGAAAGAATGCATCTCATCTTGGAGTTGGATCAGAGTCCCGGCAAAGGCGGCGACCCCGGCTTGGAACAGCTGATGGTGAACAGAGTTGTCTATGTTCATGGAGGACTTGATCATGCAAGATTCAGCCAAAGGATCGGCCGCCGGAGGCAAACACCTAATTTCTAGCAGAAGAGTAGAGGGTACTGCCGTTTATGGCGCGCATGGCAAGAAGATAGGAAACATCGATCACCTCGTGATCGAGCGCGTCAGCGGCCAGGTTGTTTATGCAGTCGTCGATTTCGGGGGTTTTCTCGGCCGTCTCAAAAGCCATTATAACTTGCCCTGGCCGGTGCTCAAATACGATACCCAGCTCGAAGGCTATCGTGCCGATGTCACGAAGGAGCAGCTCCAAGCCGCACCGGGTTTTGATGAAGACAGCTATGCTGACCGGGATTGGGAAATACAAACTCACATGAATTATGGTGTGAAGCCCTATTTGGACAGACCGTAAGCCCGCAGATAAACACGGATCTTAGGTAGTGTCCTAATTTGGGGCGATGCGATGCGATACGTTGCGGTGCCGGGGCAGACGCTGAGGCATGAAGATAGCGCAGCCGTGAAGGCGCTCTCAGCGGTTTCGCCGCAGGATCACTCTGTGGATGTACCTGTTTTACTTCGGGGAAGGCCCGGCGCAGTGGAAGAGGTTTCGTCGCGGTCAGGCTATTACGCCGGTTTTGTTCCTAATTCCTGCAGGGTGCGCAAGAACGAGATAACATCTTTCCGGCTTAGCATGCCGACCACATGTCGATCCCGGGTGACGGGCAACTGGTTGACGCCGTCGCGGTCCAGTTTTTCAAGGGCAGTCCACAGCCCGGCATCAGGATCAATACTCTCTAACTTGTCCATAGGCAGCATGACCTGACCGGCGCGCGTTGCGCCCCATTCGGAACGCGGAACTTCCTTGATTCGTTGCAAAGTCATCAAACCAACCGCGTCGTCTCCGCGTTTAACGAGAAAACAGTACTGCCCGCTTCCGAGGATATGCTCGTCTACCAAATCCTGCAGCGTCACTTCTGCCGGCACGCTGGCGCAGTGGCTGCTCATAACCTGCGAAACGGTGTGGCCCGTCAAAAGGCCCTGAACCGTCACTTGCTGCACCTGTGCGGAGGCCGCGTTGTCGAGGAACCAGCCAATAAACGCGATCCAAAGCCCTCCGGTAAAGTTGCCGCCAAACATCTGCCAGACTCCGGCGAAGATAAACAGAAAGGCAAAGAGGCGGCCGGTATTGGCTGCGATGAGGGTTGCCTTGCGCATGTTTCCCGTAATCGCCCACACAATGGCCCGGAAGACGCGGCCGCCGTCGAGTGGAAAGCCCGGGAGCAGGTTGAACAGCGCGAGGGCCAGGTTGATGTAGGCGAGATACTTTGCCAAGCCCAGGAGCGGTTCAACGCTGGCAACCAGCGGCTGCACCGCGTATCACGAGCGGACCCGCGCCTGCGATCAAAACTCAGCTCTGGCGCTGGGCGGCTCCGCCCCAATTTGAGAGACGCCCCCAAAAAGGAATAGCGTAATGCTAGGCACGGGGACCTTGTACCGGAGGGCTACAGCAGAATGCCCGAGCTCGTGGAGCAGCACGCTCACGAAGAGCATGACGGCCGCTACCGCGCCCATGACCCAGTACAGGAATGGCGGCCAGTCCTTGAACTCGGAGGGGAAATAATTCGCGGCAAGTATCCAGGTTAGCAGCGCGAAGATCACAAACCAGGAGTAATCCAAACCGATCTGAATTCCCAGAATTCTTCCTAGCGGGATGTTATGCCGGGTCATGCGCGTTTTTCCCCACCGGTTGGCCAAGCACTTATCCGGCGATCCATTCCCGCGCCTCGCTTTCGTGGCTCCGATCGTAGGCTCTTACCTCCGGGTGCAGAAAAATTCTGACCGCGCCAATCAGCCAGCGCTGCCAATCATGCGTGGCGATAACTGCGATGCGCTCTACTTTCTGGTGGTGGCCTTTTACGAACTCAGCATGATTTTCAAGAGCCGCAATATTCTCCCAGCCGTGGAATTCAGAAGCATCAATCAGCAATCTGATTTTCCCATGTTGATTGATAAGAGAATCGATTTGCGGCGCGATTTTGCGGAAGTCATCGGCTTTCAATTTCTCCGGAACTGTTATCTTCAATACATTGCTGGAGATGATTTCTGTCTGGATCATTGGGGGGCCTCCTCAGTGGCCAACGGTCGGGATTACATATGGGGATTATTCCAACATCCTCATCCCCACGGTCTATGCGTTCAGCGCCAAGGGCGCGACTAAGGTATTCGGCGGGAAGCGTTGGTGATCTCAGGCGCGATGCGATGGCCGTGAACCAGGCACGGCTGGCGCCCAACGGTTCAACGCTGAGAATTCTCCCCCGGAAGCGCAGCGGGCTTCACACCCGGACCATAATAGGTCGCGGCGATATCGGCCGGGCCAATCAAAATTCCCTCGTGAATACCGCGGTGACTGACGTCGATGTAGGTGAGACCCATGAGCACGCCGATGCCGGCGAAAATCAAGGTTGCGGTTGCCAGTGCCTTCATCTCCACGGGCAATTCCGCCAAAGGTCTCAGCCTCGCCGCCTTCCTTGTCAGCGACGGCGCCGCCGCGCACACAGGGAACGTGGAATATATCGATGCGGGCTACCACATCGTAGGCTGACTGCAGATGGAGACGTGCCATGCAGCGCATCGAGAACAGAACCTTCGATGAACTCAAGCCCGGTGACGCGGCGAGTCTCGTCCGGACTCTCACGATTAAGGACATCGAGGTGTTCGCGATCATGTCGGGAGATGTCAATCCCGCGCATGTGGACGAGACCTTCGCCAAGAGCGACATGTTCCACAAGGTCGTCGCCCACGGCATGTGGGGCGCATCGCTGATCTCGGCGGTGCTCGGGACCGAGCTCCCCGGCCCCGGAACGATTTATACCGATCAGTCGCTGCATTTTCCGCAGCCTGTCGGACTCGGCGACACCGTCACCGTGACGGTCAAAGTCGTGAAGAAAATCGAGGAAGGCCACCGGGTCATTCTCGAATGCCGGGCGACGAACCAAACGGGCGAGGAGGTCATAACCGGAATTGCAGAGGTGATTGCACCCACCGAGAAGGTCTCCCGCGCAGGCGTCATGCTCCCCGAAATCGAGCTTCGCGAAAAAGGGCGCCGCTACCGGCAGCTTATCGCCATGACCAAGGGGCTCGACCCGATCCGCACCGCGGTCGTTCACCCTGTCGATACAGTGTCCTTGCTCGGCGCAGTCGAGGCGGCCCGGTCGAATCTCATCGTCCCTGTCCTGGTGGGGCCCGAGCACAAGATTCGCGCCGCGGCCGAGCAGGCGCAGCTCGATCTTTCGCCTTACGAGATCGTTTCCACCGAGCATAGCGATGCGGCCGCGGAGGCAGCCGTTGCCATGGCCCGCTCCGGTCAAGCGGAGGCACTGATGAAGGGCGCGCTCCATACGGACGAGCTCATGCGCGCGGTTGTCGATCATGAGCGGGGCCTACGCACAGCACGGCGGATCAGCCACGTCTTTGCCATCGACGCGCCGGGCTATCCAAGACCGCTTTTCGTCACCGATGCCGCCATCAACATCTATCCAACGCTCGCCGACAAGCATGACATCGTGCAAAACGCGATCGATTTGGCGCACGCGCTCGGCATCGCGCAGCCCCGCGTCGCGATCCTCTCGGCAGTCGAGACGGTAACAGAGAGCATTCACTCGACCCTCGATGCCGCCGCGCTTTGCAAAATGGCCGACCGCGGCCAGATCACTGGCGGCATTCTGGACGGGCCACTCGCCTTCGACAACGCCGTCTCGCAGGAGGCGGCGAAGACCAAAGGCATCGTCTCGCCGGTCGCTGGGCGGGCCAATATTTTCGTCGTCCCAGACCTCGAAGCCGGCAACATGCTCGCCAAACAGCTCGAATATCTGGCCGAGGCGGAGATGGCCGGCATCGTGCTAGGCGCGCGCGTGCCAATCATCTTGACGAGCCGCGCCGACGGAACGCTGGCACGGCTTGGTTCCTGTGCAATCGCGCTCCTGCTCGCGCGCCATAAGGCTGGAGCCAAAGCATGAGCGGCGCGATCCTTGTTCTGAATGCCGGCTCATCGAGCATCAAGTTCTCGCTCTTTCCGGGCGATGAACGGCCGATGCAGCAGGATTTGATTTGCGAAGGCGAATGCGAGGGCATTGGCCAAGAAGTGCACTTCGCGGCGAAAGACGGAAGGGGCACCGTGCTCATCGACGAACATTTGCCGCCGGGCGCGACCCATGAAGATGCGCTTACGGCTCTGCTTCACTGGCTGGAACGCAGCTTTCCGCAATACCCGTTGATCGCTGCCGGCCATCGCGTCGTCCATGGCGGATCGCTCTATACCGGGCCGGTCCGCATCGATGAAAGCGTCATTATCGAACTGCGCCGCCTCATTCCGCTCGCGCCGCTGCACCAGCCCCATAACCTTGCTGCAATTGCCGCGCTTTCGAAACTCCACCCAACGCTGCCGCAGATCGCCTGCTTCGACACCTCGTTTCACCACACCCAGCCGGAGGTTGCCAGTATCTTCGCGTTGCCGCGATCTCTGACTGAGGAAGGGGTCCGGCGGTACGGTTTCCACGGCCTCTCCTACGAATACATCGCGAGCGTCCTGCCGGATACAATCGGAGCGGCAGCCGCTAATGGGCGGGTCGTGGTTGCCCATCTCGGCAACGGCGCCAGCATGTGCGCGATGCTCAACGGGAAAAGCGTTGCAACCACCATGGGCTTCACCGCCCTCGATGGCCTGCCCATGGGCCAGCGCTGCGGCGCACTCGATCCAGGCGTTGTGCTCTATCTCATGGACGAGAAGCGCATGACGGCAAGGGCGATTGGCGATCTGCTCTACCATGAATCGGGCCTGCTCGGCGTGTCGGGCATCAGCAACGACATGCGAACCTTGCTGGCGAGCGCTGAGCCTCACGCGAAAGAGGCGGTCGATCTTTTCGTCTACCGCATTTGCAGGGAACTGGGCTCGCTCGCGGCGGCCCTTGGCGGGCTCGATGCGCTGGTTTTCACTGCCGGCATCGGCGAGCACGCCACGGAAATCCGCCGGCGCGTCTGCGAGCAATCGGCGTGGCTAGGTTTTGAGATTGATCAAGCCGCGAATGACCGTGGCGGGGCGAAAATCACAAAGGCAGGCGGCAAGGTATCCGCCTGGGTTATCCCAACGGACGAAGACCTGATGATCGCGCGCCATAGCTGGGCGCTTTTGCAACAGCGGCCCGCGATGTGAGTTTGGAAGGAGAATAATCGTGGAGCAAGCAGGGTTACATCAAGGACTGGAGCTGCGTCTCGAAGTTTTGAAGGACCGCATGCGCACGCTCGCAGAGAAAATGAGCCGGGCGGAGGGCGTTCAGAAAATTGACAACCTGGGAGACCTCGACCGGCTGGAGCGGCGATATGACGAGCTCAATCGCGAAGGCCCCGGCTTCCGGCACGAATTAAAAAACGAGCTTGAGAAGCTCTCCGCCGATCTGTCGGGCACGCTCGACGATTTCATCATGTGGACCGACTCCGGCTATCGACCGGACAAGCGTCCGGCGCCATCTTCGAAGTGAGCGGTATTGGGGGGCGGAATAGAGAGACCATCATGCAGGACCAGGTAAAGGCCGAGTCCAAACTTGAGAAGGCCCCGATCCCAACTCCTGAAAACACCGCCGGATTGACCGAAGCCGAGGCTGCGCGGCGGCTTGCGGAACATGGGGAGAATGCGCTTGCCGAACATCACGTAAGCGTCTTCGAGCGCTTGGCGCTCTTTTTCTGGGGGCCGATCCCCTGGATGATCGAGGCCGCGGCCGTGCTCTCGGCCGTGCTCGGGCATTGGGCCGACCTCGCCATCATCCTGGCGATGCTCTTCATCAACGCCGGGGTCGGCTTTTGGCAGGAATTCAAGGCGGACAATGCCATTGCTCTGTTGAAGCAAAGGCTTGCGCTCAAGGCGCGCGTCAAGCGCGACGGGCAATGGAAGGAAATAGAGGCGAAGCTGCTCGTGCCAGGCGACGCGGTGCTGGTCAAGCTAGGCAATGTGGTTCCGGCCGATCTGAAGCTGGTCGAAGGCGATTATCTGAGCGTCGACCAGTCGGCGTTGACCGGAGAATCGCTCCCTGTCGATAAAAAGGCGGGGGACGAGGCCTATTCGGGTTCCATTGCCAAACAAGGCGAGATGACGGGCGTCGTCACGGCAACCGGGATGAAGACCTATTTCGGCAAGACCGCCCATCTCGTCGAGCAGGCCAAGAACGTTTCTCACTTTCAGCGCGCGGTGCTGCGGATCGGCAACTTCCTCATCCTGGTCACCATTGGCCTTGTCCTTGTCATCGGCCTCGCCGCTCTGTTCCGCCACGACCCGCTCGTCGAAACCATACAGTTCGCTCTCATCCTCACCGTCGCCTCGATCCCGGTGGCGCTACCCGCGGTCTTGTCCGTCACCATGGCGATCGGCGCCGAGCGCCTGGCGCATTTCAAAGCCATCGTTTCGCGTCTTGTCGCCATCGAGGAGATGGCCGGCATGAACATGCTGTGCAGCGACAAGACCGGCACGCTCACCAAGAACGAGCTAACGCTGGGAGATCTGCAGCCCGCGTCCGGCGTCAACCGCGAGGATCTTCTCTTGGCGGCGGTGCTGGCGTCGCGGCGCGATGCGCCCGATGCGATCGATGCGGCAATCCTTGCCGGCGCTTCCGGCGCAAAGCTTAGTGATTACACGGTACGCGCGTTCCGGCCTTTCGACCCCGTATCGAAACGAGCCGAGGCGGAGATCGAGCATGGCGGCACGCGCTTCAAAGTGGTCAAGGGCGCGCCGCAAGTCATCGCCGATTTGTGCGCGCCTGACACCGAAGAGCGCCAAACGATTTCCACGCTCGTGGACCAGGATGCCGGAAAGGGCTATCGCACCTTGGGCGTCGCACGCACCGATGAAACCGGAAATTGGCGGTTCCTCGGCCTTGTGCCGCTCTTCGATCCGCCCCGGGACGATTGCGCCGAGACGATCGCGGCAACCCGCGCCATGGGCGTTAACATCAAGATGGTGACCGGGGACCACGAGGCAATCGCCAAGGAGATCGCGGGCCAGCTCAAGCTCGGGCAGAACATCGTCGTCGCCGAATCCTTATTCGAGAAGGATGCCTCCGAGCCTGAGATTTCGCGCATCGTAGCGGCCGACGGCTTTGCCAGAGTCTTTCCCGAGCATAAGTTCAAGATTGTGAAGGCGTTGCAGGGCGCTGGCTACATCGTCGGCATGACCGGCGACGGCGTGAACGATGCGCCGGCCCTGAAGCAGGCCGATGTCGGCATCGCGGTCAGCGGGGCGACGGACGCTGCGCGCGCCGCCGCCGATCTCGTCCTGACCGCGCCTGGGCTTTCGGTCATTACGACCGCGATCGAGGAGGCCCGCCGCATCTTCGAGCGCATGAACAGCTATGCGATCTATCGCATCGCGGAGACCATGCGGCTTCTCCTTTTCATGACGGCGAGTATCCTGATCTTCAATTTCTATCCTGTTACCGCCGTCATGGTGGTGCTGCTGGCACTCCTCAACGATCTACCCATCATGATGATCGCCTACGACAACGCGCCCATTGCACCGCAGCCTGTACGCTGGGACATGACTAGGGTGCTGACCATCGCGTCGGTTTTGGGTGGGTATGGCGTGCTTGAAAGCTTCGGTTTGTACTGGATCGTCCGGGATTACCTCGCGCTCACGCATCCTGTGGTCCAGGCGCTGATCTTCCTCAAACTGCTCGTTTCGGGTCACATGACGATCTATCTGACTCGCAACAAGGGTGCCATCTGGGAACGTCCCTTGCCGAGCTGGAAGCTTGTCGTTCCCAGCGAAACGACACAGCTCTTCGGCACGCTGGTTGTGGTCTATGGCTTATTCATGGCCCCCACGGGATGGCGTCTTGCGCTTCTGGTCTGGGCCTACGCGCTCGTGTCTTTCATATTGGCGAGCCTGATCAAGATCGGCACCTACCGGCTCTTGGATCAGCGCTCTGCCCGCGAGGCACGCCATCTCGCGCGCATCGAAGGTCATGTCGCGGCTTGAAACATTTGAGAGAGGACGACAAAGTCGTGCCGGACAATGCATTTGAGCCCTATAAGCCGCTTAACGTCCTAAAGCCGGTCACACCGGAGATCTGGATTGTTGACGGCCCGGAGATAACGTTCTCCTATTGGGGGTTGAAAGTGCCATTTCCGACGCGCATGACAATCATACGCCTTCCCGATGGATCGATGTGGCTCCATTCGCCCATCGCGCCTGATGACGCGCTTATCGAGAGCATTCGTGACCTGGGCCCCGTGCGCTTTCTTATCGCGCCCAATACGCTGCATTATTGGTGGATCGCCGATTGGAAGGCGAGTTTTCCGGAGGCCGAGGTCTATGCTGTTCCGGGCCTGGAGCGTTCGGCCAAGCGGGCGCTATCTATACAGCATGTGATTGGCGATGCGCCGCCGAGGATATGGGTCGATGCAATCGACCAAGTCCTGGTGCCCGGCGATCTGCTCACGGAGGCCGATTTCTTCCATCGCCCCTCCCGCACGCTCATCATGACCGATCTCATCGAAAATTTCGAACCGGGACGAGTCCGCAGCCGGTTCTGGCGGTCGACGATGCGCCTGTTTGGGGCCGCCGACCCCGACGGTAAGGCACCCTACGACATGCAACTCAGCTTCATCCGCCATCGCAAGGCTGTTCGCGCCGCGGTGGAGCGGATGATAGCCTGGAACCCTGAAAGGATCGTCCTTGCCCATGGGCGATGGTACGAGCGCAACGCCGTTGCCGAGTTGCGGCGCGCCTTTCGCTGGGTGCTATAGCTCGTCTTCAATCGAAACGGAAGGCTCGATCATGCCGGAAGCATCCCCCGTTAAGTCCTCAGAGCTGTCTTTAGCAAGCGTGCCCGCCTTCTGGCCCATGGCCATGGTAGCGACATTGGCTGAGGAAGGCGCCGAGATCTACGCGGACAACCTGAAATTCGTCGAGGAAGAGATCAAGATCCACGGCGAGCTGCGGCCCAAGCTTGCGACGCCAAACACGGCGCGGCTCGATCTGCGCACGATGATGCTGCGGGATTACGGCAAGCCGGGCGGGATCCCGACGCTCGTTGACGCGCCCCATGCCGGCCATACCGCCATGATTGCGGATTATCATAAGGGACAGAGCCTCGTAGAGACGCTGCTCGCCAATGGCATCGGCCATGTCGCCCTGACCGATTGGAAGTCCGCGACCGAAGACATGAAGGATTTCGAGATCGACAATTATCTCGAAGAAATGGTTGTCGCCATCGACGACCTCGGCGGCCGCGTCAATCTCGTGGGCCTGTGCCAAGGCGGCTGGGTCTCGGCGATGGTGGCGGCGCGGTTCCCGGACAAGGTGAACTCACTTGTGCTCGCGGGCGCGCCGATCGACACCGATGCCGGGGACGGACCCATTAAGCGCATGGTGCACGCATCCCCGATCTCGTTCTACGAGGAGCTCGTCGGCTTGGGCGACGGGTTGATGCTTGGCAAATTCATGCTGCAGGGCTGGAAGAACATGCACCCCGAGCAGCACTATATTCAGGATCACATCGATCTTTACGAGCATATCGACGATCCGGCCTACCTCGCCAAGGAAGAGGCCTTCAACCGCTGGTATGAAAATCCCATCGATTTGCCAGGCCGGTGGTATCTGCAGGTCATCGCTCAGCTCTTCAAGGAGAACCGGCTCGCCAAGGGCACATTTGTAGGCCTCGGGCGGAAGCTCGATCTTCGCAACATTACTTGCCCGCTCTATCTCCTTGCCGGCGCTGCCGACGACATCACGGCGCCCGAGCAGGTCCTCGGCGCCAAGAACTTTGTGGGCACACCCAAGGACCGCATCGTCGAGAAAACGGTGCCCGGCGGTCATATCGGGCTTTTTATGGGAGCGCGCACGTTGAAAGAGGACTGGCCGGAAATCGCCGGGTGGATTGCTGCTCAGAAGGGGTAATGCTTCACGATGCGGGCGCCCATGAGCGATGCGAGGAGCAAGGCGATGTTTAAGCTTATCGAGGATCTGCCCCCGGACGTGCTCGGCATTGAGGCTAGCGGCAAGGTTACGCATGAGGATTATAAGAACATCCTCATCCCTAAAGCCGGCGCCATGATCGCCAAAGGCCCGGTCAAGCTGCTCTATGTCGCTGGCGAGGGGTCGAAGTTGCCGTTTCCTGGTTAGCACACTTACGTACAGAAGTGCGCACGCACTTCGCGCAAGGGTATAGTTTAACCGCCGCTTTCCTCGCACGGATCGCAATGAGCTCTCGGGTGATATGTCCGGTGGCGTGAATGGTATAACAGACACTCGGGGAATAGGCAGATGGATAAACAGGAATTTCGCGCTGCTGGCTCCCTTGCCGCGGTTTTTTCGGTCAGGCTCCTGGGTCTGTTCATGATCTACCCTGTATTTGCTGCCTATGCCCGTGAGCTTTCAGGGACGACACCTGCCAAGATCGGTTTGGCGCTGGGCGTCTACGGCCTGAGCCAAGGACTTTTACAGATCCCCTTTGGCATTCTATCCGACAAAATCGGACGCAAGATTATGATTGTCATTGGACTTGCGATATTCGGGATCGGCAGTGCGGTGGCCGCGGCGTCCACGTCGATCGACGGGGTGATTATCGGGCGCGTTTTGCAGGGGTCCGGCGCGATCGGTTCGGTGGTGCTGGCGCTGGTGGCGGATCTGACGTCCGAAGAGAACCGCACTAAGGCCATGGCGATCGTGGGCATCACCATCGGAACCACATTCATGATCGCTCTTGTGGTGGGACCGGTCGTTGCTGGCTTCGCGGGCGTGCCCGGGATATTTTGGCTAATGGTGGCATTGGCGGTGCTCGGCATTTGGATCACCCAATTCGTTGTTCCCACGCCGCGGCGTCTCAGCTTGCACCGCGATGCCGAAACTGTGCCGGCCATGCTGCTATCGGTGCTGAAGAATAAGGAGCTGCTGCGCCTCGATTTCGGTATCTTCGCACTCCACGCCATGCTGACAGCCAGTTTTCTCGTGGTGCCTGGACTGCTGCACGCCGGGCTGAATCTACCCAGTCACGGCCAGTGGATCGTCTATCTGCCGGTGCTTCTGGTCTCAATCGCGGCGATGCTACCGGCGATTATCGTGGCTGAAAAATACCGGCGCATGAAAGCCGTGCTCGTAAGCGCCGTCGCGGCGGTGGCAGCAAGCCAGATCATGCTCGCTTTCGGCGCACACAACGTCTATCTGCTGCTTGCGGCGATCACGGTCTTTTTTGCGGGCTTCAATGTGATGGAGGCTAGCCTGCCTTCTCTTATCACCAAGACCGCGCCGCCCGATGCCAAAGGTACTGCTACCGGGATCTATTCGAGCTCGCAGTTTCTCGGAATTTTCGCGGGAGGCGTTGCGGGCGGATGGGTGCACCAGAGTGCCGGCGATACCGGCGTATTCGTAGCGACAGCCTGCCTCGCAGTTTTGTGGCTGCTGGTCGCGGTCACGATGACACCGCCCAGTTATCTCACCACACGGCTGGTGCGGATCCCGGACGCCACAGCCGCTAACGCGGAAAGCCTCGCTGCCAAGCTGCGCGAGCTACCGGGCGTGGCCGGCGCCGTCGTGATTGCTGAGGAAAAGCTCGCCTACCTGAAGGTCGATTCAAAATCCTTTGATGCGGCGAAGGCGGAAGCGTTCGCAGGAACAACTTAGATTCCGTTCACTCCGCCCGGTCCCAAAAGCTGGGCCCGATCAAGCGAGTCCGCGGGCGATGCAGCCGGCGAGAGAGTTTTGGCCACTGCTTCCGGCGTTGTGAGTTCTCGCTTTACGGCCGCGGGCTCGAAACGATCAGCAAGCAGCTTGGTTTTCCCAGCGCCAGTCGCGCACTTCGGGAAGGTCTTCACCATGCGCGCCGATATAGAGCTTGTGCCGCTCCATCGCCGACCAATAGTCCTCCTCGGCGCGTCCAACCCGATCGGCAAGCCGCGGCACACGCCGGATGACGTCCAGTGCAAGCGAAAAGCGGTCGAGATTATTGAGCACGGTCATGTCAAAGGGAGTCGTGGTCGTGCCTTCCTCCTTATAGCCGTGGACGTGGAAATTTTCGTGATTGGCGCGGTTATAGGTGAGTTTGTGAATGAGCGCCGGGTAGCCGTGAAATGCAAAAATCACTGGCTTGTCACGGGTAAGGAGCGCTGCGAAATCGCCCTCTTCGAGACCGCGCGGATGCTCGCCCGGCATATCCAGACGCATGAGATCGACAATATTGACGACGCGAACCCGCAAATCCGGAACTTGCTTGCGCAACAGCATGACAGCCGCCAGCGTCTCCAGCGTCGGCACATCGCCCGCGCAGGCCATGACCACATCCGGATCGCCGCCGTTGTTGCTGGCCCAATCCCATATGCCGGCGCCCGCTGCGCAGTGCCGCGCGGCATCCTCCATGTTCAGCCACTGCCACTCCATCTGCTTTCCCGCGACGATGACGTTGATGTAGTGGCGGCTGCGCAAGCAGTGATCGGCGACCGAAAGCAGGCAGTTGGCGTCCGGGGGAAGATAAATCCGCACCACCCCTGCCTTCTTGTTGGCGACATGATCGATGAAACCTGGGTCCTGATGGCTGAACCCGTTGTGATCCTGGCGCCAGACATGCGACGTCAGAAGAATGTTCAGCGAAGCGACCGGCGCGCGCCAGGGGATTTCGCAGCTTACCTTCAACCACTTGGCGTGCTGATTGAACATAGAATCGACGATGTGAATGAAGGCTTCATAGCAGGAGAAAAATCCGTGGCGGCCTGTTAGCAGATAGCCCTCCAGCCAGCCCTCGCAGATGTGCTCGCTCAAGACTTCCATGACGCGCCCATCTGCCGCAAGATCGGTATCGGCAGGCTCTGCCATCCATTCTTTTTTTGATACTTGATAAACGGCATCGAGCCGGTTGGATGCGGTTTCGTCGGGCCCAAACAGGCGGAAGTTCTGCCGTTCCTTGTTACTTGCCATGACGTCGCGCAAAAAGCTTCCGAGCACGCGCGTGGCTTCGCCCTTCACCTCGCCAGGCGCGCCAACTTTCAGTGCATAGCCGCGGAAAGGCGGCAGCGACAAAGGCACGAGGAGTTCGCCGCCATTGGCATGGGGGTTCATGCCGAGCCTGCGATGGCCCCTGGGTGCCAGCGCCGGCAAGTCCTCGCGCATGGTACCGGCTTCGTCGAAAAGCTCTTCGGGGCGGTAGCTGCGCAACCATTGTTCAAGAAGTTGAAGGTGCTCCGGCTTATCTATGTCCGCGATGGGAACCTGATGCGCGCGCCACGTTCCCTCCACCGGCTTTCCGTCCACCATTTTGGATCCCGTCCATCCCTTGGGACTCACGAGCACGATCATCGGCCAGCGTGGGCGTTCGATCTTTCCACAGTTCCTCGCATCGTCTTGAATGACGCGAATGCGCGCAATGCAGCTGTCGAGCGTTTCCGCCATGAGCTTATGCATCGCCAACGGTTCGCTGCCTTCCACGAAGCGCGGCTCATAGCCATAGCCGCGCAGCAACTGATCGAGTTCTCCGGGGCCGATGCGGGCGAGCACCGCCGGATTTGCGATCTTGAAACCGTTCAGATGCAGGATCGGCAGGACTGCGCCGTCGCGGGCGGGATTGAGGAATTTGTTCGAGTGCCAGCTCGTGGCAAGCGGCCGGGTTTCGGCCTCGCCGTCCCCGATTAAGCAGGCCACGAAAAGATCGGGATTGTCGAACGCCGCGCCATAGGCGTGGGCCAAGGAATAGCCGAGCTCGCCGCCCTCGTGAATGGACCCTGGCGTTTCGGGCGCCGCGTGACTGGGTATGCCATAGGGCCAGGAGAACTGGCGGAAGAGACGGTAAAGACCGTGAATGTTGCGTTCGATATCCGGATAGCGCTCCGTATAGGAGCCCTCCAGATAGGCGTTCGCTATCAAGCCGGGCCCGCCGTGCCCCGGCCCCGTAATCAGGATCGTATTGAGATCCTGCTGGCAAATCACGCGGTTCAAATGGGCGTAGACAAAGTTCAGGCCGGGGGTTGTTCCCCAATGGCCGAGCAGACGGGGTTTGATGTGCGCGTGGCTGAGGGGCTCGCGCAGGAGGGGGTTGTCCTTGAGATAGATCTGCCCACGGAAAGGTAGTTCGCCGCCCGCCAATAGCGGTCCAAACCGGCGAAGGACTGTTGCGGGTTGGTATTCATGGCCTAGCCTCCGGTCGCATGAGCCCTGCGAAAGAGGGCTATGTGGAGCAGAATGTTCCAACTGCGTTACGCTCGCGAAGTTCCGCGCCGCATGTGGCTCCGGTCCGGTACCAAAGAGCAACGAGAGGTTGACAAGCTGGGAAAAGAGGGAATTCGGGAAACTTTTCTCCGTGGGTGCTACCATGCTGACGAAATCACGCCGTACGCACATGGACCGCTTTGGGGCATCGGCGCCGGTGCGAAATTCGTGAACGTCGGCCAAGCTGAAAGAAATTTTCGCCGTGAAGCCCTCAAGCGCGCGGGGGCGAAGTTTAACTCAGGGGGCAGAGCGCGGCGGGTTCACTCTGACCGCAGCACCCTCGAATGCGTACGTGAAAACAGCGAGCTTTGAGGCGCTCACCGATGCGTTGTGGATGTCGGCTTCTGTATAGCTACGAGGTGCATCATCGATGGAGCCCCCTCACGCGACATGCTCCCAAAAGCCGGCTTTGCGGCCATGGTTGGCTTCCAGCGCCGCAAAATAAGCCTGATGCGGCTGAAGCGCGCCGAAATCGGCAATCACCGCTGCCAGGCTTTCGCACTCGGCAAGGCGGCGGGCCGTATGGCGGTAGCGTTTGCATTTGGCATGGTCGAGCGTGTAGTCGATGAGTGCGCGGCGCAAAATGGTGGCAGCCAGGGGATATTTCGTCTCCAGCGCATCGGCGGCGGGCGTCAAATACTCATAGCAGTTGCCGTCCCAGGCGCCCGCGTGGCGCTCCACGAGCTTGGCGGCTTTATCGAGCGCAGGCCAGCGGATTAAAAAGTGCAGCGCGTGCAAATGATCTTCAACGCCCGCTAACTGGGAACGGCGGTGGATGGGTTCCAGAACAATGTTTTCTAAGAGCCTTCCCTCTTTAATGACCGTTCGCGCACTTCAAAATTCCCTAAACATTCTTTCGAAATCGGCGCGAAACCGAAATTATCGCGCAGGAAGGGCTGCACCGCGTCTGATGGCTAGTCTTGCCGGCACGATCCGCCTATACTGCGTCACCCCGGCCGATGCTCCGGGCGAGCCGGCACGGTTGCAGCCTTCTGGTATGAGTATGGATCGTAATGGAAGAAAATGAAGTAGATGGCGGTATCGCGAAACCACCCGTCGAGCTAAGGCGGGACAGTGTGGAGCGTTCAGAAGACATTCCTGCTGAGCAGGCCGCCACGAATGCTGCACAGAAGGAAATAGCCAAACTCTCCGCCGCGTTGCAAGGCTCGCGTACCGAGAGCGAAGAGTTGAAAGTAAAAAATAGCAAGCTGCTGGAGGAAATGGAGGGCTTTCGTCTGCGCACCGAGCGCGACAAGGAGAAGTGCACAAAATTCGCGATCGCCGAATTCGCGGGCGAAATGCTAGAAGTTGCGGACAACATCCGCCGTGCCATTAATACGGTCCCGAAGGAATTAATGGGCGCTGTCCCAGAGATAAAAGCCTTTGTCGAAGGTGTGGAGGTGACAGAGCGCGCACTCTTGAAAGCGCTCACCCGCCATCAGGTGACGCGATTTGACCCGCTGGGTGAGACGTTCAATCCGCATCTACACGCCGCCCACCTCAAGGTGAACGTGCCGAATGTGCCTGCAAATAGCGTGATTAGTGTTATCCACTTGGGCTACATGATCGGCGAGCGCGTGCTGCGTCCCGCAGCGGTCATCGTGGCAGAGGGCGGCAGAGCCGCCGGCCAGCTGCCAGAGTCGATCGGTAATAGCGTGGCCGGGAACGTGCCCTATACGACGGCAAAAATCGCAAGTGGTGCGCACGCGGCAGGAGATGCCGAGAATAATAAGCCGGCTGCGGTCCATTTCCAGCAGACGAGTTCGAACGCACAGGAAGGGCGCCGGGACGCACGGCAACAGGGGGCTGAATTGCAGCACAGACCATCCATACTTCACAAACCGATTACTTCTGCGGCAGAGGGGATTCCAGCGGCAACACATCCAATTTGGGAACGGCTGGTGACAGGTCAAATCAAGCATAGATTTACACTGTTCGCAGCCAATATGCTCATCGATCGCGCCAAGCGCGAATACGCGAATAACAGGGGCGCGAAAGCGAGGTTGGCTAATGAACTTTGCACGTTCTTTAACCGGCACTCGAACGTGACCACGGCTGACTTGGCGACAATTATTTCCGCGACAGGAAGCATTCTGCCAGCCAGCCATCCAATTTGGGAACGGCTGGTGACAGGTCAAATCAAGCATCGATTTACACTATTCGCGGCCAATATGTTTATCGATCGCGCAAAGCGCGAATACACGAATAACAGGGGCGCAAAAACCAAGTTGGCCGGTGAACTTTGCGATTTCTTTAACCGGCACGCGGACCTGACTGCGCCTGAGCTCGAAATGATCGCTTAGAAAGAGATAATATGGGTGAATTATTGAGCGTTTCAGATGCAAACGCTTTGATAGACTTAGGAAAGCGGCTGCACATTGCTGGCGAGGAAGCTGCGCTGAGGAAATTGAACGCGGGCAGCTGGATTGGCGGGACCATCCCATACTTCCTGACAGTTCAGGGAGGGCTAGTGGACCGTGAGCGAGTTTTCGTTACTCAACTGCCGGAGAACCTTACCGGCGTGCGGATTTCATTCGTGTCCGCGGATCAGCTTGAAAGGATTACGCACGAGGCAGCCGGCAATGGTTTCTCTCTAGTTATCGTTCCAGGTATGAGCGCGATCCACACGAAATACGCTCTGGCGGCGGAAAATCTTCCCGGTATTTTCGATAAGCCGGTCATAGGTTGGGTGGCAGGTGTGCATCTCAGCGAGCTCGGAAAAATAAAACCGAAGGTTTTTAACGGACAAACCGGCGAAGTGACAGACGACAGGCTCGCCGTTCTTCATGCGCAGCTCCCTGATTCATTGATAGCCACGGTCGGCATCGTCAACGTCTTTGAGCAAGGTACCGGCGATACGTTCATATTCGACAAGACCGGTTTCGCGGGCGATCAGTGTCTTATTAACGGGGGTAGAGCCAGCTTCTACGACTACATGTTGGACCGGAAACTCGATCTCAGATTTCCTCTCGTCGCAGACCGGTCCGGCGCAATGATAAATGTAAGTTTCCAGGGCTTGGACGATGAGAACCACGCTGTGAAATTCTACGCTCCGGTATTGGATGACTTGGAATACCGCCAAGCCGCGCCGGTTGACGATTACCGGTCAAGTTTCACCGAATATACGAAGGATTTCAAGACTTCTCCAGTATTCTCCTGCAATTGTATTCTGAACTATCTTTACGGAGGATTGGAAGGCGCACAGCCTATTCCGGTCAGCGGCCCTGCTACGTTCGGCGAAATTGCCTATGTACTCCTGAATCAGACGATGGTCTATTTGGACCTATATCAAATCTGATGGCCGGCGCTGGCACGATTATATCCCCGCTCCGCTACTGAAGCCGTGGCGGCACATTGGAAAAGAGCGAACCCAGTCCTTCCGCCATGGTTGGATGGGCAAGAATAGCTTCGCGCAGATGCGCATAGGGCAGCCCTGCGATCATAGCCGTCTGCACCACCGCCATAACCTCACCCGCCTCGGGGCCGATCATCGCGAAGCCGAGGATGCGGTCGTCGCGCGCGCCGGCAAGCGCCTTCATAAAGCCTTGTGTCTCGCCGAGCGTGTGCGTGCGAAGCACTGCTTTCATTGGCAGTTTTGCGACGCGCACCTCAATACCTTGGCGTTGCGCCTCGCCTTCGCTCAGTCCTACCCGCGCGAGCGGCGGGTCCGTGAACATGCAGTATGGAATGAGGCGGCCTTGCGCCGCACGGTTCCCTCCGGCCAGATTGTCCCGGATGATCCGGAAGTCGTCGAAGGATACATGAGTGAACTGCGGACTGCCCGCACATTCGCCGATAGCCCACACCTCTGGGGCAGTCGTTTCCAAGCGGCCGTTCACTTTAATGTAGCCACGGCTATCCAACTCAACACCGGCCACCTCTAGTCCGATGCCGGAGGTGTTCGGAATGCGCCCAGCGGCGACCAGGATGTCGCTGCCCTCGATGGTTTGTTCACCTGAAGGCGTGCGCACCGAAAGGCTTACCTGCTCGCCTGACCGCCCGCGGACCAGGGTTGCCTGCGCCTCCAAACGTATGCCAATTCCTTCGTCACTAAGGATTTGCCGCATCTCGTCTGCAACGTCGGGATCCTCCCGTCCAGCGATCTGAGGGCCCTGTTCGATAATCGTTACGCGGCTGCCGAACCGGCGGAAGGCTTGCGCCAGTTCGAGGCCGACATAGCCGCCTCCGAGCACGATAAGATGGGATGGCACGTAATCGAGTTCCAGCGCCTCTATGTTCGTGAGCGGCCGGGACGCCTCAAGGCCAGATATGCCCGGAATTGCCGCGTGCGTGCCGATGTCGATGAAGACCCGATCGCCTGTAAGCAATCGCGTTCCGCCGCCGTTCAACTGCACTTCGAGCGTTTTCGGCGCCACGAAATGCCCCGATCCCATGATGAGCTGCGCACCGCTCGCCTCGTATTCCTGCAAGGTCATGGCGATTAAGCCTTCGACCATGTCGCGTTTGCGCTGACGGGCTTTGGCCATATCCACGGCGACAGCACCTGTTACAGAGCCGAAGCTTGCGGCGCGATGCGTCAAATCCGCGACCTTCGCGCTCCAGATTACGTTCTTACTGGGGAGGCAGTTGATGTTAGGGCAAGAGCCTCCAATCCACCGGCGTTCCACGACGGCAGTACACCGCCCGGACCGCGCCGAGTGCCAAGCTAAGTACATGCCGCCGTTTCCACTGCCGAGGATAAGGGTTTCAAACCGCTCCGGTTGAGGCATGGCTATCTCCGCGCGCAACTTCCCGGGCTTATCTCCTCCACCTGAATTCCGTTCGGCAAGGCTTACTCAATCTTATATTTATGGTTCAGGAAAGGTGAAAATATAGACTGCTATTTTCCAGGCACCGCTCCGGCACACCCGGATATGGAATACGGCTAAGCGAGCGGCAGTTCAGTTCTCATAAGGGGCAAATTTCGCTCCGCCCGTTACAGGTACTTCAACCAAGGATCTTGAGATCGGCCGCGGCGCGGCAATGAGGAAACATTCGATCGTGAACATTGTTTGATCCTGAGCGGGGATATCTCCGTGCCGGGCAGGATGCCTGCTTGTGCGGAAGTTAAGAGGTTGTCCGGCGTCAGGATGGCGAATGAACGGAACCATAACCCAGTCCGAAAGCGTTGCCGGCAATCGCGAGGCGCCGCCCGCAACCATGACGATTTTCGGTGCGGCAGGGGATCTCACAAAGCGCCTCGTTGTTCCGGCACTCTATAACCTCGTTCGCAGCGGCAGGCTTCCGGACAAATTCGCAATCATTGGTGTGGACCATAACGGTCTCACGACGGAGACTTGGCGCCAAAGCTTGACCGGCGAAATGCGGGATTTGGTGCAAAAGGGCGGGGGTGAGTTCTCCGCGCAGCAGATCGATAGCCGGGCGTGGGACTGGCTCACAAGCCGCATGCGCTATCTCAGGGCCGACTATACCGATCCCGAAACCTACAGCCAGCTCAAGGCACTGGTGCCGGGCGGCAACGCCTTATTCTATCTCGCCACCGCCGACGGCTTTTTCTGCGAGATTATCCAGCAACTCGGCCGCGCCGGGCTCACTCAGCAATCGGAAAGCGGATGGCGCCGGGTCATCGTCGAGAAACCCTTCGGCCACGATCTCCCATCGGCCGAAGAACTCAACAAGGGCATACTCAAGGTTCTTTCCGAGGATCAAATCTACCGGATCGATCATTTCCTGGGTAAAGAGCCGGTCCAGAACATCATGGTTTTGCGCTTCGCGAACGGCATCTTCGAGCCGCTATGGAGGCGCGACCACATCGAACATGTTCAGATCACCGTCGCCGAGACCGTGGGCGTCGAGGAGCGCGGCCGGTTTTACGAACGGACCGGCGCGTTGAGGGATATGGTGCCCAACCACCTTTTCCAGCTCGTGGCCATGATCGCGATGGAGCCTCCCACCTGCTTCCACGCGGATGCCGTGCGCGCCAAAAAGACGGAGCTTTTTGAAGCCATCCGGGCCATTGCGCCGGAAGATGCGGTACGCGGTCAATATGGACCGGGAACCGAACTCGGCCGCCCCGTGCCGGGCTACCGCCAAGAGGATGACGTCGCCGCGGATTCCACAGCCGAGACCTATGCAGCGCTCAAGCTCGGCATCGATAATTGGCGCTGGGCGGGCGTGCCGTTCTATTTGCGGACGGGCAAGCGCATGCCGGCGCGCTGGAGCGAAATTGCGATTCAGTTTCAGAAAGCGCCCTACGCACTGTTCCGCGACACGCCGATTGAGCGGCTGCCGTCCAATATCATGACGCTGCGCATCCAGCCCGACGAAGGGCTGTCGGTCACATTCAGCGCCAAACGGCCCGGCCCGGAGATCCAGATTACCGGTGTCGCTATGAATTTTTCCTATAGCGACTATTTCGCGCCGCTCGCGGCCGTCGGCTATGAGACGCTGATCTACGATTGCCTGCTCGGCGACGCGACGCTTTTCCAGAGAGCGGACACCGTGGAGGCGGCTTGGCGCCCGGTGCAGGGCTTGATCGAAGGGTGGGCAAACGGTCCTGCGCCAAATTTCCCGAATTATGCGGCCGGAACTGCGGGCCCCGCGGAGGCTGACCGGCTGATTGCCCGCGACGGCCGCGCGTGGCTGCCAGTTGGGCCAGGCAACGGGCGGTAGGAAGAGAAGGTTATGATAATGTCGCGGAAGATCGCTCTCCTGCTCGCCGACGTCGACGGTACGCTGGTCACGCATGAAAAGGTTTTGACGGCGCGCGCGCGCAAAGCCGTGCATTTTCTGCACCGCGCAGGTATCCGTTTTGCCATCACGAGCGGGCGGCCGCCCAAAGGCATGGCCATGCTCGTCGAGCCGCTTGCCCTCGATATGCCGATTGCCGCGTTCAATGGCGGAATTTTCACGCATCCCGATCTCACCATCCTCGAGGAGCGCGTACTCGCACCCGATGTGGCAAAACAAGCGATCGATCTCATCTCGAAACATGAGCTCGACGTGTGGGTCTACTCAGGTAACGACTGGCTGGTGCGCGACGCCAGCGCGCCGCATGTCGAGCGCGAAGCTTGGACCGTCAAATTCCGGCCAAAGACTGTCAGGGATTTTGAAGGCGCCCTCCAGAAGGCAGTTAAAATCGTTGGCGTCAGCGACGATCTCGAAAGGGTCGAGCGTTGCGAGACCGATGCCCAGGCCGCGCTTGGCCATCGCGCGGCGGCCTCCCGCTCGCAGCCCTATTATCTCGACGTAACCCATCCCGATGCCAACAAGGGCTTCGTCGCCGGGTACTTCTCGCGCGTGCTTGGAATACCCGAAGAAGAGATCGCAACCATCGGCGATCAGCCCAACGACGTGCTGATGTTCAAGCGGTCAGGCTTTAGCATCGCTATGGGAAATGCAAGCGAGGAGGTAAAGGGGCAGGCTAGCGCCGTCACGGACACGTATGACGATGAAGGCTTTGCCAAAGCTGTCGAACGCTTCCTGCTGCGCACACCGGCTGCGGAGGCAGCTCGATGAAACCGGTTCAAGCGCTGCACGGCCTCGGCCAAAGCCTCTGGCTCGACAACATCACGCGAAACCTTCTAAGCGCCGGCACGCTCCAGAGGTACATCGCAGAGCTTTCGGTGACGGGGCTGACCTCCAACCCCACCATCTTCGACCACGCCATCAAAAACAGCAAGGACTACGACGCCGCCATCCGCGAAAAACTCAAGGCGGGCCGGGCGGGCGAGGAACTGTTCCTGGAATTGGCGCTGCAGGACATCGCCGGGGCGGCGGACCTGTTCCGTCCAATCCACGAGCGGACCCTCGGCACCGATGGCTGGGTTTCGCTCGAAGTCTCGCCTCTGCTAGCTCATGACACGAAAGCCACCGTCGCTGCAGCGAAGGAGCTTCATGCCCGTGCCGGACGCCCCAACGTCCTGATTAAGATCCCAGGTACGAAAGAAGGCCTCCCGGCCATCGAAGAAGCGATCTATGCGGGAATTCCCGTGAACGTAACGCTTCTGTTCTCACGCGAACAATACCTGGCAGCCGCCGAAGCGTATTTGCGGGGCATCGAACGGCGGATCGGCGCAGGGCTCCCCCCCGGAATTGCCTCTGTAGCTTCCGTTTTTATCAGCCGCTGGGACGTAGCTGTCATGGGCAAGGTGCCGGACGCACTGAGAGACCGGCTCGGTATCGCCATCGCCAAGCGCATCTACAAGGCTTACTGCGCTCTGCTTAGCTCGCCCCGCTCGCTGCGTGTTTACAACGCGGGTGCCCGTCCGCAAAGGCTCCTCTGGGCAAGTACAGGCACCAAGGATCCTAAAGCTTCGGATATTTTATATATCAAATCCCTAGCCGCGCCCTTCACCGTCAACACCATGCCGGAAGCCACGCTCAAGGCCTTTGCGGAGCACGGCGAAGCCGGTGCTATAATGCCAGCGGACGGAGGCGATTGCGAGGAGGTGCTTGCCCAGTTCGCAAACGCCGGCATCGATAGCGGTGCGCTCGCGGCCCAGCTTCAGGACGAAGGAGCGAAGTCTTTCGTTACATCCTGGAATGAACTCATGGGCGTCATAAAGTCCAAATCCGAGGTATTGGAGAAAGCGGGTTAGTCACGTGACGGCAGCTTCAATGCTCGGTTTCGCCAGAGAGCGACCGCCGGGGCCAGACCGGGCACGTATCCGCGATGCTCTCAAGAAGGTTTTGGTAGCCGATGTGGGGGGCACCCACGTCAAGCTTCTTGCCACGGGAAAAAATGAGCCCCGTAAGCTTATTTCCGGGCCTACGCTCACGCCTGAGCAAATGATGTCTGGCATCAGGCAGCTCGTTGCCGATTGGGACTACGGCGCCGTTTCTATCGGCTATCCAGGTCCTGTCGCCGGCGGCCGGCCCATATCGGACCCGCGCAATTTAGGAAATGGCTGGGTCGGGTTCGATTTCGCGGCTGCATTCGGTTGTCCCGTCAAGATTGTCAACGACGCCGTCATGCAGGCGATGGGAAGCTACCGGTCTGGAAAGATGCTTTTTCTCGGTCTCGGAACGGGGCTTGGCGCTGCCATGATTGTGGATGGCATCGTCGAACCGATGGAGCTGGGCCACCTTCCCTACAGGGAGGCTACCTACGAGGATTATGTTGGGCTGCGCGGACTGGAGCGGAATGGCAAAAAGCAGTGGCGCCGCGATGTGGCGGAAGTGGTTGCGCATCTGATAGCGGCGCTCGAACCGTCCGACACCGTTATCGGCGGGGGCAACGTAAAAAAGCTTAAGGAACTCCCGCCCAACTGCCGCGCGGGCAATAACGCCAATGCTTTCCGGGGCGGATTCCGGTTGTGGGAGACACAGGCTCCCCGAACGTCCCGGCGCGGCATGGTAGCGGGGAACGCCAATGGTTGAGGAATCGCTTGCCGTTGGGCCGGCAACGAAAAAGGCGGCATGGAAGGCCCTCGAAGATCATCGAAGGACGATGGGCGGCGTGCATCTGCGGGATTTGTTCGCCCGCGATCCCGGACGCGGCCGGCATATGACAGCCGAAGCCGCGGGCGTCTATTTGGACTATTCTAAAAATCGCATCGGCGATGAAACGCTCAAGCTCCTACTCGATCTCGCCACACAGTCCGGCCTGCGCGAACGCATCGGCGCTATGTTCCGGGGCGAGAAGATCAATTTCACCGAAGGCCGGGCCGTGCTGCACATCGCCCTTCGCGCGCCGGAGGGAGTATCCATCACGGTAGACGGTCGCAACGTTGTGCCGGAAGTGCACGCCGTGCTCGGGAAGATGGCGGATTTTTCAAGGCGCATCCGTGACGGCCGCTGGAAGGGCTACACAGGTAAGCGCATAAGGAATGTCATCAATATCGGGATCGGCGGCTCCGATCTTGGGCCCGTCATGGCTTACGAGGCCCTGAAATATTACAGTGACCGCGCCATGACGTTCCGTTTCGTCTCGAACGTCGACGGCACCGATATTATTGAGGCGACGCGCGATCTCGAACCGGGAGAAACGCTTTTCATCGTCTCCTCCAAAACCTTCACGACGCTGGAGACCATGACGAACGCGCACAGCGCACGCGATTGGCTGCTCAGTGCGTTTGGCGGCGATGCGAGCGCGGTGGCCAAGCATTTCGTAGCGGTATCCACGAACGCTTCGAAGGTTTCCGAATTCGGCATCGATACGGCCAATATGTTCGAATTCTGGGACTGGGTTGGCGGCCGCTACTCCATGGACTCGGCGATAGGCCTTTCGACAATGCTGGCGATCGGCCCGGAGAACTTCCGCGCCATGCTCGATGGCTTCGGCGAAATGGACGAGCACTTCCGCACTGCACCCTTCGAGCGGAACCTGCCCGTGCTGATGGGTGTGCTGGCCGTATGGTACAACAACTTTTTCGGCGCGCAGACACACGCGGTCTTGCCCTATGAGCAGTATCTCAAGCGTTTTCCGGCCTATCTCCAACAACTTACGATGGAGAGCAACGGCAAGCACGTGACGCTTGGCGGCATGAATGTGAATTATCAGACCGGCCCGATTTATTGGGGCGAGCCGGGCACCAACGGCCAGCACTCGTTCTATCAGCTGATCCACC
>JBKQIH010000137.1:0-5897 GCA_052148445.1 Rhodomicrobium sp.
CCTCCGCCCCTCATCCTGTCCTTCTCCCCATGGGAGAAGGGACGCTTTGTCCGCCGCCCCACCTAGCAGAAAGCCGCGCAGAGCGTGCAACAGCGCCCCCTCTCCCATGGGGAGAGGGCTGGGGTGAGGGGTGCGAGAACAGCAGAACTGCGATAACGGTCCTCAACAAAATCGACCTCGCCCCGCAGGCAGCAGCCGGCGCCGAGGCCATAGCCATTTCCGCCAAGACGGGCGAAGGGCTCGATGCTCTGAAAGCCGCGCTCGCCGCATTTGCCCGCAAGACCTATGGCACCGCCGAAGCCACCCTCATTACCCGGGCCCGTCACCGCCAGGAGATCGAACGAGCTCGCGCCGCGCTGGCGTCATTTTTGACTTGCGCGGAAGACAGCGGCCACGCCGAGCTTGCTGCCGAGCACTTGCGCGAAGCCGCCGATGCGCTCGGCCGGCTGACCGGCCGCCTCGATGTTGAGGATGTGCTCGGGCAGATCTTCTCCGAGTTCTGCATCGGCAAATAATTTATTTGGGGTGTTTGGCATTTTCAGGTTGCAATCGATCCTGTGGAGCGTGCGGCGTTGCCGCGAAACGCTCCGCGAGGCTGGCCATTGTTTCACATGAAACGTCTTGTTTCTTGAGAATCACCATTCTGCCAGGTCGCAATACTTCCTCAAGCAAGCAGCCGTTTTGGCGTCGAAGGCCACCAACTTGATGCGCATTTGTGCCGCTGAGGCGTCCTCCGCGCAAACTTCCACCGCCTCCTTGCACGCTTCGTCGAGGGGGTAACCGTAAATGCCCGTGCCGATCGCGGGAAACGCGATGCTTTCGCAGCCATTGCTCTTCGCCAGCCTAACGGATGACCGGTATGCGGAACGCAACAGCTCTCTGGCTTCTTCCGCCGTATATTGGCTGTAGACCGGTCCAACGGCGTGGATGATAAACTTTGCGGTTTTCATGCCGAAAGCGGGAGTTATCGCTGCGAAGCCGGTTGGACATTTTCCAATAGCGCGGCAGGCTTCGCTTAGCTCACCGATCCCGGCAGCCCTGAAGATGGCGCCGCAAACCCCACCGCCGGCGGCAAGATCGCTGTTCGCGGCGTTGACGATGGCGTCTGCCTCCACCTTCGTGATATCGCCTTCAACCACCTCAAGCCATTGCATGGATACGGTCCTCTCTTCTCCGGTGTTTCACATGAAACACGGATGCCTCTAGCTGGCACCGCCCCAATGCAGGAAAAGCCCTATGTCGCCGATGAATCCGTCTGGAAAACTTAGTACGCGCGCGATCATGTGAAACCCAAGCGGCTTCAGCTCACGTTCGAAGCGCAAGAAGGCTTCGGCTGCTTCGCCGCGCAACGTGGCCGGCCAATCGGGCTCCGGAACGTTGATGGCACGGCCGCCATCGCTGCAAAGCGCGCCCGGAAACTGCAGCACCAAAAGTTCGGTTTCACCCTGCTGCGCGGCTTGGCGCGCCTGTTGCAAAAGCCCGCGCCAATGCTCATCGGTGACGTGGTGGTCGATGGCTTCCTTGATCATCTGATCGCGATGACCGGCGTTCGCCCTTCGCGCGGCTTCGAGCTCGGCAGCCTTTTTCGACTCCGCTTCTCCGACGAGCGAGCGGAAGTCCGTCGCGGTGAAACTGCTGGGACGTACGGCGCTAGGGGGCGGAGCCTTCGGGTCGGGATGCGCGTCCTCAGGATGGTTACGCCAATGAAACAGGCCGCGCTCGTGACGCGGCTCCGGTGAGGTCGACTCTGGCGTGGTCATGGCGCGGATAAGATCGGCGCGGCTTACAATCCCAACAATGTGTCCGCCGCGCATAACGGGCACGCGCTTAATCCGGTGTGTTGCGAGGAGCTTGCCGATCTCCGTCACCTCGGTGTGCTCGCTCACGGTTACGACAGGCGCCGACATCATTTCGCGCGCGGTGCGGCTCGGTGCCCGCACGGTATCGAGAAACTCTGGGCTTAGGCTCTCGCCCTGGGCCAGCAAGGCAAGCCACCAATCCCGCCGCGCGCCACGCTCTTCTGCGCTGACCCGCAAAAGATCGCCCTCGCTCACCATGCCGATGACCGCGCCGTCTCCGTCCACGACAGGAACGGCGCTGATGCTGTTTTCGAGTAGCAGCTCTGCGATCTTGCGCATTGGGGTGTCCGGGCTAACCGTGACGACCGAAGTTGTCATGACATCGAAAGCATCCATTTTCGTGCTCCTTCCCGCTAGCGCGGCGTGGAAGACCGGTGTAACTGCTGACAGGAGGCTAATTAGAACTCCCAACTTATATGCTAGGCTAGGTCCATGGGAAAAATTGTGACGAGGTGCAACACAATTCTAGGCCTGAACTCCTGGATTGTCCCGCTCGTTGCTTCGCTCCTGTCTTCGGCCGGACGGGGCGGGTCACGATTTCTCAGCCGCCGTTCAAGTCATTCGATATCGGCCTGCGCTGTCTGATCAGTCCAATTGTGAGTACGCCATGGGCGTTGCCGCCGAAAAAGGTGCGCCCCGCAACTCGACGCACTAAATAGCTCGCACGTCCTCTTGGCGCGCCTCCTATTTGGACTTATGTTCGCCCCATAAGTGGGTATTTGGTTCCCAAGCCGCCTAACCGCCCATCGGTACGGATCATGGATCTAGTCATTGCTGCGCTCATCTTTATAATTGTCAGTGTGGCTGGGTTGATCCGTATAAGCGTGCCACCCAAACCGCTCCCGCCGCCCCCAGCCCTGGTGAAATGTCCGAAATGCTCCGCCGGCAGCCTCCTGAAGGATATTGCTTGCGCGAACTGCGGGAATAAGAAGCTGAGCATCAAGGCGGCAAATATTCAGGAATGTCCTGATTGCGGGATTCCCCCACCCGAGCTGCTTTGTCCGAAGTGCGGTTGCGATCTTACAATGCTCCTTTTGAAGAAGCACACCTAGTCCGCATGTTGGAAGAACGGCAGAGGCCTCAACTTGCTTTGACACCGTATGGGCTCGCACGCATATTGCGTGCGTAAGGAGATAAGCTTGGATCGCGTTGCTTTCGACGTCATCGTTGTGGGAGGCGGGCATGCGGGCTGCGAGGCGGCCGCCGCGGCCGCGCGCATGGGCGCATGCACAGCGCTTGTCACGCACAAATTCGAGACCATCGGCGAAATGTCGTGCAACCCGGCCATCGGCGGGCTCGGCAAGGGTCATCTCGTGCGGGAGATCGACGCGCTCGATGGGCTGATGGGCCGCGTCATCGACGAGGCCGGCATTCAGTTCCGCATGCTGAACCGCTCCAAAGGGCCGGCCGTGCAGGGGCCGCGCGCGCAAGCCGACCGCAAGCTCTACCGGCGGTACATGCAGGCGGCGATCCGCGAGCAGGCAGGCCTCGAAGTCATCGTTGATCCGGTCGAGGATCTGCTCGTTGAGGACGGCACCGTGGCGGGCGTGGTCACGGCTAGCGGGCGCGAGGTGCGCGCCGGCGCCGTGGTGCTTACGACGGGCACGTTCCTCAAGGGCCTCATCCACATGGGCGAGACACGCATTCCGGCGGGGCGCGTGGGCGAGGCGCCTGCGATTGGGCTTAGCGACCGGCTTTACGCTCTAGGCTTGGCGATGGGCCGGCTTAAGACCGGCACGCCCGCGCGGCTCGATGGGCGCACCATCGATTATTCGCAGCTTGAGGCGCAGCCCGGCGACGAACCGCCGGTGCCGTTCTCGTTCTTGAGCGGGCGGATCGCGACGCCGCAGATCGCCTGCCATATCACCTGCACCACGGCTCAGACGCACGCGATCATCGCGGCAAACATCCATCGCGCGCCGATGTATTCCGGCCAGATCGCGAGCGTGGGGCCACGCTATTGTCCGTCCATCGAAGACAAGGTCGTGCGCTTCAAGGATCGCGGCAGCCATCAGATCTTCCTGGAGCCCGAAGGTCTCGACGATCACACCGTTTACCCGAACGGCATCTCGACATCGCTGCCGGAGCACGTTCAGCGCGCGTTTCTAAAGACCATCCCCGGCCTTGAGAACGCCGCCGTGATCCGGCCCGGCTACGCCATCGAATACGATTACGTCGATCCGCGCGAGTTGTTGCCCACGCTGCAGGTGAAGCGGCTGCCGGGGCTGTTCCTCGCCGGGCAGATCAACGGAACGACGGGTTATGAGGAGGCGGGCGGCCAGGGGCTTGTCGCGGGCGTGAATGCCGCGCTGAAGGCGGGCGGGCGGCCGGCCGATTTTGTAATCTCGCGCACCGAAGCCTATACTGGCGTTATGATCGACGATCTCGTCACCCGCGGTGTGTCCGAGCCCTATCGCATGTTCACGAGCCGGGCCGAGTACCGGCTGCGGCTGCGCGCCGATAATGCGGATGAGCGGCTGACGCCGCTCGGCGCGCGTGCCGGTTGTGTTGGCTCTGCGCGCGGGGCGGCTTTCGCGGCGAAGGCGGAAGCGCTGGCTTCGGCGCGCGCCCTTCTCGAAAGCCTGACGCTGACGCCGGACCAGGCGGCGGGTTACGGCATCGCACTCAATCGCGACGGGCGGCGGCGTTCGGGTTTCGACCTGCTCGCCTTCCCGGATTTGAGCGTAGCCGCGCTGGCCCGCGTCTGGCCCGAGCTTTCCGCGATTCCGGCGGCTGCAGCCGAGCGCCTCCAGATCGACGCACGCTACGCGGTCTACATGGACCGGCAGGAGGCCAGCATCGTCGCCTTTAAAAAGGATGAGGCCGTTGCCATTCCCGCCGCATTCGATTTCGCGGCGATTTCAGGCCTCTCGAACGAACTCCGTCAGAAGCTCGAACGCCACCGGCCCTCAACGCTCGCGCAGGCCTCGCGCATCGACGGCATGACGCCCGCCGCGCTGATGCTTGTGCTTGCGCATATCCGCAAGGCGAGCCGCGCGGCTTAGGCGTGAGCTTCGGGAAAAAGCTCCCCGGCCTCGACCGTGAAGCCGGGGGGATCGAGATTCAATTCCCCCTGGCTGACAATGTGACCTTCGCGGCCATCGGCCCAGGCGAGGAACTCTTCCACCGTCATCTTTTGTTTAGCGAGTGCGTTCACGGTTTCACCAAGGAGCCGCCGGTCCCGCTGTTTCACATGCAACACGCGCGAGCAGACGTCAATGCGCGGTGCCCGTGACTTCCGGATTGCTTCGGTCTTTGGCAGAGGATGCGATGTCACTTCTCCACAATTGTCTTCAGCGCGAGGAACTCGGGGCGGTATTCGAAATGCATGCCGTCGAAATGATACCATTTGCCGCCTCAGATAAAGCCGTGCTTCTCGAACACGGCGACGATTTCGAGCGGGATTTTGTTCTTGTAAACCAGCGGAATGTTCCGCTCCCGCACGTCTTTCTCGGTCAGTACTCCCCGAAGCCCATATTGCCAATATTGCCCATATTGCGGGTTAACGTCGAACGCGATGCCGAAGGAATGCACGCTGAGCCGGTTTGTGCGGGCGATGCAGCGCGGGACGTAACTGCCCCCGCTCGGGGCGAGGTAGCGGGTAAATCCGGGCCCGAGCGCTTCAAGTTCGGCCGCCACGAGGCGCAGCTTAGCGGCAACGCCGTTGATGGACGTGGCTTGCATCGCGCCGCCCCCGGCTTTGGGCATCCAGGGGACGCGCTCCAGATGGGCATCCCCAGCCCAGACACACGGGCGCAAATGCCGGCTGGGCGCTTTGAGCATTGGCCGTACATCTTCTCGAAGAACGGCTCGCTGCGGACGCGGCCTGGATCGCTTTCGCGCGATGCCGGCACGCCGCTAGCGCCGAAGGGGTAGGTCCAGCGGAACATATCAGCGATATCGGACCGGTCGAGCAGATCGCCAGGCGCTTTGTCTGCGCGGCCATCTCCGAAGCGCATCTTTGTGCCGTCCTTCCAAATCAGCGCGGTGCCATCGAAACTGGCGAGGTGATCGGGATAGGCTGATATGAGCGCCTGC
>JBKQIH010000138.1:0-10381 GCA_052148445.1 Rhodomicrobium sp.
GCCTCCTGCTCCCGCAGAATCCCGATAATCTGCTCATCCGTAAATCGCGATCGTTTCATCGTCCGGTCCTTCCCTCGAAGGCCAGACTCTCACTCAAATTGGATTAAAATTACGGGGCAAGGTCATCGCCACTGAGGATGGCCGAGCTCTCTATCAAAGCTTGGGGTGGCGAACGCTCTCGCCATATTCTACTGCGTCGATTGCCTATGCTTTATGCCCTAACGGTATTCTATCCGTGGTTGGCAAATCGGTAACCCTGGCCGAAACCCGAGATGCAGACAGCGACATTACTGAGCCTCACAACATTCGCCCTACGGCGAAGCCGTTCAGTCCAACATATCTTATGTACAAATATACTAAATATATCAAAATCGTAAACCAATATTAATTACGCCTCGACCAGAGCCAGACGGCTATCGGGCCGATCCAATCCCCATCGCCGCAGCGCATAGATTTTCAGAGCCCGAGGGACTGTCATCCTTAACTGCCCTTTGCTCATCCCATATTCACGTCCCACGCTTGCCTTTTGATCCTCTGACAAATGCGCTGCAGGAGCCAGCACCAACTCGACCGTGTCTATCCAATCCCGATCCACGGGAATCCCCTCAGCAGCTTCCGCCCCGCTCAGTTCTAGAATGCGGGCTAGCACAAAGTCCTTCCAGGCCATATCCCGGAAGCACCAAGCTCTTACATGCCACCGTTGGCCATCACTCACGAGACGGGCGGGCGCAATCCAGCGCCATGACAAACGAGGTCTCGTGAACGACTGATACCGGACGTGCACTTTCTTGCGGTCACGCGCCGCACGGCGCAGTCTGGCCGCCATCCTCGCATCGACTGGCCGCTCAAGCGGCGCAAGCTCCGCAAGCAACGGATCCCCTTCCTCCCACATCGCGTGCAAGGCGAGGCTTGCATCTGGCCAGCCGAAGACCGGCTCAAACTCATTGCTCGCGACATACGCTTTGGTCCGCGTATCGTACCGAACCCCATTTGCGCTCAGCGCGAGATAGTCCTTGAAATCCGCTGCTGCCTGCGCCGGCGACACGCGGAACTCCTTGATCAGGTCGGAGCGATTGATCCGCGCATGCCAAAACAGCTGCGCATCAATGAAGCGCAGACGCTCTGCCACACTATATCGAGTTGTGGAATTCTGTGGTCGTTCGTTCATATGTCTAGAAACTAGATTGACGTCAGGATCTTGTCCATCTAAAAAGTAGACGGAACGGGGACAATCATGCGCATCATCCACACCGGCGACTGGCACATCGGGCAAACCTTGCGGGGCTTCTCGCGTGAGCATGAGCAGAAGAAAGCTTTCGACCGGCTCGGTGAAATTCTCATCGAGCGGGACGTCGATGCACTGATCGTCGCTGGTGATGTCTTCGATAGCCAAAATCCTTCCGGCGAAGCCCAAACGCTCTTTTACGACACGCTCGTTCGATTCAGCAACGCGCGGCCAAAAATGACCACGATCATCGTCGCTGGCAACCACGACGCCGCTGGACGGCTTGAGGCGCCGAGCCCACTTCTTAAGTCCTTCAAGATTCATGTGATTGGCAATGTCCGGCGGCGCGACGGCCGGATCGATGCTGAACGCCACCTTATCCCCCTTTTCGACGCGAGCGGGGATATAGCTGCGCATGTGCTGGCGGTCTCCTACCCGACCGCCGCCTGCATGCCTCACCTGGCGCGGATGGAGGATGACACCGGCTCCCCAGTCGTCCGGGCCGTTCGAACGCTCTACAGCGATCTTATTGAAGCATCACAGCCTCGCATAGCGGGCCTGCCGCTCGTAGCGACCGGTCATCTTCATGTCGCAGGAGCCATCGAATGCGAAGGTGCTGAACGGCGTATCCTCGTCGGCGGGCAACATGCCGTGCCGCCGGATGTTTTTCCCGCAGAGGCAAATTATGTGGCGCTCGGCCATCTTCACAAAGCCCAGGCGATCGGGCGAGAGACGATACGCTATAGCGGTTCCCTTATTCCACTTTCAGCAACTGAGCAGCCCTACCAGCATGGCGTGACTTTAGTGACTCTCGACGGCGCGAATGCCGCGGTAGAGCATATTCCCATTACGCGGCCGGTGCCTTTCCTCCGCCTGCCGGAGCGGGGCGACATTCGGCTCGCCGAATTGGGAGACCATTTGAAAACGCTGGGTCTCCCGCCGGATTTGCCTCTGTGCGAACGCCCTTTCGTTCAAGTCCAGCTCGCGCGCGAGGGATTAATATCGGGATTTCGCGAAGAGATCGACCGCATCGCCGAAAGTTTCGCCATTCGTCTTGTCGACGCGCGTCTCGCCCCTGTACCTGAACGGCAAGCCCAGACGATTGCCTCCGATCCCTTGATTCGCCTCGCCGAACGCGATCCAGAGGATCTGTTCAGGCTGGCCTTCGAGCAGCAATCGGGCGCCGCCCCCGATGCGGCGCATCTCGATGTCTTTCACCGCGCTTATGCTGAGGTTTGACGATGCGCATTCTTGCGATCCGCGGTCAGAATTTAGCGAGCCTTGCTGAACCCTTCGAAGTGGATTTGACTGCGGAACCGCTCGCAGGCTCCGGTCTGTTCGCCATCACCGGCGAAACGGGCGCGGGTAAATCCACCATTCTCGATGCCTTATGCTTAGCGCTTTACGGCGAATATCCACGCATATCAGTAGACCGCCGGGAAAGCGCCCCCGATCCAAGCGGCGAATCGATTTCCATTAAGGACGGCCGCGCGATCCTGCGCCGCGGCGCAGGCGCTGGATATGCCGAGGTCGATTTCATTGGACAGGACGGCGAGCGCTATCGCGCCCGATGGGAAGCCTATCGTGCCAGGAATCGCGCTAACGGCAGACTCCAGGCCGAACAACGCACACTCCTCCGTCTTCGGGATCAAAGTGTCATCGCGACGGGCAAGAACCCGGTTCGTGACGCCATTATAGGGTGCACTGAACTAACCTTCGACCAGTTCCGCCGGACCGTTCTTCTCGCTCAGGGTGAATTCGATGCCTTCTTGCTGGCAACCGAGACCGACCGCGCCGGACTCTTGGAGAAAGTGACCGGGACGGAAATCTACGCTGCAATCTCGGTCAAGGTCCGTGAGGGGACCGAAGTGCGGCGGCGAAAAGTCGAACAACTGAAACAGCAGCGCAATGACATTGGTGTACTCGACGAGACCGCACGGCAAGCCCTGACTGCCGAACAAAGCCAACTCCAATCAGCTGCTGGCGCAAAGGCCGGCGAGCGGGACCGCATTGCAGGGCAGCTCGAGCAGCTAGCCCGCATCGAAATGGCGCGCCGTTTTCTCCAGCAGGCTGAAATAGACATGGAAGCTGCATCTTTGGCACATGATGCAGCCGCTTCAGATCGTTTAAGGCTTGCCGAGCTCGATACCATCGAACCGCTGCGTCCCCTGACTATCGATGTGCGTAACGCCGAGCGCGCCGCGCTTGTCGCGGCAGCGAAGACCATCGAAATTCAGGACGTCTTCGAGAAGGCCCGAGTGCAGGACGAAGCCGCCGCGATTCTGCTCGCGGAAGCTACGGCAGCCGAGGAGTCCGCCGAAGAGACCTTCAAACAATTTGGCCCTCTATGGAGTCAAGCCGAGCAACTCGACGCCAAGATCCTGGGCGCGGAAGCCGAGTGGGCGCGCGCCTCAGAAGACGCAAGCAACGCCAAAGCTGCGTGGCAACTACAGAAGCGCTCGGCAGCTGCCATAGTGCAAGAAATCGGGAACGCCACCGCCCGGCGGCAGTCCGCAATTACGCGCCTGGAGCAACAAGGGGCCCGGTCCATTCTCGCGGATCGAATCGACGACGTTACCGCACTTCTGGCAAAGCGGGCGGCGCTCTGCGAACCCCTCGCGATGGCCAGCAGAGCGGCGCATGACGCCGAACAAGCTGCCGCCCGGTTGCAATATGAAGCAGACGAAGTGTCCGGCAGCTTAGCGAAAACCCGCGAAAAGCGGGATGAGTTTGGCCGTCAACTCACCGCACATCGTGCGGCGCTCGGAGAACTTAATGTACCTGCGCTGGAGGCCCAAGACGCCACTCTGGCTAGCCTGCTAGACCTCGCCAGGGAAGCAACTACTGCGGCTGAACGTTACGGCCGCGCATCCCAAGTTCTCGCGCGCGCAAAAGCCGATCACGCTGCGGCCACTCAAGAAATCAGCACGGCCCGCGCCCGGATCGACGCCGCCGAGGCCCAGCAAGGCCGCGACCGCGCCGCTCGCACCGAAATCACCGCGCTTGCTGATCTCGCAGATAAGACCGTTTCGCCGGAGGCGGTGCATCTCCGCAGCGTTTTGGTTTCGGGTCAACCCTGCCCTGTTTGCGGCAGCGCACACCACCCGCATTTGTCCGCCCCGGATACCCTCGACGAAATGGTAGAGAAGATCCGCCACCGCCGCGAGGAGATCGACGCATCTTTGCTGGCGGCCGCGAACCTGCTGACTGAAGGCTCCCGGGTTCTCGCGGCCAGTGAAGTCCACCAACGGGAGGCATCGACAGCAACGGCCAATGCTCAAGAGGAGATCGCTGCTGCCCACCGCGCATACGCCCTGCAATATCCCGAGCTGGACAAGTTGCACACCAAAGGCGGACTTCACGCTGCATTGCCGAAGGAACTCGGCGATGGCGCCGCTCCTGCCTTTTCTGCCCTAACTGCAGCGGCAAAGGACAAGCGCGAAGAAGCTGCCAAACCGCTCGCGGCGGCGAAACGCTTGCGCGACGCGATAGATGCGGCACAGCAACAGTACGACTTGGCAGGACAGAGCCTCGAAAGTCTGGTTCAGAAGCTCGAACAAACCCGCGCGCAAAGCCATGCGACGGAGTTACAGCGCATCGGGGAGGTTGCCCGCGCCCGCGACCTTCGCGAACGCATGGCTTCCATTGCTGGCGAACTCCTTCCCTTCCTGAAGGCAGCGGATTTGACGATGGCGGATCTCGACCGGGACGCAACTGGTTTGCGGGTCACGTTGACCGCCATCGCTCGCGACTATCATGACATCCGCGCGGAGGCTGCAAACCTTGACGCCCAACTTCAAAACCTCGCGCCTCAAAAAGCAGCAGCTATCGCTGCCCTCGACGCCGCCAAGCTCGCGGAGTCTGATGCCGCGCTTCGCATGGAGCAGCGCCGCGTTTTCTTGCAAGAGCAGCGCGCGCTGCGGGCTGGTCTTCTCGAAGGCCAACCAACCGATACTCACCGCACGCGCATCAACGAACGGCGCCGCGCCGCCCGCGACGGTCTAGCGGCGGCGCGAAACACACAGACCGCCGCCGCCACTGCTTACAAGGCGGCTCAAGCGCGCCATGAAGAAGCAGCCGCCGCAGACAAAGAGGCGCGCGCACGGCATGAGGCCGTCATCGCCGCATTCGCTACGGCCTGCCTGGACGCCGGCCGCACAACTGAGGCGGTGCAGAAGTTACTTGCAACCAGTTCGGACGATCGCGCCGCGCTGAGGGAGCGCCTCCAATCGATCGACAAGGCTCTCCACTCGGCCGAAATCGGATTGCAGACCCGACGGAGTGACCTCACGCGACTCCTCGAAGGCATCGACGACACGATCGACGCGCAAGCCCTGACCCAAGCCGTCAGCGGATTGGCGAATGAGATCGCCGAACTTCATCAAAGATTGGGCAGTCTAGCATCAGCTTTGACGCGTGACGACACCGCTCGCCAATCGGCGGAAGTTCTGAGCACTCAAATACTAGCCGCGAAGTCAGACCTATCAACTTGGCAAGCCGTTGATGATGCGATCGGTTCGCCCAGCGGCGACCGCTTTCGCCGATTTGTTCAGGGGGTAACACTCGACCATTTGGTGCTCCTCGCGAACGACCATCTTGGGGCATTAAGTCCGCGATACAGGCTTGTCCGCGGTGCCGCATCGGATCTGTCACTCCACGTTATTGATCGCGACATGGGAGAAGAGGTTCGCGCATCCCGCAGTTTATCCGGTGGAGAGCGCTTTCTCGTCTCCTTGGCCCTTGCCCTCGCGCTCTCGGGTCTCGAAGGCCGGACCTCCTTCGTGGATACGCTCTTTATCGACGAGGGCTTCGGTGCGCTCGATTCAGAAACGCTCGACATGGCCGTTGAAGCGCTGGAGACGCTTCAGGGTCGCGGCAGGAAGGTCGGCGTCATTACCCATGTCGCTGCGATGATCGATCGCATCGCGATACAAGTGCGCGTTGAAAAGCGAGGTGGAGGACGATCAGCCGTGCGCATTTCGGACGGTTCTCTTGCTGGTTGGTCCCAAGCGAAATAAGAACTTCGGTATAATCGTGGCTTATGGGGGGACGCTTCAGAAAACGGAAAATATTGCACGCTTAGCTGGCTGTGAGTCTATTCTCCCTCTTAACATGCTCGATGAAGGCTCTGAGTTTGGGCAAGACTTGTGACCGCTTAGGCGTGGACTGAGGATACGTGTAAAAAGTGGTCACAAGGGTTTATGTATTAGGCTGTGGATCACGGCCTCCAGGCCAAGCTGCTCGTCGCTCTTGGCCATGATTTTCTCGATGGTCCGCTCTGTCATTTCGTTGGCAATTGCAAGGCCCTCGGTGAGGGCTGCTTCCAATGGGCCGAGTTGGGTTTGAAGCCGCGCGACCTCGTGACGTTGTGTATCGGTAAGCTTGGTTTGTTGCCAGTGGGCGAGCTGGTTGGCGAAGGCCGGGATAAATTCAAGGCCTTCGGTGAATAGAGAAATGAAGCGCGCCGCGGTTTTCTCGTCGAGGGTGCCATAGGGGCGGGCCTGTATGGCCTTGATGTTCGTGAGATTGGTGGTGATGTCCTCAAGCCCGCCGTCGATAATCTCGCGGATGACCGGCAGCATGTCGATGGGATGGAGCCGGAGTTCGCTGTTGTCGTTTGTGGTCATCTTGGTTCGGCTGAAGGAAGGGATATATCCTTTAATAAATTAAGTAGTTGTCGCAGGCTAGCAATTGCAAATACTTGTGACTAGAAAAAAAATCCCGGATATCTGTGTCCCAATTATGCACTGAGGCCTACTCGATGACTGGACCGGTTTCGACCCCATGTTTCCCATCCACGTGTCAACGAGCGGCAGTGTCTGCGGACGAGCCCGGGGCGAGCCATTCGCGCAGCTTAGACCATCTTTTTCGCCCCGACACGTTGCGGACGGCAATGGCGACCGCCTTCTTCTGCCCGCCGATCACGACGAGCCGCTTGCCGCGCGTAAGGCCGGTGTACAGCAGGTTTCGCTGTAGCATGGCGTAATGCTGCGTCATCATCGGCAGGATCACGGCCGGATATTCCGAGCCTTGCGCTTTGTGGATGGTGGTCGCATAGGCCAGCACCAGATTATCCAGCTCGCCGCTCTCGTAGACGACCTCGCGGCCGTCGAAGCTGACAAAGACCTGGCCTTCTTCGGCGTCGATCTTGGTCACGAACCCCGTATCGCCGTTATAGACCTCCTTGTCGTAATCGTTCTCGATCTGCATCACCTTGTCTTTGGGCGCAAAGGCCGAGCCGAATTTCTCGATCTTGTCCGCGCCCGGCGGGTTTAGCGCTTGCTGCAGCTCGATGTTGAGGGAACGTGCACCAATGCCGCCCCGGTTCATAGGGCAGAGAACCTGGATGTCGCGGATCGGATCGAGACTGAAGCGTTTGGGGATGCGCTCGCGCACAAGTTCGAGGATCACCGCAACGGCCTTTTCGGGCTCGCTTGCCTCGATGAAATAGTAATCGCTATCGCCTTCGGGTTTGGCAAAATCCGGCAGCTCGCCCTTGTTGATGCGGTGAGCCATTGTGACGATCCGGCTTTGCGCGGCCTGCCGGAACACTTCCGTGAGCCTAACCACCGGGATCACGCCCGAACCGATGAGGTCGGCGAGCACCTGGCCCGGCCCAACCGAGGGCAATTGATCGATATCGCCGACGATCAACAGCGCCGCCCGCGCCGGCACTGCCTTTAGAAGGGCATTCATGAGCGGAACGTCGATCATGGAGGCTTCGTCGATCACGAGAAGATCGGTATCGAGCGGGTTGTCCTGATCCTTTCGGAACCCTCCCGCTTTGGGATCGGCCTCGAGCAGCCGGTGGATGGTCTTGGCCTCCTGCCCCGTTGCCTCGCTCATGCGTTTGGCGGCCCGCCCCGTCGGCGCGCACAAAAGCATCTCAACGTTTTTGGCGCGCAAAATGCGCAGGATCGAATTCACAATGGTGGTCTTACCGACCCCTGGCCCGCCGGTAATGACCAGCACCTTCGAGGAAAGCGCGAGTTCAACCGCCCGCTTTTGACTTTCGGCGAGCGCGAAATCCGATTTCGCCGCGAGCCAGGCAATCGCTTTTTGAGCATCGATCTCAGGCCAGGCGGGCTTTCCGGCCGCAAGCCGCAAAATGCGTTCAGCAATCGCCTTTTCGGCTTGGTGCAGCCCGGTGAGAAACAGGCATTCGGTAGCTTCGACGCTGTCGCGCACGATGCTCTGCTCGCTAAGTTCCAGTGCAATGGCCGTCTCGATCAGCGCTACCGGCACTTCGAGGAGTTTTTCCGCGAGCGTATGAAGTTCCTGCACCGGAAGCCCGCAATGGCCGTCATTCAGCGCTTCGGTGAGCGCATAAGAAATCCCCGCCCTGACGCGGATCATGGCCGTTTTCTCGATGCCCAGCCGCATGGCGATCGAATCCGCCGTTTTGAACCCGATGCCGCGGATATCCTTGGCCAGCCTGTACGGATTTTCCGACATGACCTGCACGGCATCGTTACCGTAAGTCTTGTAGATGCGTACCGCACGGGAAGTGCCGACGCCGTGAGAATGCAGGAAGATCATAATCTCACGGACGATCTTCTGCTCCGCCCACGCGGCGACGATACGCTCCGCCCGGCGCGGCCCGATGCCGTCCACTTCGCGAAGGCGGCCTGGCGCGCTCTGGATCACGTCGAACACTTTGTCGCCGAAGGCCTTCAGTAGGCGTTTGGCGTAGACCGGACCGATGCCGCGGATCATGCCGGAGGAGAGGTATTTCTCTATCCCCTCAACCGAGGTTGGCGCCGAGGTTTTGAGGAACTGCGCCCTAAATTGCAGCCCGTGGGTGCGGTCGTTCTGCCAGCTGCCGCTCGCCGTCACCCATTCGCCGGCCGAGATCGTCGCGGCATGGCCGATTGTGGTGACGAGATCCTTCTGGCCGCGGGCTTTCACCCTCAGAACGCAAAAGCCGTTCTCCTCGTTGTGGAAGGTCACCCGTTCCACGAGGCCGGCAAGAACCTCGCGCGATGCTTCAGTCTCGGGCATTATTTCGCCGAATAAAACTCCAGGCGGACGATCCGGCTGGTTGAGCCATCATAGACGGACATCAGAAATTTGCGAATTCCGGCCAGCGCTACCCGCCGGAAGCAAGGAGAGGGAGAGGGCTAAGAGGAAAGGGCGATGGGAAAGGGCAGAAGAGAGAGTCTTCAGGCCGTCCCAGAACTTGACCCCAGGAGCAAGCCCCCATGTCTGCCCAGAAGCCTACCCCGAAGATCGCGCTGACCGCGCCCCAAACCATCCCGCTCGACAAGCTTGCAATCCATGACGGCAATGTCCGTCAAATCAAGGCCGGGATCTCCATCGAGAACCTCGCCGCCGACATCGCCCGGCGCGGCCTGTTGCAATCCTTGAGTGTCCGGCCGGTTCTGAATGAGGCCGGCGAGGAGACCGGTCTCTATGGCGTCCAGGCCGGCGGCCGCCGCTTGCGGGCGCTGCAACTACTCGTGAAGCAAAAGAAGCTCGCTAAAAACGCGCCCGTCCCCTGCATCGTGCGCACGGAAGGCTTTGTCGAAGCCGACAGCCTCGCCGAAAACACCGAGCGCGAGTCGCTGCATCCTCTCGATCAGTTCCGCGCCTTTGCCGCCTTGCGCGACAAGGGCCAGGGCGAGGAATCCATCGCCGCCGCCTTTGGCGTCACCCCAGGTATCGTGAAACAGCGCCTGCGGCTCGCGAATGCCAGCCCCCTGCTGCTCAAGGCCTATGAGGATGACGAGATCGCCCTCGAGCAGCTCATGGCCTTCTGCCTGGTCGAAGATCACAAGCGGCAGGAGGAAGTTTTCGCGGCGCTGAAGACCAATTGGAACAAGGGGCCGGACGCGATCCGGCGCATGCTGACGGAGAAGACGGTCCCGGCGGACGACCGCCGCGCGCTGTTTGCCGGCGCCGAGGCCTACAAGGAAGCGGGCGGGATCATTATCCGCGATCTTTTCGACGAGGACGAGGGCGGTTTTCTGCAGGACGTGCCGCTCCTCGAAAAGCTGGTTAGCGAAAAGCTCGCCACTGAGGCCGAAAAAATCCGCACCGAAGGCTGGGCCTGGGTCGAAGCTTCTATGGATTTTCCCTGGAACCATCGCCGCGATTTCCGGGCCATCCAGCCGCTTTCCCCAGCACTCAACGAACAGGAAGGGGAAGAATACGAAC
>JBKQIH010000139.1:0-8087 GCA_052148445.1 Rhodomicrobium sp.
CCGCGGTGCAGCCGTCCATCAACCAGTTGTCGGCATCCTTAAGCTTCATCTTGGACTTGTAGGTGTCGCCGGTGGCCGGATGTTTGATGTCGCCGACGAAAGAATCGCCTTGAGCTGTGAGCGGAGACAGCACCATCTCCATGCCCTTGTTCTTCGGGCCGTCGGCCACGATGCACGACATGCCATTGGCGCCGCCCGCCTTGCACTCGATGGTGTAGTCGGTCCATTTCCACTTGCCGGCCATGTCGGCCATGCCGGCAGCGTTCGCCGAAGCCGCAAGACCGAGAACCGCAACCGAGATCGCGCCTGCACGTACAAAATTCCGCATTTCCACTATCCTTGTTGAGCTATTTCCTCCGCAGAACTCCAGCTGGCGGCTGTTGGAGCGCCCCCTTAATTCTAGAGCCTGAGCAGATATTCGAATACAGCAATACTCGCATGTCTGCTAACTAAAAGATAACAGGCAGAGCTTAGCCGTCAAGCTCCAACGACAGAATTCGGCAATTGCCCCCAAATCGCCGTGCTAAGCTAATGGTAAGGTAAATGCGCAAATTGCACAATCGGAACCGCCCAGCCCAAACGAAAAGCTCACGGGGCGGAGGTTTGGCTCGCACATTCGGTGGCTAGCGAGGTCACGCCTGCATCGGCGATGCCGCAGGGGACGATCCCCGAGAAGTGCGACAGATCCGGGCAAACATTGACCGCAACGCCGTGATAGGTGACCCAGCGCCGCACGCGAACGCCAAGGGCGGCGATTTTTGCGTCTCCCTGTGGCTTTTTGACCCAGATCCCCGGCCGGCCTTCCCGCCGCTCGCCGGAAACTCCGTAATCCGCGAGCGCGGCTATCGCCCAGGCTTCGAGCCGGTGGACGTGGCGGCGGATGTCGCGGCCGCGGCTATTGAGGTCGAACAGGACATAGGCCACCAGCTGGCCCGGACCGTGATAGGTGTATTGCCCGCCGCGGCCGCTGGCATAGACCGGAAAGCGGGCGGCATCGAGCAGATCGGAAGGCTTTGCGCTGACACCCGCTGTATAAACCGAGGGATGCTCCAACAGCCAAACGAGTTCGGGCGCATGACCGGCGCCAATGGCCTCGGCGCGCGCCTCCATCTCAGCGACGGCGAAGTCATACGGCACCGGAGCGGGGCTGAGCCGCCACTCAAGCCCGCCCGTCTCTCCCAGAGCATCCGCCCGGGCGCGCAGATTCTCCGCAAAGGTCAATACGCTCTCGTCCATGGCGGTAATATACGTTTCGGTCTTCTCCGCGGCGATAGCTTTTACTGAAGCGTAACCCCTCGGCGCGATACTACAGAGGTCCCGCGTTGCTGTGGGGCTGGGGCCATGTCCCGCGTACGCCCCGGTCCCGCAGCGCCAATAAAAATGCACCCGCCTTCATAACGCTTCCTTCATTCTCACCTAAAGTCCCAATCTTGTCCCGCCATTTCAAGCCCCTTGTTTGAGGGAAGCGGTGCAGAACTTAACGCTTCGCTCACGGGTTGAGCCTTCTCATAAGAGAAACGGATCTTTAGCGAGTGGCGTTATGAACAGTTCCCGAATTCTGCTGCGGTGCATCGCCGCCGCGGCGATTATAGCCGTCCTGCCGGCGGCGGGTCATGCTCAGCAAAAAACCGCAAAAGCCTGCGAGGCCGAGTGGAAGGCAAATAAGGCGGCCATCCACGGCGCGCATAAGACCAAGCGAGCGTTCATGATCGAATGCCGCGCGGGCACGGAACAGACGGCGAAGGCCCCAGCGGCCCCAGCCGCACCTGCAGCGCCCGCCGAGACAGCGGCGACGCCGCCAGCGAACGCGGCCCCGGCTCCAGCCCCAACCCGCCAGGCCGCCAAAGAGCGGGCCGCCCGCAACCGCCGCGGCACGACCATTTCGACCGGAGCGGGAGAATACGCCAGCGAGATCGAAGCAAAAGCGCATTGCCCCGGCGAAATCGTCGTTTGGGCCAATACGCGCTCGAAAGTTTATCACTTCGCGGGCTCGCGTTCTTACGGGACCACCAAAAAGGGCGCATATATGTGTGAGAAGGACACCGCAGGCGCCGGCTTCCGCTCAGCAAAAAATGAGAAGCGCCCGCATTAGCGCTGTCCGCAGCGCGATGCGGCTCGAAAGTGCCGCGGTCTAGTGCGCGCAGCGGGACGACGCATCGCCGCGCGCACGGGATGACAAAAAGGGCGCTGAGCCGCAGCTCCGGCACCCGTCAAGATTCACTCGCCCCTCTTGCATCGGCGCCGCCGGCGCGATTTATATGTCCCGTTAAACTCAGACGGGATGTGCTTCATGAAACGGACGGCTGCCCATCGGGCGCTATTTCTGCTTGGATTTCTCTTCGCGATTGAGCCTGCCTGCGCCCTTTCGCAGGACGGCGGCGGGGCCAGAACGCCAGAGTCCAAGGAACAGATCACTTTCACCTATGCGCCCGTCGTGAAGCGGGCGGCTCCGGCCGTGGTGAATGTTTACGTACGCACGCGCGTGCGGCAGGGGCCGCTCTTCAGCAACCCAATGTTAGAAGAGTTCTTCGGCCGCCAATTCGGACACAGCGAACGGATGCAAAATTCGCTCGGCTCGGGTGTGATCGTTGCGCCGAAGGGAATCGTCGTAACCAACAACCATGTCGTCCAAGGAGACGCGGGAACGGAGATCAAGGTTGCTCTTTCGGACGGGCGCGAGTTCGATGCCAAAGTTCTTCTCAAGGACGAGCGGACCGATCTGGCGGTTTTGCAAATCAAGAATTCTGGCATCCCATTCCCGTACCTCGCTTTTGCGGACTCCGACGCGCTTGAAGTTGGCGATCTGGTGCTCGCAATCGGCAATCCCTTCGGCGTCGGTCAAACGATCACGAGCGGCATCGTCTCCGCACTGGCGAGGACCCGCGTCGGCATCACCGACTATCAATTCTTCATTCAGACCGATGCGGCCATCAATCCGGGAAACTCGGGTGGCGCGCTCGTCAATATGAAAGGCGAATTGGCCGGGATTAACACGGCGATATTTTCTAAGACTGGGGGAAGCCAGGGGATCGGCTTCGCCATCCCCGCCAATATGGTCCGGCTCGTGGTCGAGTCCGCGGAGCAGGGCGGCACCGTCCGCCGGCCATGGCTCGGCGCCAGTTTGGCCGAAGTCACACCGGAAATTGCCAACGCTGTGGGGCTCGACCGGCCCACCGGAGCGCTGGTATCGAGCGTGACGGATGGCGGCCCGGCCGCTTCGGGCGGCATAAGGGCGGGGGACATCGTCGTATCGGTCGAGGGCAAAGACATCTCCGATCCGAACGCCTTCTACTACCGGTTCACGACCAAAGGTATTTCTGGAGAGGCCGGCGTCGAAGTTTTAAGAGGCGGCGTCCGGCGCAAGCTCTCGGTAGCGCTGTCGGTCGCTCCGGAGGTCCCGCCCCGCGACATCCGCGTTCTGTCGGGAAAAAACCCGCTGAGCGGCGCGAAGGTGGCCAATGTTTCTCCCGCGGTCGCCGATGAGTTCTCGATCGCCGAAACTCAGGGTGTCGCGGTCGTGGGATTGGACGCCCGTTCGCTCGCGCGGCAATTTGGCCTCCAGCCGGGCGATGTCGTCGTGGCCGTTAACGGAGAAAGCGCCGCTACCACAGCGGAGCTGGAACGCCTGCTCGGCAAAACCGCTCGGGGGTGGGAGGTCATCCTGCGGCGCGGCGGTCAGACAATGAGCATCACTTGGCGCTGAAATGGCTTATACTCACCGCTATATAACGCGGTGAGTCTCATGGCCAAATCCCGATCCACGCCTTCCGCTCCGCTTTTCGAGAGCGTTGCCGTTCAAGACGGCGCGTCGCGGCCGCTCGCCGACCGGCTGCGTCCGAAGTCGCTCGGCGAGGTCATCGGCCAGGATCGCCTCTTGGGCGAGGGCGGGCCGCTGCGCAGGATCGCCGAGGGCGAAGCGCCGCGCTCGATGATCTTCTGGGGTCCGCCCGGAACCGGCAAGACCACCGTTGCGCGGCTTATGGCGCATCGCGCCGGCCTGCATTTCGAGCAGCTCTCCGCGATTTTTTCGGGCGTGCAGGATTTGCGGAAAGTCTTCGAGGAGGCGCGCGACCGCCGCCGCTTCGGCCAAGGCACCATTCTCTTCGTCGACGAAATCCACCGCTTCAACCGCTCGCAGCAGGATTCTTTTCTGCCCTACGTCGAGGACGGCACCATCATTCTGATCGGCGCCACCACCGAAAACCCCTCTTTCGAGCTGAATGGCGCGCTTCTGTCCCGCACGAAGGTGCTCGTGTTTAGCCGCTTGACGGAAGCGGACCTCGGGCAACTGCTTGAGCGGGCGGAGACCGTAACCGGCCGCAAGCTGCCGCTTACGCCGGAAGCGCGCGAAGCCCTGCCTGGCATGGCCGATGGCGACGGGCGCGCGGTTCTCAATCTGGCGGAAGACGTGTACGCCGCGGTGCATGAGGCCGCGCCGCCTTTGGACGCCGGAAAGCTTGTGGCGCTTGTGCAGCGCCGCGCGCCGCTTTACGACAAGAACCGCGATGGGCATTACGACCTCATCAGCGCGCTGCACAAATCCGTGCGCGGCTCGGATCCGGACGCCGCGCTTTACTGGTTCTGCCGGATGATCGACGGCGGCGAGGCCCCGCTTTACCTCGCGCGGCGCATGGTGCGCATGGCGGTCGAGGACATCGGGCTCGCCGATCCGAACGCGCTCGTCCAGGCGAACGCGGCGAAAGAGGCCTACGATTTTCTGGGCAGCCCCGAGGGCGAGCTGGCGCTGGCGCAATGCGTCCTTTATCTCGCCACGGCGCCGAAGTCGAACTCGGCTTACACCGCTTACGGCGCCGCGATGCGGCTCGCAAAAGAAGCCGGTTCGCTCGCGCCTCCGAAGCACATTCTAAATGCGCCGACAAAGCTGATGCGCGAAGAGGGCTATGGCGCGGGCTATGTCTACGACCACGCCACTGAAGAAGGCGTATCCGGCCAGAATTATTTCCCGGACGAGCTTGAGCGCCAGCAATTTTACCGCCCGGGAGGCCGCGGCTACGAGGCGGAGATCAAGGCGCGACTTGAGGCCTGGGCCGAGCTGCGGCGCGGCAAACCGCGCGCGGGCTGATCGCGCTTGTGCGGCTTCGTAGCGGACATTTTGGTGGTGTTATGGCCGCTTCACCCCGGTAGCCGCCGAAGCCGGATTGGCTCGATGGGTCGATGAACGAAACCGCTCTCGCGGTAGGCCGCTGCTTAACGGGCAGTTTTCTTTCTAAATCGTGAAGGCAAGCCGATGGCTCCGGTTGAGAATGAGGCGTCAGTCTCACTCACCACAGGAGCTTTGTATGCGTATCAGCCCGCTTCGCCAGCGCATGATCGGCGACATGACTGCGCGCCATTTCTCGGAGAAGGCACAGAAGGACTACATCCGGTGCGTCAAGAACCTCGCGGCCTTCATCGGCCGGCCTCCGGAGACCGCGACGGCGGAGGATTTGCGGCTCTACCGCCTCCATCTTGTCCAGAGCCCGCTCGGAGCCTCCAGCGTTAACTCGTACATGACCGCGCTTAAGTTCTTTTTCAGCATCACCCTCGACCGGTACGATCTTCTCAAACCGCTGTTCCGGGTGGAGCAGCCCCGGAAGCTGCCCACGGTGCTCACACAGGAGGAAGTTGCCCGCCTGCTCGATGCAGCTCCCAGCGCCAAGTACAAGGCGGCGCTGAGCGTGGCTTACGGCGCCGGGCTCAGGGCCTCGGAGGTCCTGGCGCTGAAGGTCTCCGATATCGACAGCGCCCGTATGCTGCTGCGTGTCGAGCAGGGCAAGGGACGCAAGGACCGTCACGCCATGCTCTCCCCGATGCTGCTCGATATCCTGCGGGAGTGGTACCGCATCGGAAGGCCGGCCGGCTGGCTGTTTCCGGGCAAGAATCCCGTCAACCCTCTGACCACGCGCCAGCTGAACCGCGTCTGCCACATGGCCGCCCAGCTCGCTGGGATCAACAAGCGCGTTTCGCTGCATACGCTGCGGCACAGCTTTGCGACCCATCTTCTTGAGCAGGATATCGATATCCGCGTGATTCAGGTGCTCTTGGGCCACGCCAAGCTTAACACGACGGCGCTCTACACGCGCGTGGCCACCAGCACCATCCGCAAGGTGATGAGCCCGCTGGACCGGCTCAGCCTGGTTGAGAAGAAGAAGGCTTAGCCGCCTGCCGCCATGCCGCGGCCCGTGCTTGAGGTTGCGGATATCTTCCGCAGCCACGGGGCTGCCTGGCGCAAGGCCAACGCCGGGCATTTAAGCCTCGGGCAACTCAAAGCGATGGCAGCCATCGAAGCCTGCCGCACGGCAGAGCTTGGCGGCCATGTTGCGGCTTGCGAGGACTGCGGCCACACCGTCATCTCCTATAACTCCTGCGGCAACCGGCACTGCCCGAAGTGCCAGGGCGCCGCCGCGCGTCAGTGGCTGGCAGACCGCGAAGCCGATCTTCTGGCGCTGCCTTATTATCACGTGGTGTTCACGCTGCCCCCGGCGATCGGCGCCATCGCCTGGCAGAACAAGGCCGAAGTCTACGGCCTTCTGTTCAAGGCGGCCTCCGAAGCCATGCTCACCATTGCCGCCGATCCGAAGCATCTTGGCGCCCGGATCGGTGTCACGGCAGTGCTGCATACGTGGGGATCGGCGCTCACGCACCATCCGCATGTGCATATGATCGTGCCGGGCGGCGGGCTCTCGCTTGACGGCGAGCGCTTCATTCCCTGCCGGCGCGGCTTCTTCCTGCCGGTCCGCGTGCTGTCGCGGCTGTTCCGGCGGCTGGTGCTGGAAAGGCTTGCCGCCGCCTACCAGCAAGGGCGCTTGATCCTTGAGGGCAAAATCGTAAAGCTCGCAAGCCCGGCCGCATTCGCCGCCGTGCTCAAACCGCTGCGGCGCACGAACTGGTTCGTCTACGCCAAGCGTCCTTTTGCGGGGCCGAAGGCAGTGCTCGCCTATCTGTCGCGCTACACCCACCGGGTCGCCATCTCGAATACGAGGCTCATCGCTTATGACGGGCGCGGCGTCACCTTCCGCTACAAGGATTACCGGGCGGACGGCTTGGCCCGGCACAAGGCGATGACGCTGGCAGCGGACGAGTTCATCCGCCGTTTCATGCTCCACATCCTGCCCAAAGGCTTTCACCGCATCCGCCATTATGGGCTGTTCGCCAGTGCGGGCCGCGCCGCCAATATCGCGCGGCTACGCGAGCTGCTCGGCTCCATGCCGCCCGAAGAGGCAAGTACAGCTCCCAGTCAAGACGAGCCAGCAGAGACCGTTTTGCCGCCATGTCCTTGCTGCGGCGGGCGGATGATCGTCATCGAAGTTTTCGAGAGGGGAATGCAGCCGCGATACCGCGCGCCATCCCCGGCCACCATCCGGATCGATACCTCATGAGTTGGAACCGGAAATTGGACCGCACAATGCCGCCTCCCCTTATCGCCGGTTCTCAAGCCGCAAGGCCAACCCTTTGCCCCCAATGGCGGCCAGCCGCGGACCTAACCGCCGGACCCGCTGCCTTTAGTGCCTTCTTCTCCGGCAAGCGGGCCGCCAATCCCCAGGATCTCGATTGCGGCGCTCCCCAAACGTATGGGCCGCTTGGCGGACGCGGCTACCCTTCCTCTTAAATCTCCATAGGTCACGGACGCCGCCCGCGGTTTCGTTCTTCGAGGGCTTTCAGACGCCGGCCGGGCTGGAGAAGACCCGCGCGCGTTCATCGGCCGCCATCTGAAACCCATTACGAAAACGGTCATGGGCTCAATTTTGGGGGGCGGCCGCTTAGCACTCAGTAACGGAACCGAAACGCAGCCGGTCACCGTCAATCCATGCTTCAGACTGCATGAGGTCTACGCGCAACCCGATTCTCGCATCCCGCTCTCAATCATCTCGATGTTGGGCTTAATCCCCATTTCTTGATATAAGTTTTTTGCTTTTTTCCAAGACAAGCATGCCGCGTCGAGATCGCCGCGGGCCTTAGAGACGACGCCGAGATTGCCATTGTTGGCCGCCATGCCTTCCTTGCTGCCGAGCTGCTCATAGAGCGCGAGCGCCTTTTTGTGCGCCGCCTCCGCCGCATCGAGATCGCCGCGGGCGATAGAAACGTTG
>JBKQIH010000140.1:0-17231 GCA_052148445.1 Rhodomicrobium sp.
AGGCGGCTTTAATACGGCCAAGGATGTGCTATCGATCGGGGATCGAGCGGCCGCTTGCTGGAGCAAAACGATGAAGTTCTCAATCCCTTTTTCCTGGCCACACCTGGGGCGCCGCAATTTTTTGCGCCTCGCCGGTGCCGCAGCCCTCATCAGGCCGGCTGCTCCGGTCCGCGCCGCGAACCATAAGCCGGACAAAGCGGCATCCGAACTTTGGACAACAGCATTCGACGGCAAAACCGTGTGGGGCTATGCCGGTCAGCATAGCGTGGTCCCTGGCGAAAGCTTCGCGCTCATGCTCTCGACAGGGCCGGGCGGGCAGACAGCGAAGGGCCATATGGAGTTTTTCCGCATCGGCTACCATCCGCCCGACGGGCAGAAGCTCGTTTGGACAAGCCCAGAGCTGACTGTCACGCCGCACGCCGTCTCGCGCACCGCGGCCGCCATCGGCGCGGCCTGGCTCCCAGCGATTAAGGAAGTCCCCACCGCCGATTGGCAGCCCGGCTATTATTCGGCAGACTTCGTCCATAGCCAGACGGGCGAGCGCGAGCCGCAGACGGTTCAAATCGCCGTTCGCAATCCCTCGCCCGGGAAGCGCGTGCTGCTGAAGCTCAGCACCAACACCTATCAAGCCTACAACGCTTGGGGCGGCTTCAGCCTTTACCCGAGCGACGAGGAGGCGAAGCGAGGCGCTATCGTCGCGTTCGACCGGCCAACCTGGCCCGCTTTTTTCGAATACGAGGTCTATCTGCTGCGCTGGCTCGACGAACTCGGCGCCAAACACGGCTTCGCGGTTGACTGCGCCACCGACTTCGACGTCCATCGCGATCCAGCGCTCGTTGCCGATTATGCGCTCGTGATCTCCGGCAGCCACGACGAATATTGGAGCAAGGAGATGTTCGACGCCTTCGAGCGGCGCATTTTCCAGCTCGGCCGCAACGTGATTTTCTTCGGCGCCGATGCCGCTTATTGCCAGGTGCGCTACGCCGATGTCGACTGCCCGCCGGACGGGGCAAGCCTTGGCCGGCAAATCGTCTGTCACCGCAGCATCGAGGATCCGGTAACCCGGCGGACAACAGCGCTCGATCCGGTGCTCCTTGCCACAACCTGGTTCCGCGACGGAGCCCGGCGCCCCGAAACGATGCTCATGGGCATTGCCTATCAAAACTGGTTTGAACCCACCGATGCCGGGCCGCGCTACCCCATTTTTGTCGAATCGGCGGCCGGTCCCTATTTTGAGGGAACCGGTTACAAGTCTGGCGATCTTGCCGCTGAGGTGGCGGGTTACGAATGGGACAATCGCGATCCCGAGGGCGATGGGAAGCGATTATGGGACAAGGATCGATCACGGAACGCTTTGTTGCCGCTCGAGTCGATCCAAGTGCTGTTCCGGGGCAAGCCCATCGATGCCTACGGCAAACCTGGCAGTGCGGAGTCGGTTTATTTCCGTTCGGCCGCCGGTGCCAAGGTGTTCAGCGCGGGGTCGGTCCGCTGGGCTTGGGGGCTCGGCAAGCCGGGTTTCGAGCGCGCGGCCTTCAAGAAATTCAACGAAAATCTCGTGCTCGATTTCCTGCGATAAAGGCGCCGTCAAGTACTGAACCTTACGTGTCCGGCGCGCGGTCGATACCCATGCGCGTGCGGGCTGTTAGCGGTTGGCGTCATCCCAGAAGCCGCTCGCGTCTATCCAGGATCGTTACGAACGCAAGCGCCCATTACATCCCCGTGTCTACGCAGCTTAACCGGGCACCGCAGCACGCACGGACGATGCGGCTCGATCGGCGTCCTACATTTTCTTGAACCTGACCGGCACAGCTCTTAGGTTCGGGCACATACGATGCGCGCTTGCGAGGAGGCAGCCATGACCCAGACCACAGGCCGGATTTTCGACGATATCGCCAAGCTCATGACCGATGCCGCCGGCGCCGCGCAAGGGATGCGGACCGAGTTCGAAACGGCGGCAAAAGCCCAAGCCGAGCGCTTTATGCGCAGCATGGACATCCCGCAGCGCGAAGAGTTCGAAGCGGTGAAGGCCATGGCGTTGAAGGCGCGCGAGGAAAACGAGCGGCTCGCCCAGCGCGTTGCCGAGCTTGAGGCAGCGCTTGCGCGCGTTCAAGGCGCAGCACAGACGCAATCTTAGGTTGCGCCGGGCTATCTGGCAACACAGTTTAGCAACACCCCGCACCTTTATTGCCAAGCCGGTGCTGTTTTCCCCGTGGAGAAACTTGCTGAAAGATTGCGCAAGAGCTGCGGATCACCGCACTGAATAGGTGTGCGGCGAAACTCGAGCGAATGTGGCGATTGCTGCTGAGGGACTCGTTCAGAGGATTTGCTGCGGCATCATGAAGGGATACATAAGGATGACCGCTGCGGGGCAAGATTATAACCGTCTTTCACACCCAGTCGATCTCATGGAACATATTGCTTGTGTGCAGGATTGGGTTTTCGAGCGTTCGAGTGAGGATGAGTTAACGGTCTCTGTGGCGGGCGCGTGGTGCGATTATAATATTTCGTTCAATTGGCGCGACGATTTGGAAAGCCTGCACATGGCCTGCGCTTTCGACTTCAAGGTGCCGCGGAACCGGATCGCCGAGATCTACCGGCTGCTTGTGCTCATCAATGAGCAGCTTTGGCTCGGTCATTTCGATATCTGGTCGTCCGACGGGCTTTTGCTATACCGGCAGGGCCTGATGCTGAACGGCGCGGAGCCCACGGCAAAACAGTGCGAGGCGCTGATGCAAGCCGCACTCGATACCTGCGAGCGCTATTATCAAGCGTTTCAATTCGTCGTCTGGGCCGGAAAGCGCGCCGAGGACGCGCTGGCGAGCACCATCTTCGAAACCGAGGGACAGGCGTGAGCGAAGTAGCGCAAACGGCTTCGATCTTCCTGGTTGGGGCGGGCCGCATGGGCGGCGCGCTGTTGCGCGGCTGGCTTGCGGCTGGATTTCCAGCCGGCTCGCTTGCCGTGGCGGAGCCCACTCCTTCCCCGGAGATCGCCGCGCTACTGAAGGAAAAGGCGATTGCCCCCGCGCCGCAGCAAGCTCCGGACGTGCTTGTGCTCGCGGTCAAGCCGCAGATCATGAACGAAGTTCTGGCTGCGATGGCGCCGCTCGCCGGCCCCGATACCGCCGTTCTCTCCATCGCCGCTGGGCGCACCGTGGCGAGCATTGCCGCTTATTTCGCGCCGGGCACGGCCATTGTCCGCGCGATGCCGAATCTGCCCGCCGAGATCGGCCGGGGCATCACGGCGGCCTACGCCAATGCACAGGTGACGCCGGCGCAGCGCGCGCTTTGCGGGCAATTGCTGCAAGCGGCCGGCGAAGTGGCTTGGATCGACGACGAAACCCTGATCGACGCGGTAACCGCCGTGTCGGGATCGGGGCCGGCCTACGTCTTCCACCTCGCCGAATGCCTCACCGATGCCGGCGTGGCCGCCGGCTTGCCGGCAGTGCTTGCGGCACAACTCGCCCGCGCGACCGTGAGCGGAGCGGGCGAATTGCTACACCGTTCCCCGCTTCCGGCTGCGCAACTGCGCGAGAATGTCACGTCTCCGGGCGGCACCACGGCGGCGGGGCTTTCGGTTCTTGCCGGCGAGCCCGGGCTGAAAGACCTCATCCGGGACACCGTTGCCGCTGCCGCGCGCCGCTCGCGCGAGTTGTCGAGCTGATCTGCCGCACTGTTTCTTTCCGGATTATCCTGGCTGGGATGTGGACGGCCAAGCGGTTCGGCCCGGTCTGCCCGCATGAGAACAACTCAAGGTCCCGCGTTGTTTAGCTAGGACTTCTCGACCGCTCAATGATGACAAGCCGGTGCTTCATGGCAAAAGTCCTAGGGAGCCGGTGAGGCAAAGAGCCGGAGTTCGGGCCAATGGCCGTCGCTGCAGATTCAGGGGGCTTGGCTGAAGTAATCCAACGTCCGCCGGCTGCTGCCAGTTTACGCGGCCTCGACGCGGTCAACCTATTTCTCGCCGGAGCATTGTCCGGCTTCGGTCCCTACGTCGCCGTGTTTCTCGCCGCCCAAAATTGGCGTCAGCAGGACATCGGCTTTGTGCTGAGCGCGGCCGGGTTCGCCGGACTGCTGAGTCAGATACCTGGCGGTGAATTGCTCGACGCGGTCCGCTCGAAGCGAACCGCCGTCGCGCTGGGCGCCATTATGATCGCTGCCGGGGCGTTGATAATCGCAGTTTGGCCGAGTTTCCCGCTCGTATTGGCCGCGCTGGTGCTCCAGGGGATTACCGGCGGGTTCCTGGGGCTGGCGATTGCCGCCATCAGCCTTGGACTGGTAGGCCACGCAGCGCTCGGGGAACGGCTCGGACGCAATCAGCGTTTCGCCTCCGCGGGAGGGGTGCTTGCCGCCGGCCTCATGGGCCTCATCGGCTATTTTCTGTCGTACCGCGTCATATTCCTCGCCGCCGCAGCGCTGGTGCTGCCGCTGCTCGCCGCTCTCGGCTCCATCCGCCCGCCGGACATTCACTTCGGCCGCGCCTGTGGCGTCCCCGATCACCACGGGCCGGGCAAACCGCCGAGAACGAGCCGCCGCAGCCTTTGGAACAACCGCGGCTTACTTATATTCGCCGCCAGCGTGTTCTTGTTCCAGTTGGCCAACGCATCGATGCTGCCACTCGCCGGCGAGGCGCTCGTATATGGCAAGACAGCATATTCCTCGCTCATACTCTCAGCAATGATCATGGTCCCCCAGGTGATCGTAGCGCTGATGGCACCTTGGGCAGGGCGCCAGGCGAAGAGTTGGGGGCGCCGGCCGCTTTTGCTGGCCGGGTTCGCGGCCTTGCCGGTCCGTGCGCTGGTGTTTGCCTGGACCGCCAATCCACTTATTCTCGTCTCCGCTCAGCTTCTTGACGGCGTCACCGGGACGGTACTGGGGGTGCTCACGGCCCTAACCGTCGCCGACCTCACAAGGGGCACCGGCCGGTTTAACCTGGGGCAGGGCTTTGTTGGGACGATGTCCGGATTGGGGGCGTCGCTCAGCACCACGCTCTCGGGTCTAGTCGCCGGGAGCCTTGGCCGGGAGGCGGGGTTTATGGGCCTCGCGGCAGTGGGCCTGGCCGCTGTGCTCCTGCTGTGGTTGTGGATGCCTGAAACCAATCCCTCAAACAGAAAGGGGCTGCGATGACTGCCTCAGCGCCGCGCCGGCCAAATTTACCGGTGCAAATCCGCGGGGACAATACATTCGCGATTTTTTTGATCCGTTGCGCTGTCCGCTGCGTGTAAGGGGCCGCATAAAGTTTAACCCCAAACGCGAAGACGAGGCCCGATTGCGATGGCGTTTTTCCGTGCTTCTTATCGGAAAACCGCTTCACACTATTCCGGCAGCACTCTTGTGTCCTGGCACGCTAGGGTCGCCGCCTTTCCGCGAAACCCAGTCGCCAGTACGTACAGCTCTGGCGATTCTGCGCGGCTCGCTTTCGGCTTGATATGACGCACGGCTGTAAAGTCGCGCTTGAGCACCTCGAGTAAGCTTCTTTCGCTGCCGCCTTGAAATACTTTCGAGAGGAAGGCGCCCCCCGGGGCCAAAACTTTGAGTGCGAAAGCCAGCGCCTCCTCTGCAAGGCCCATGATGCGCAGATGATCGGTTTGGCGGTGGCCGGTCGTGGGCGCGGCCATGTCGGAAAGGACAGCATCCGCCCTGCGCCCGGCAAGGGCTTCGAGCAGCCTGAGGTCCGCTTCCGGCTCGCTGAAATCCTGCTGCAAAACGATAACGCCAGGGATTGCGTCGAAGGGAAGAATGTCGAGCGCCACAACGGCACCGCGCCCCTCCTCTGCCTTCACAAGCTTTGCCGCAACCTGGCTCCAGCCCCCCGGCGCGGCGCCAAGGTCGACAATCACGGCTCCTGGCTTCAGGAATCCATATTTATCGGCGATTTCCGCAAGCTTGTAGGCCGCGCGGCTGCGATAGCCTTCGCGCTTGGCCGCTGCGACATAAGGATCGTTGAGCTGCCGCTCAAGCCATTGCTTGGAGGATTCCGTGCGTCCTCCCTTCTTTTTCAGCTTGACTTTAAGCGATCGTGCCCGATTGGGCTCGCGATTGGTCATGGATCAAGGATACCGTATCCAGCGCGCCATTGCCGCTGCCATTGATTGCGTTCCGGTTGCGCTCTTGAATAGCATCTTCGGCGATAAGTGTCGCGAGTATGCCTTCGCGCAAGCCCCGGTCGGCGACGCGCAAGGACTTAGCCGGCCAAATCCGGAGCATGGCTTCCATAATGGCACAGCCTGCGAGAATGAGATCGGCCCTTTCCGTCCCGATGCAGGGTTCGGCGGCGCGCTGCCGGTAGTCCATGCCCACGATGCGCTTCGACACTTGGCGGATGCTCTCGGTCGAGAGCCAGCAGCCATCGACCTTTGCACGGTGATATTCGGCGAGGCCAAGATAAACGCCGGCGATGGTCGTGACGGTCCCAGAGGTACCGAGCAAATGCGCCCCGCTTGCGGACATCGTGGCGGCAATGCCGTTATCTTCGCTGAACGGCAACAGCTTCGACTGAACGAAGCTGACGATCTCTTCGAATTGGTGGCCTTCGACAAAGGAGTTGCCGAAGCGCTCGGCGAGGGTGACGACGCCGAAAGGCATCGAGGTCCAGGCCACGATTCCCTCCTGGACACGCAGCCGGTCTTCCAGCGAGATGCGCTTGCCGCGGCGCCCCTGTTGAAGGTTAAGCCAAACGAATTCCGATGAACCGCCGCCGATATCGAAGATCAGCGCATAGTCGCTGTGTTTGTCGATAAGCGAGGCGCAGCCCGAGACCGCAAGGCGGGCCTCGGTCTCGCGCCCGATAATTTCCAGCGAGAGCCCCGTCTCCCTTTTGACTCGCGCAACGAATTCCGGCCCATTTTGTGCAATGCGGCACGCCTCCGTGGCCACGAGCCTCGACCGGGTCACCCCCCTGCGCGCCATTTTTCCCGAGCACACCCGCAAGGCATCGATGGTGCGCGCCATGGCCGCTTCCGAAAGAAGGCCAGAGTGGCTTACGCCCTCCCCGAGTTTAATGATCCGCGAGAAGGCGTCGATGACAAAAAAACCGCGCCGCGAGGGCCGCGCGACGAGCAGACGGCAATTGTTCGTGCCAAGATCGAGTGCGCCGTAAATCGGCCCGGCTTCATTGGAATCCAGCATGGCCCTATGCGCCGCGCCCGCCGCCTTTACGGGGGATTTCGCCACGGCCGGCTGCGCGGACTTCGCGGGACCGGAAGAATGCGGCACGGGCCGGTCTGCGGCGGCCGTTCCGTCCGAAGGTGCGTAGGGGGAGGTGCTGGCGCCAGCCGCCGCAAGTCCCATCTCTCCGGTTTTCACCGTCGCCCCTCCGTAAGAATCATTCCCTGCAAGATTTCTCCTGCCTAGCTTGAAAGAGTAACAGTTTTTTCACTCTGCGCAAATCCATCAACAGGCTCAGAATGGAGGCCGGGCCATAAAAAAGGCCGGGCTGACCCCGGCCTTTGAACGCGAGGGCTCAGCGGCGCCATCAGTTTACGATATCGCGGCCGCGCGTTTCGCGCAGGAAGAGCACGCCCAGGATGAAGGTCATTGCCGCGACAATGATCGGATACATGAGCCCCGCATAGATGTTGCCGGTCGCGGCGACAATCGCGAAGGCGGTGATCGGCAGGAAGCCGCCAAACCAGCCATTGCCGATATGGTAGGGCAGCGACATCGCTGTGTAGCGAATGCGGGTTGGGAACATCTCGACCAGCATCGCGGCGATGGGGCCATAGACCATCGTCACGTAGAGGACGAGGAGGGTAAGGAGCCCGACAACGCGCCAGCTCACCTGTTCGAGCGGCGATTTCGGCGGATACCCGTCCTTCGTGAGAGCGCCGCTCAATTCCTGCTTGAAGCGTTCGCCCTGCGCTTTTGCATCGGGTGCCGCTGCGTCGTAGGACTGGATAACCTGGCTCCCGATTTTGATCTGCGCGGAGCCCGCCGGGCCCGCTTCGTTGCTATACGGCACCCCGGATTTAACGAGCGCGGCTTTCGCCACGTCGCAAGGCGCGGTGAATTTCGATTTGCCGACCGGATCGAACTGCAAGCGGCATTCGCCTGGGTTCGCCACCACGGTCACAGGCGTTTTTTCGATTGCCGCCGCAAGTTCGGGATTGGCTGCGCGTGTCAGCAACTCGAAGATGCCTGGGTATTTGTACTGTTCCCCTCCCGGTATGTACTGAAGGATGCCGGTGGGATAGTAGGTCAGAACCGCGAGCAGGCAGCCAAGCATGATGATGGGCTTGCGGCCTATCTTGTCCGACAGCCAGCCGAACACGATGAAGAAGGGCGTCCCGATCACGAGAGAGAGTGCGATCATGATCTGCGCCCAATAGGGGTCGACCTTGAGCGTCTGGGTCAGGAAAAATAGGGCGTAGAATTGCCCCGTGTACCAAACCACCGCCTGGCCTGCGGTCAGCCCAAGCAGCGCAAGGATAACGAGCCGCAGGTGCCTCCAATTGGTGAACGCTTCGGAGAGCGGTGCTTTGGATGCGCGCCCCTCTTCTTTCATTCTCCTAAAAAGCGGCGATTCGTTCAGGCTCAGGCGGATCCAGACCGAGACCGCCAGGAGGAAGATCGAAACCAGGAATGGGAGGCGCCACAAGCCGTACGCGGCTTTGAAGGACGCTTCCCTCTCGGCCCCCGTGGCGCCGGGAGCGAGCTGCTGGCAGAGCAGAATGACGATGAGCGAGAGGAATAAGCCAAGCGTCGCCGTGGTTTGAATCCAGCTCGTTCGATAGCCGCGCCGTTCAGGCTCGGCGTGCTCGGCAACGTAGATCGCCGCGCCGCCATACTCTCCGCCGAGCGCAAGCCCTTGCAGCAGGCGCAGGGCGATGAGGGTGACCGGAGCCGCGACGCCGATGGTGTTGTAGGTTGGCAGGACACCGACCAGGAAGGTTGACAACCCCATGATCACGATGGTGATGAGGAAGGTATATTTGCGGCCGACTAAGTCGCCAAGACGGCCGAAAACGATGGCGCCAAACGGCCGGACGAAAAAGCCAGCCGCGAAGGCCAGCAGAGCAAAAATAAACTGGCCGGACTCCGTCAAGCCGGTGAAAAAGTGCGAGCCGATGATCGCCGCGAGCGAACCGTAAAGATAGAAGTCATACCACTCGAAAACGGTACCGAGAGAAGATGCTATGACCACCTTGCGCTGCTCGGCCGCCGTTATGGCTCCGCTCGTACTATAGGACCTGTCCGCCGTAACTGCCATCGATTCCTCCCAGACTCACGCCCGCGTTTCCCCGCGATCCAAATTTCAAGCCGGGTCATGAAGTGGCTTGTCCAGAATTCGAAAGAAATACCACGACCCTAAGCTGCCGAAGGCTAAGACATTTTGGCTAAGACCATTGGGTTACGACTTTGGCATAGCGCAATAGCGCGGCGTTTTCTCCAAACTGCCGGCGATCCGGATAGTACGGAATGCCCGGTATTCCATCCTCCGGCCGGTTCGCGGCTCCAGGAGCGAGCTAGGGTGGTGCCACGAACAGGCCTCATTGAGCGGATAGCAGCGTGCGTAAACAGCACGGAGGGACAAGATGTTAGGTGAGGGAATGAAGATAACACAGCCCTACCTGGTTTCTAACGCCGAAAAGCGAAGGGTGATCGTTGCGTCCTCCGCGGGCACCGTGTTCGAGTGGTACGATTTCTATCTTTATGCCGTGCTCGCGCCCTTTTTTGCTAAGCTTTTTTTTCCGCCGGAAAACGAAACTGCGGCCCTGCTCGCTGCATTTGCAACTTATGCGGCCGGCTTCCTCGTCCGCCCATTTGGCGCGATCGTTTTGGGCCGGCTTGGCGATCTGACCGGACGTAAGCATACTTTTCTCATTTCGATCATTTTCATGGGCTTCTCGACCTTTACCGTAGGGCTCCTGCCGACCTTCGAGCAACTTGGATGGATTGCACCGAGCTTGCTCGTAATTCTTAGGCTCATTCAGGGGCTGGCTTTGGGCGGCGAATATGGCGGCGCTGCGACCTATGTTGCCGAATACACTGAAACGAGCCGCCGGGGTTATGCGACAGGCTGGATTCAAACAACGGCTTCATCCGGGCTCCTGCTTGCGCTCATCGTTATCGGCATCTGCCGATTGACTATGCCGGACGAAGCTTTTGCACGCTGGGGGTGGCGGCTTCCGTTTCTTATATCCATCGTTTTACTGGTCCTTTCGGTTTATATCCGCGTGAGTTTGCGCGAGACGCCTGTGTTTTTGCGGATGAAGGCCGAAGGGCGTTCCTCAAAAATCCCCGTCAGAGATGCCTTCTTTAAGTCCCCAAACAATAAATATATTTTGCTGTCGCTGTTCGGCGCGACCGCCGGCCAAGGGGTCGTCTGGTATACAGGTCAGTTCTATACACTTTTTTTTCTGACGATTACGCTGCATCTGAGCGATTTGGCTGCTTATGCTCTTGCGGGGACGGTCCTTATTGCGGGAATGCCCTTTTTTGTCGTTTTCGGCTGGCTTTCCGACCGGGTAGGCCGGTTGAAGATCATCCTCGCCGGATGCCTGCTCGCCGCCTTGACCTACAACCCGCTGTTTCACGCTCTTTCGATGGCCGTCAACCCTGAGCTGGTTAATTTTCAAGCCACCAATCGCATCTCGCTGCGCGTCGATACAAAAACCTGCGGCTTCCACATTTTTATCGGCCCATGGTCGAATTTCAGCGCCTGCGATCAAGTTACCGACTATTTGACGAAGTCCGGCTTGTCATTTTCCAAGGTGAACGAACCCGGCTTCGAGTCCGTCGTCCTATCCATCGATTCGCCCGTCGATTCGCAGACCGTCGAGATCGTGAGCCGCGACAAGGCCGAAATCAACCGGACCTTGCAAGCTGCCCTCTATAATGCGGGCTACCCTGGATTGGATAGGAAGGAAATCGGGGGCGTGCCGCAGCTGGACTCCATGGGAAAGCCCATGCTGGAATTCAAAGCGCCCAACCCCTCGCACAAACAGTTCCTGGGCGCATTCCTCGTCTTGTTTATTTTGATGCTCTACGTGACCATGGTTTACGGGCCGATCGCCGCGTTCCTCGTCGAGCTGTTTCCGCCCAAGGTGCGCTATACCTCGCTCTCCTTCCCATATCATATCGGCAATGGCATCTTCGGGGGAATGCTGCCGCTGCTCGCCACGGCAATCGTTGCGGCGACGGGCGATATATATGCGGGGCTTTGGTATCCGATCGCTGTCGCGGGCAGCACTTGCTTGATTGGCACCATCTTTCTTCGAGGCCGCCGCCACGAACCGGTATAGTTCAGCGGCAAGAACCGCTCGCGATGACGCCGCGCCCGATGAAAGACGCGATTACTCTTAATGTGCAGCAAGGATGGCGTGGCGCACTTGCGGATAGACTTGGGTTTCCCAGCGCTTCCCGCTAAAGACGCCATAATGGCCGGCGCCGGCTTGAAGATGGTGCCGTTTCAAATGCGGACGGAGGCCCGAGCAAAGCTCGTGCGCCGCCGCCGTTTGGCCGATGCCGCAGATATCGTCGCGTTCGCCTTCGACCGTGAGCAGCAGCATTCGCCGGATCGCCGACGGCTTGACGGGTGCGCCGCGGAACGTGAGCGTACCTGTGGCGAGGCGCGGCTGTTGAAAAACCCATTCCACCGTCTCAAGGTAGAACTCGGCGGTTAGATCGAGAACCGCGAAATATTCGTTGTAGAATGTCTTGATCTCATCGGCTTTTTCTTTGTTGCCTTTTGCCAGATGCTGATAGAGATCGACATGTGCCTTGCGGTGCCGCTCGATATTCATGGACATGAATGCCGTGAGCTGAACGAAACCGGGGTAAACGGAGCGCCCCGCTCCGGCATACCGGGCAGGCACGCGCGAGATCAGATTTTTCTCGAACCATGCGATTGGCTTTTCCATCGCGAGCTTGTTCACCTTGGTTGGGCTAACCCGCGTGTCGACCGGCCCCGCCATCAGCGTCATGCTGCGCGGCTTGGCGGGATCGCCTGCCTCGGCCATCACCGCCGCGGCAGCGAGGGCCTGGACGCAGGGCTGGCAGACCGCCAGGAGATGGGAGCCCGGGCCCATAACGCGGAGCCACTGAATCAAGTGATCGACATAGTCGTCGAAGCCGAACCGGCCCGCCGAAATGCCTACATCGCGGGCATTATGCCAATCTGTTATGCAAACATCGTGATCTACGAGCAGAGTCTGGACGGTGCTCCGCAAAAGCGTAGCGAAATGCCCGGAAAGGGGAGCGACGACCAGCACACGCGGCTGTTCCTGCTGCAAATCCTTTTTGAAGTGCAGGAGTGTGCCGAAAGGCGTTACGGCAAGGGCTTCCTCCGTCACGGCAACTTCGCGATTTCCAACGCTTACAGTCGTAATTCCGTACGGCGGGCGCGTATGGGTAAGCGTCGCGCGCGATATGAGTTCGCACGCCGCCTTGAAGCCGCCAAGCCAGCTCTCTTTACCGCCCGGCGCGAAGGGTGTAACGGAATTGAGGCCGAGCGTCGCGAAACGTCTCGCGGGCAACGTGGCATCCGAGTAAAACTGGTAAGCGTTGTATAACATTCTTAGCCTTAGCGCTGGAATGAAAGTTGCACAGGTAAACCCATAGCGTCGCAGCTTAACAGCGATGCAAGTTTTGAACCATTAGCAAAGGTTACGATGATGGCGGAGGCGATCCTATCGATCAGCAGTAAGAACTACTCGTCCTGGTCGCTCCGCGGCTGGCTTTTGTGCAAACTCGCCGGCTTGGAAATAGAAGAACATGTAGTCTCAATAGACGATCCATCCACCCGTGCGGAGCTCCTGCTCCTTTCGCCGTCCTTCCTCGTGCCATGTCTAACCCATAATGGCATCAAGGTCTGGGACACGCTAGCAATAGCTGAATATCTTGCAGAGCTGAAACCGGAATCGCCGCTTTTGCCGAAGGACCGGAAGGCGCGCTCCCATTGCCGGTCGGTCTCCGGCGAAATGCATTCCGGCTTTTACAATTTGCGCTCCGCATTGCCCATGAACATCCGGGCTTTCTATCCGGAATTCAAGATTTTTCCGGGCGCGCTGCCCGATATTGAGCGCGTGGTGACAATCTGGCGCGAATGCCTGAGCACCTATGGCGGTCCCTATCTTTTCGGTGGCCTGTCCATGGCGGACGCCATGTACGCTCCGGTTTGCTCGCGCTTTCTGACTTACGATGTGAAGCTGGATGACGCCTGCGCCGATTATTGCCGCTCCATCATGGTTTGGCCGGCGATGGAGGAATGGGCCAGCGCGGCAAGAGAAGAGCCCGACGAAGTCGAGGAATTGGACGTCGAATTTTAGGGAACCGGTTCTTAACCTGCGCCTGGCGCATTCTTGCCCAGGCGCAAACTCATGCGCACACAGCGCAGAGGAAAAATGGTTGCGGGGGCAGGATTTGAACCTGCGGCCTTCAGGTTATGAGCCTGACGAGCTACCGGGCTGCTCCACCCCGCGTCACACACCTGACATATGCCGATCCGTCGAAGACCGCAACCTGCATTTGCCGAAAAGTTTGGAAATGAGCCAAGAAAAATAAAAGTGGGAATTACTCCGCTGCTTTCAAGGCCTCCGGCGTCTCACCCTGCCGTTTGTGGCGCCATATGAAATAGATATTCCGCGCATAGATGCCGAGACCCAAGCCCTGGCCCAGCATGAAAACCGGGTCCACCTTGTGAATGGCATACAGCAAAAGGCCCAATCCCCCGGCGAAGCTAAAATACCAGAACGTCTCCGGGACGATGCTCCGCTTGACGCGCTCGCTCGCGATGATTTGCAGAATAAAACGCATCGCGAACATCATTTGCGCGAAGAATCCGAACGACACCCAAAACAGCTCGGCCCAGGTGATCGCCGCCCACCACCGCAAAAGTCCCGCCGCGAAATTCGTCAAATCCACCGTCCGCTCCGTTTCTTGCTTTCCGCTCTTAGCAGAGTTCGCAAAAGGGGCCTTCCCGGTTTTGCGATAAAAGTCTGCGAAAACAAACCTAAGCAGGCATTCGTTGGGCAGCCAAGGAATGTCTGCTTAGCCTTGCGTGCCCTGGTATTCCGGTGCAGCCGCCACGCCGTTCAGCTTCGAACCGCAAGCCTTGGTGCCGGCTGCTGAGTCTTCGCCAATCGCCGCCACGCGCGTGCGCCGCCTGAGCCACACGATGCCGATCATGTCGTAGATGCCGAGCAGCGCGCGGTTGAAATTTGTGTATTTGGACTGTCCGGCCAAGCGCGGCCTATCGTTCACCGGATGGTAATCCACCTTGTGTCCCCGCATGAGAAACAGGGCGGGATTGAACCGGTGCATGCTGGTGAAGAATGGCAAATGCAGGTAGGCTTCGCGCCAGAACACCTTGATGCCGCATCCGGAGTCCGGACAATTGTCCTTGAGGATCGCGTTGCGCGCTTTGTTGCCAACGATGCTCGCAAGCCGGCGGGATCCCACGGCCTTGCGCTTGACCCGCACGCCGCCCACAAAGGCCGGGCCGGCGGAACCGGGCGCGCCGAGCCGGTGCAAGAGATGAGGAATATCGGCGGGATCGTTCTGGCCGTCGCCGTCCATCGTTGCCACGACCGGGGCTCTCGTTGCGAGCACGCCTGTCCGGACAGCCGCGCTTTGACCGGACCTTTCCAAGTGACGGATGTAGCGGAGCTTTGGATAAGCGGAGATCAGGCCCTTGATCTCGGCGCCGGTGCCGTCGGTGCTGCCGTCGTCGACCACGATCAGTTCCATGAGCGCTTCCGGCGGAATCGCTTGGAACGTCTCCTTGACGAGACGCCCAATATTTCCCTCCTCGTTCAGCGCAGGAATTACCACTGCAACTAACATCGACGCTCCGAAGTTATAAAGTTTGCCAAGTCAACGATTGCAGATCGCGTTTGCGTGCTCATAGCAGGGTTTTTAGCACTTGCACAACCGGCTTCGGTCTCCCTCTGCCCAGCTATTCATACTTTGGTAACCAGCGATCCGCGGCAGCGATGGCGCGGGCAAAGGCAACGGAATAGCGGAACCTTTGCGATATTATTACGCAGCTAAATTCAGCACCTGCACCGTCGCCTTGCAGAATTCGACTTCCGTTACAATAATCGGGTAGCACGGGGCGTAAACGATGAAGCCCGCGCGTCCAAGATGATAGGGGGTGCGAATGGCGAGCGACTCACCTATCGAACATCAGCTCACTAAAGAAGTCGGGGCTTGGCAAGGCCCCATTCTTCCTAGACACAAGCGAGGAAAGCACCTTACGCCTGAAGAGCAATTCAAGCGCCTCCAAGAAGCCGCTAAAGAGCACGAAATCGAGGAGCGGAGTCCTGAGATTGAGCGCGTTTTTGAAAAGCGATCTAAAAATGGCGGAACAAAAAAAACAACAATATCAAAGAAATGATGGCAACACATGGTTATAAATGGTTTTTTTGCCCCAATGCGCCCGGGTGCAGAGGCTAACTTCTGGGCGCCGATGCTAAAGGTAGGGCTAAGCAACAGCGTTTATCCCAATCCTATTAAAGTGCTGGCTGCAGACATCCTTGCGGTCATCGATACCGGGGCAGACGCTTGCTACATAGACAGTACTCTCGCCGAACAGCACAACTTAGAAGAAGTTGGATCTCTATATACCCACGGAGGCGGACATGCGCGTCTAGCCAAGGCTTACCGCGCCCTTATTTTGTTGGATGGAAACATCCAACTAGATATGATCATGCCAAGTCAAGACTTTCAGACGGCTCAGGTCCCCCATCGCTTTCTGATTGGCATGGAAGCGCTGAGATGCTTCGACCTAAGCATTTGCCGCGCACAGGGGAGAGTGCGACTAGAATGGGTTGATCACCGCAGATCATAACCACAAGCTCATTAGTCAGCGCCCCGCGCCCAACGACTATAGGCGGAGCCTCTTCTTCAATATCCGACATCGCAAAAAAGGCTCCATAGTTTCCTTTAAGCCCTACGTACAATAACTACACGTTTGAATAAGCATCATAGCAGGCAATAGTTCCCTTGATGGACACGTAAGACGCGCAGAGATACTTCTATTACCAGATGAACATCATGCTGATGTGTTGACGTAGGGAACAACAACCGCTCCGTTTCAACATCAATCGATGATACCAAACTATCACTTTCCATTAGACAGTATATTTCGTTCAGCGTTGGTGGCGCTGCATCCTGCTCTTGTTCTGATGGCATTCTGAGCGCGTCCAGCAGCGTCTTCATCCTCCCGTCGAGATCGCCACCCTGCGTTATAAGGGAACCCGGATCTTCTTGACGCAAGAAGAGTATTTTTAGCCCGCACGTAAGATTGAGAGACTTGCGGACAAGCGGCATATATTTGAGTGTCTGCTTCCCCCCAACCGGAAGCCATTCACAGAGGTTTATCAAATGGTTTGGGAAGCGTTGGTAAATCTGTCTTGGCGTGGCAGACTGATCAATGCCCGTATTGCCAGACCTGGGATTTACGATAAATCCGTACTCCTTCAGAACTTGAAGGGCATTATGCGTTTCCCACAAATACGCGATCTGGCTGTGCAGTTCGGAGCGAATTCTAGTCACGTCAGCCGTCTTGCGCGCGTTCCCGCTAGACGGAAGCTTCCCACTCCACACCAAAGTGAATTTCAAGATGCCCTCCCTACCCTCTGATAAGTGGACATCGATCCACTCTTGCGATGGTATTTTCGGCATCATCTCTCTACGATTCCCCTGGCCCACTCCAGTAACACTTGACCTCATCATAAGGCGCTCCCCGCCATGAGAATTCTATTGCGATACGGAGTGTGGAGAAAAGCGCCTTTCGAAAGCGTTTAAACGTTGGGCATGCATAACATCACCTGGAATATCGATGGATTAAGCGTTGTGCCGCGGAAACCGGCATTTCAGAGTTCCAGTCGCGCCGGCAAAAGCTCGCTGGCAAGCCCGACGAAGCATTTCACCTGGGCTTGAGGCAGCCGCCCCTGGCGGTGCAGCACGCTGACAGGAACTCTCGGCCCTTCATAGTCCTCCAGCAGCAGGCGCAGCAGCCCATCCGCGACGGCGCTTTTCACCTGATAGGAAAGGAGACGCGCGACGCCAAGGCCCGCTATCGCGGCATCGACTGCCGCTTCCGCCGTATTGACACTGAGGCGCGGAAGGATGCGCACGCGCAGAGCGCCCTTGGGGCCGCGGAAAGTCCAGCGGCCCCCATCGCCAAGTCCGGTAAAGCCGATGCAATCGTGCCGGCCGAGATCCCTCGGATTGCCGGGTGCGCCATGGACTCGTAAATAATCGGGACTAGCGCAGACGACGTGGCGAAC
>JBKQIH010000141.1:0-53839 GCA_052148445.1 Rhodomicrobium sp.
GAGTCGAAATCGCCGCTGGCATAGTCCGCGCTGAACCTAAAAAAACGCAAAATGCGTAAATAATCCTCGCGGATGCGATCCGAAGCGTCTCCAACGAACCGCACGCGTCCGGCCTTGAGATCGTTCATGCCGCCAAGCGGATCGTGAACCTTACCATCGGCGCTGACGTAAAGCGCGTTCATGGTGAAATCGCGCCGGCGGGCATCTTCCGCCCAATCGCCGCCGAAAGCGACGGTTGCGTGGCGTCCATCGGTTTCGACATCGTGGCGAAGCGCCGTTACTTCAAAGGGGACGCTATGGACGACGAGCGTCACGGTTCCGTGGGCGATACCTGCGGGCACGGTCTTGATGCCGGCTTTCTCCGCAAGGCGGACAATATCCTCCGGCTTGGCGGTGGTTGCAAAATCCACCTCCGTCACTGGCCGGCCAAGAAGCGCGTTGCGCACGGCGCCGCCAACGGCACGCACTTCGAAGCCTTCGCGGTTCAGGCAGGCAAACACGGCTTGCGTTTCCGGGCGCACGAACCAATCGGCCGTTGCGACACCCGGCGCATCCCCGGCGGGCAACATCTCTTCTGCGGCCACGACGGGCGCCTCCCCTAGCAACTGGCCGCTTCTCCCCTCATCCTGTCTTTCTCTCCCACGGAGAGAAAGACAGGATGAGGGCCAATGAGCCAAGATAATTAAGCAGTGTCCGTACTACGCCCTGCCTCCGGCGCATAAAGGCGTTCGTAAAGATTGCGCAAGATGGCTGCGGTCGCTCCCCAAATGAAGTGCCGCTCATATTCGATGGAATAAAACAGGACGCGGGCGCCTTTCCACTCGCGAAGGTGCCTTAAATGGTGCTCTTCCGCCATGAGAAAGGAGAGCGGCACTTCGAACGCTTCCTCCACTTCGCCTGGATGCAAAACCGGCTCGAAGCCGGGATCGACCACGGCCAGAACGGGGATGATACGAAACCCCGTGCCTGTGTTGTGCAAGTCGAGCAGGCTCAAGGCCGTCACGAACGAGGGCGGAATGCCCGCTTCCTCCTCTGCCTCACGGATCGCGGTCTCGACGGGGGTCGCGTCGCTTGCCTCGATCTTGCCGCCCGGAAAAGAGATTTGACCGCCATGGGCCTTGAGATGAGAGGTTCGCAGCGTAAGAAGCACCGTTGCCTCGGGTTCGCGCGCCAAGACTGGCACCAGAACGGCAGCGGTTTTCCAGCCGGCGGGGTCTACAATATTCTCCAGCCTTAAATTTTCGTTAGGGTTTCCAAGCTCGTCGAGCCTGCGGCCGGCGTCTATGCCATACGAGATGGGCTGCTCCGCCATCCACGAGGCCTTGCCGAGCGGGATCCCGCGAGCCAGGGCCTTTTCCGCAAATCTCTTTGCGGAAAAAGGGCTTATCGCCGCATCCGCGGTGCGGTCACGAAGCACGGGCATCGGCGCCTCTCCATAATGCTGACAAAATAATACGGCGGATCGCAGGAACGAAGCGCCCGCTAACCGGTCTTTCCAGTTGGCATAGAGCTTGCCTTCGTGGCGTTGTATCCGTGCGATGCATCAGCATATACTCTGGATTAGAGACGGCGCAGCAAAACCGCAACTGTCATCGAACAGGTTTCCCATCGTATGCACTATCCCTCCGAGTCAGACCCCGTAAGCCGCGCCGGCGATATCCGCACGAAAGTGGCTCGCGCCAGGGAGGCGATTTCGCACGTCATCTTCGGCCAGGATGAGGTGATTGAACTGTTTCTCGTCAACATTCTTTCGGGCGGCCACGCGCTCTTGATCGGCGTACCCGGGCTTGCGAAAACATCGTTGGTCCAGGCAATCGGCGCGGCGCTCGGGCTGAATACGAAGCGAATTCAATTCACCCCCGACCTCATGCCGTCCGATATTGTCGGCACCGAAGTGCTGGAGGAGCAGGCAGGCTCGCGGTCCTTCCGCTTCGTCGAGGGACCGGTCTTCACGCAGCTTCTCATGGCGGACGAGATCAATCGCGCCAGCCCGAAGACGCAGTCGGCCCTTCTGCAGGCCATGCAAGAGCGGCAGGTCACTTACGCCGGGCAGACCTACGAACTGCCTTTGCCTTTTTTTGTGCTCGCCACGCAGAACCCGCTTGAGCAGGAAGGCACCTATCCTTTGCCCGAGGCGCAGCTCGACCGGTTTCTCATGCAGATCGATGTCAGCTATCCCGACGCCGCCGCCGAGCGGCGCATGCTGTTCTCGACAACCGGGATCGAAGACCGTCGCGTGCAGCAGGTGCTCACCGCCGAGGAGGTCATGGCGGCCCAGCGTTTCGTCCGGCAAATCCCGGCTGGGGACAGCGTTGCCGACGCGATCTTGAAGCTCGTCCGCTCGGCGCGCCCGCAAACCGCCGAGGCGGCTCCGCGCGTGAACGAGCTGGTCGCCTGGGGACCCGGCCCGCGCGCGAGCCAAGCCTTGATGATGACGGTACGTGCCCGGGCGCTCGTCGAAGGCCGGCTCGCTCCTTCGGTGGACGATGTGATCGCGCTCGCAAAGCCCGTGCTGCGGCACCGCATGGCGCTAACCTTCGCGGCCAGGACCGAAAACATCACGGTCGATCAGGTCATCGACGATCTTATTGCACAGTTGCGTTGAGATTGCTTCACTTGACGCCATCCGGACCCATAACCGAGACTCCCATTCTTGCCCTTGAGCAGGCGGCCCAGGATCTCGCGGGCAAGCTTCCGGCGCTGCTCGTCGAGGCGAGACGGGTGGCGTCCACGGTCGCGCAAGGCACGCATGGAAGGCGGCGCGCGGGGCCCGGCGACACCTTCTGGCAATACCGTAGTTTCGCGCCCGGCGACCCCGCCTCGCTTATCGATTGGCGCCGCTCCGCTGGATCGAGCCATCTTTTCGTTCGCGAACGCGAATGGGAGGCCGCGCACACTGTCTGGATTTGGGTCGATTTGTCGCCCTCCATGTACTTCCGCTCGCATCTTTCCGCCGCATCGAAGGCAGAACGCGCCGTCGTGCTTGCGCTCGCGCTCACATCGCTGCTTTCGGACGCGGGCGAGCGCGTAGGCATACCTGGCCTGATGGAGGCGAAAGCCGGGCACAACACCGCCTCCCTCATGATCGAGACGCTAGCCCGCTCTCTCGCCTTCCTCAAAAGTTTGCCGGAGGCCAAATGCCGCCTCGGCCGTCATTCCGAACTTGTGATTTTCAGCGATTTCCTCGAGCCCGTGGAAAGGCTAGCGGCGTCGTTCAGCGCAATCGCGCGTCAAGGCGTTCGCGGCCATCTCGTGCATATCCTCGATCCAGCCGAGGAGAGCCTTCCTTACCATGGCCGGGTTGAATTCTTCGACGAGGAAAATAAGACGCGTTACGTGGCGGAGCGGGCCGAAACATTGCGCGAAGGCTACGCGCAAAGACTTGCCGCACATAAAGGGGCCATCGCCTCGCACGCGGGCGGACTCGGCTGGACGCCCCTTCTCCACCACACAAACCGGCCTGCCGTCGAGGCGCTGCTGCCGCTGCATATGCAACTTTCAGGCCTCGAAAAGGCCTATCGCGCCAAAGGTGCGCTCAAGGGGCAGCTCGGTACGGGAGGCATTTTGTCATGACGGGCGGTCTCCTCGGCACTTTAACCTTTGCCTCTCCGTGGATGCTTGCAGGCTTGGCAACCCTGCCTGCGATCTGGCTGCTCCTGCGTCTGACGCCGCCGCGGCCCAGGACCGTGCCGTTTCCGCCGGCTTCGCTTCTGCTCGGCTTACGCACCCGGGAAAAAACGCCGGTCCGGAGCCCCTGGTGGCTGACCCTGTTGCGGATGCTGATCGCTGCCGCGGTCATCGCCGCCCTGGCAGGTCCGGTGCTTAAGCCTCTATCCGGCACGGCGCCCGCTGTTTCAGAGCCGCTTGTAGTGGCCGTGGACAATGGCTGGGCGGCCGCGAGCCGCTGGACTCAACGGCAATCTTTTGCCGGTCAGCTTGCGTCCCTCGCAGAGGACGGCGGGCAAACCCTTTTTCTCGTTCCAACGGCCGGCCCTGCCGCGCCGCTCGCCCCGCTGACGCCCGCCGAGTTCCGCCAGCGTTTTGCATCGCTCGCTCCGCAGCCCTTTCCCGGCGATCGCGCTGCCGCGGCTAGGCAGATCGAGAAGGAGCTTGGGGCCCAGCGCCGCAAGGTCCGCGCGGCCTGGCTCGCCGATGGCACCGGGGATGCCGGCGCTGAGGCTTTGGGCAAAGCTTTAGGCGCGCTCACCTCCACTGGGGAAATCGACATTTACGGCGATCCTCCCGGCGCGGGCGCCCTCGCCATGGCAAAACCGGCGGCCAATGGCGGACTTATTCATGCCCGCGTTTACAAATCCGAGCCTAGCGCCCGCGGCGGACAGGTCGCCGCCGTCACCGCGCGGGGCGAAATCCTTGCGTCCGCTCCGTTCGATATCGGCGGAGGGAGTTCCACGGCGGATGTGACCCTCGATCTTCCTCTCGATCTTCGCAACCAAGTGGCCAGGCTTGAGATCGCGGGAGAGGACTCGGCCGGCGCCGTCTATCTTCTCGACAGCCAGTCCCAGCGCCGGCGCGTCGGCCTCGTCGCAAGCGAGGGCAGCGAGGAGGCGCAGCCGCTGCTCTCGCCTGTCTATTATCTCGAACGCGCTCTCACCCCTTTTGCCGAGGTCACGCGCGCGCGCACCGCAAATCTCGATCAAGCCACAGCCAGCCTCACCGCCGGCTCGCCCTCCATCATCATTCTGAGCGATGTGGGCCGCCTTGCCGGTCCCGTGCTCGAGAGGCTCCGCGCTTTCGTCGAGAAAGGCGGGATGCTGATCCGTTTCGCTGGGCCGCGGCTCGAACGGGGCGGCGACGCGCTCTTGCCCGCTCCCTTGCGCGAAGGCGGCCGCACGCTCGGAGGCACCATGACTTGGGCTTCGCCGCAAAAGCCGGCGCCGTTCGAGCCGGACACACCGTTCGATGGGCTTGTCATCCCCAAAGACGTAACCGTATCGCGGCAAGTCCTTTCCGATCCTGCCGCCATGCCGCGTGAGACCAAGGTGTGGGCCCGGCTCACCGATGGCACCCCGCTGGTGACAGCGTCGCGGCGCGGGGCCGGCATGCTCGTCTTTTTTCATATAACCGCTAACCCGGACTGGTCTAATCTGCCCATATCGGGTCTTTTCGTAGAGATGATGCAAAAAATACTTGAGCTCTCTCCCCTGCAGTTGACACAGCCGGACGCCGGTGTCCCGGCGGTAGCCGAAATCGCTGCTACTTCTGCCGCAAACGATGCCATGCTCAAGCCTTGGCGCGTTCTGGATGGCTTTGGCAAGCTTGCCGATCCCGCCGAGCGCGTGCGGGCGATCGCTCCGGCCGAAATGAGCGCTGTCCGGGCCGGTGCGGCCAATCCGCCCGGCCTTTACGGGCCGCAGAACGCGCTCCGTGCCATAAATGTCATGCGGGATGGGGATACGCTGCAGCCGTTCGGCGTGCCGGCGAACGCCCATGTCAGTGTCTTCGCGGAAGCAAAAACCGTGGCTCTGGCTCCTTGGCTCTATCTCGCGGCGATGCTCTTGTTCCTTGCCGACGGTGCGATTTGCGCGCTGTTTCTCGGTAGCGGCGCGCTGCGCTGGCGCAAGTCCGCCGCAGCCGCGGCGATGGGATTTGCACTTTTCGCCGGGCTTGCGGCGCCGGACGCACGCGCGGAGCCGGCCAAGGATTCCAACGAGGCCGCGGCGGCATTCGCTCTGCAAGCGTCTCTGGACACGCGGCTCGCCTATGTCGTGACAGGAAACGAGGAAGCGGACCGGATCAGCCGGGCCGGGCTTGCGGGCTTATCCAAGGTCTTGAACCAGCGCACGGCTGTCGAGCCGGGCGAGCCCATGGGCGTGGACCCCGCGCGCGACGAGCTGGTGTTCTTCCCCTTGATCTATTGGCCCGTGCTGCCGGACGCCGAACCGCTGCCGGATCGCGTCCTCGCGAAAGTTGACGCCTACATGAAGCAGGGAGGCCTCATCGTTTTCGATACGAAGAATGACGGCAGTTCCGCGGGCAACCTGGCTCCAGCGGGCGGCGCGACGCCCCTGGCACAACTCCTCGGCAAGCTCGATCTTCCGCCCCTGCAGCGCCTGCCGGAGGGGCATGTGCTTACAAAATCGTTCTATCTGCTCCAATCCTTCCCCGGACGCTGGGACAATGGGGAACCCTGGGTGGAGGCCAGTTCCGGCACCGGAGACAGCAGCCGGCGCGGCGTCAAAGCCGACGGCGTGAGTGCGATTATCGTGACCTCGAACGACCTCGCGGCCGCTTGGGCGATCGACGATGCCGGCGGGCCCATGTTCGCGGCCGTTCCCGGCGGCGAGGAGCAAAGAGAGTTGTCCTATCGCACCGGCGTCAACATCGTGATGTATGCCCTGACTGGGAACTATAAATCCGATCAGGTGCATATCCCCGCCATACTCGAACGGCTTGGGCATTGATCGCGATCGCCAAGCGGAATAACCCGTCATGAATTGGTCCGTAGAGTTCTTCCCCTTTTTCTCGCGCGAGCTGCTCGCAGTCTGCGCCGTGCTCTGCCTTGCCGCGCTTCTCTTGTTCGCGTGGCGCAGCAGGCGCGGAATCGTGCTGCGGACCTTGAGCCTCGCATGCTTTCTGGCCGCGCTCGCCAATCCAAACCTGAAGAACGAGGAGCGTCAGCCGCTCTCCAACATCGCCGTTGTGGCCGTCGACGAAAGCTCCAGCATGCAGTTTGCTGGACGGGCGGAACGTGCGCGTCAAATCGAGGCTGAGCTCAAGGAGCAATTCGCAAAGATCCCCAATCTCGAAGTCCGCTTTGTGCACGTGCCGGGCGCCGAACAACCGGGCGGGGAGGTGACAAATCTCTTCGCCGCGCTCGACAAAGCGATGACGGATATCCCGGCGAAACGCGTGGCGGGTGTGCTTTTCGTGACCGACGGGCAGATCCACGATGCGCCGCAGGACCGCGGCCGGCTCGGTTTCGATGCGCCTCTTCACGCCCTCATCGCTGGATCGCGCGGCGAGCGGGACACGCGCATCGAAGTTGTGTCGGCGCCCCGCTTCGGCCTCGCCGGCAGCACGGAGTTCGCCACGATCAAAGCCGAACGCAACGGCCCCGGCGGGGGAGGGCTGGCAACCTTCGAGATTCGCCGTGCCACGGGCCCGGTTGAGACCATCCATGCGCCCTATGGCAAGACGGTGCCGGTCCGGCTACGCTTCGAGCATGCGGGGCCGAATATCGTCGAGGTCGACTTGAAGCCCGAGCCTGGCGAGCTGACCGCGATCAACAACAAAACCGTCATCCAGGCGCAAGGCGTGCGGGAAAATTTGCGCGTGCTGCTTGTTTCAGGCGAGCCACACGCGGGCGAGCGGACTTGGCGCAACCTGCTGCGCTCCGATGCCGCGGTCGATCTCGTGCATTTCACCATTTTACGGCCGCCCGAGAAACATGACGGCACACCCATCGACCAGCTTTCGCTGATCGCCTTTCCCACGCGCGAGCTGTTCTCGGAGAAACTCAATCAGTTCGATCTGATCATTTTCGACCGCTATCAGCGCCGGGCGGTGTTGCCGATGATCTATCTCGACAATGTCGCCCGCTATGTCGAGCAAGGCGGCGCGGTGCTCGTTGCGGCGGGCGCCGATTTTGCGTCCCAGTCGAGCCTCGCGCGCACGCCACTCGGCACAGTGCTGCCCGCTCGCCCAACCGGCCGTGTCGTGGAGGAACCGTACCTGCCCACAATCACAAAAGCGGGCGAGAAGCATCCTGTGACTGCCGGGCTTCCAGGCGCCCCCGCCAAGGAAGGGCAGAAGCCGCGCTGGGGGCATTGGTTCCGGGTGGTCGATGCGGAGGCGGACCGCGGCGAGGTCGTGATGAGCGGGGCCGAGGACAAGCCCCTGCTCGTGCTGGACCGGCGCGGCAAGGGACGCGTGGCGCTGCTTCTATCCGATCACGCTTGGCTCTGGGCGCGCGGGTATGAAGGCGGCGGACCTCATGTCGATCTCTTACGCCGGCTGGCTCATTGGCTCATGAAGGAGCCCGATCTCGAGGAGGAAGCGCTCTTCGCGAAGGCTGGCAAGCACGATATTACCATCGAGCGCCGCACGGTTCAGGACCAGGCGGGCGAAGCGACGGTCACCATGCCCTCTGGCAAGGAGATCAAAGTCACGCTCGACATGAAAGCGCCGGGACGTTTTGCCAAAACCATTGCGACCGATGAGCCCGGCGTGCATCGCATTTCCATGGATGGCCTGACCGCGCTCACCGTGGCCGGCGAGATGAACGCGCCGGAATTCCAGCGCGTGGTGGCGACGGACGAGCCGTTGCGGGCGATCCTCGGCAAAACCGGCGGCGGCGCTTTTTTCCTTGGCGGCACGGCCGGGGCGGCGCCGGTGTCTGCCCCCGCGATTTCCATGGTGCGCTCGGGACATCGCTTTTATGGGACGAGCTGGCTTGGACTCAAAGCGCGCGATGCATACGAGGTCAAAGCCATCTCCTTCACGCCGCTCATCTCTGGGTTGGCAGCGCTCGGTATCGCGCTTGGGCTCTTGTCGCTGACCTGGTACCGCGAAGGCCGGTAACGTAAACGTCCAGCGGCGAAGTGCATCCCGTGTCACAGCGGGATACTACCGCGGACGTGCTTCCCTGTGCGATAATTAACCTCAACAAAATGAGCCAAGGGAGGAAACTATGCCTGGCAAGCGCATTCTGATGATTTGCGGCGATTTTAGCGAGGACTACGAAACGATGGTGCCGTTCCAGGCACTTCTTGCGGCCGGCCATAAAGTCGATGCCGTCTGCCCGGACAAGAAAGCCGGCGATCAGATCGCAACCGCGATTCATGATTTCGAGGGTCAGCAGACCTACAGCGAAAAGCGCGGCCACAACTTCACGCTCAATGCAACCTTCGCAGACATCGAGCCTGAGTCCTACGACGCCTTGCTCTTACCGGGCGGACGGGCTCCGGAATATCTTCGAATGAACCCGAAGGTGATCGAGGCCGTGCAGCACTTTTTCCACGCAGACAAGCCGGTCGCCTCGATTTGCCATGGGGCCCAAATCCTTGCCGCGGCGGGCGTGCTTGAAGGGCGGACATGTTCGGCTTATCCCGCCTGCCGCACAGAGGTCGAGCTGGCGCACGGCAAATATGCCGAAATCGCTATCGATGGGGCTGTGACAGACGGAAAGCTCGTCACGGCGCCAGCGTGGCCCGCGCACCCGGCCTGGATCAGCCAATTCCTTGCCGTACTGGGAACCAAGATCGTGCATTAGCCTTATGCTCGTGTGGCGGTCCAGAAGTTTATCCGGCAATTGCAAGGTCGCTTCGAAGGAACTTCTGAACCAAACCACCGGCGCATCGCGCGCTTAACCGGACGCAGCCGCCATCGCGAGGCGAAGCTTCGTTCAGCACTCGCTGAGGCCGGGAACGCGCCTCGGACCGGCGGCACGGGTAGCTGCGGACTTGGTTACAACGGTTGCGCCATTGCCGGTTGTTTTGGAGGTTCTAATGTGCAGGCTGTTCATCGAGGGAGACGCTGCGCTTTGGGAGTGCCATACCCGCTCACTCAGGCTCAATGGCCTTGCCACAAGTCTGCGGCTCGAAACCTTCTTTTGGAACATCCTCGCTGAAATCGCCGGGCGCGATGGGCTGACGCTCAGTCAGCTCGTCGCGAAGCTCTACGACGAGCTTGTGGAAGCGCGTGGCGAAGCCGGCAATTTCGCGTCGTTCCTGAGAGTCTGCTGCGGCCGCTATCTTGCGCTGCAGGTTCACGGCGAGGTGCCCGCGGACCCCGCAATACCCATTCGCAGCCTCAACGCCTCGCACATTCTGCTCCGTGAGCAGACAGGCGGCTTTACCTATTCGCGCCCTAACGGCGGCGAAGGACGAGCCTAGATCGCTTGCCCGCATCGAAGGGAGCCGGAGTATCGCAACTCTCCGGCTCCCGCCCCCGCTGAAAGGGTGCGCTAGAGTGCGTCCGGAAAAAGTGCGAGCGGTTTTTCCGGTAAGACCTAACGCAAAGCAAAGACCCAGAGCCCGCTTTTGATTTCATCAAAAAGCGAATAGCTCTAGATGGCGCGGCGGCGCCGTGCCGCGGGATTGTACGCTATCGCTGCGTGGTGCTCGCAATAGGGGATCCCGAAGGTTTTGCGGCGGCCGCAGAAGTGAAAACCTTCTTCCATGGGGTCGCCAACCGGCCAATGGCACATGGTTTCCTTGAGTTCGACCAGGGTGATAAGACCGTCCGGGGCCTCCTCGAGCTCGGGCAGCGCACGGAACGGAACGACCGCCGCGACTTTCTTTTCTTGCGGCTGCGGGGCCACCTTCAGTGCAGTATTGCCGAAGGTCCGGTATTGAACCTGCGCCGATCTTGCCGGGAACAGCGCAACATTGGTTCTTGGGCGCGCGGTCCTGATCCGCGACGTGGTCGCCCGGCCTGCAAGTCCTAAGCGATGCACTTTTCCGATGACTGCATTCCGTGTCACTTCGCCGAGCTTGGTGGCGATCTGACTTGCGCTCAGTCCGTCCGACCAGAGTTTCTTTAAGAGTTCCACGCGTTCATCTGTCCAACTCATTATAGTTAGCTCCTCGTTCAGTTCGGCGGGCGAACCGCGAAAAAAGATCGGGGCCGCTGAACCGATAGCCAGCGGGCCTGGGCGCTAACGCAATACAAGGAAACGAAGGAGCGGCCGGATGTCCAAACAAAGGACTACTCCCGGACATTGCCGGGGCCGGAAACGCTACCTAATACTGGAACACAAGCCTCGCAAAACTAAACTGCGAGAAGATGGCCGCGCTGATGCGCTTGGAAGGAATGCCACCATACTATCTACCTGATGGCCCATATTTGCACAAAAGGCCCATCATGACAAATTGCCAAAACCCTAAAGCGCGCCCCATTAGTTTCATTTTGAGACGAGTGTGTCTTTTATGCCGGTTGACTCCGTTTCGAACTCGCGGAAAATGAAGCTGCGAGCATAGCCGCCCGATCCCGGAGCGGCTTTTTTTAATTGGAAGTGAGAGTGCAGAGCATGTCCGCGGTGCTTGGAACCTACGCTAGGGCCAACGTTGAATTCGAAAGAGGCGAAGGCGCTTATCTTTTCACGGCCGATGGTGAGCGCTATCTCGACTTCGCGGCCGGCGTTGCCGTCAACGTGCTCGGCCATGCGCATCCTCACCTTGTCGCCGCGCTCACTGCGCAAGCTCAAAAGCTTTGGCACACCTCGAACCTCTACCGCGTAACGGAGCAAGAGCGCTTGGCCGCAAGGCTGACGCAGGCGACGTTTGCCGATAAGGTCTTTTTCGCTAATTCCGGTGCCGAGGCGATGGAAGCTTCGGTGAAAATGGCGCGGAAATACCATAACCACCACGGCAGACCGGAACGCTTCCGCATCGTTACCTTCGAAGGCGCGTTCCATGGGCGCACGCTTGCCATGATCGCGGCGGGAAATCAGCCGAAGCATCTCGCCGGGTTCGGCCCGAAGGTGGATGGCTTCGATCAGGTTCCATTCGGCGATATCGCGGCCGCGCGCGAGGCGATCGGGCCGCAGACGGCCGGCATTCTCATCGAGCCGATCCAAGGCGAAGGCGGTATCAGGCCCGCCGGCTGGCCGTTCTTGCGTGCGCTGCGGGAACTCGCCGATGAGCACGGCCTTCTGCTTCTTTTCGACGAGGTGCAGACCGGCATGGGCCGCACGGGCAAGTTGTTTGCCTATCAATGGTCCGGAATCGAGCCGGACATTATGGCTATCGCGAAAGGTTTGGGCGGCGGCTTTCCCATCGGCGCGTGCCTTGCGACGGAAGCGGCGGCGGCCGGCATGACGCCCGGCACCCATGGTTCGACCTTCGGCGGCAATCCGCTCGCAGCAGCCACCGCAAATGCCGTTCTCGACATCGTTCTTAAGCCGGGCTTCCTTCAGCACGTGCAACAGATGGGCTTGCTTTTTAAACAGCGGCTTGCTGAAATTACAGACAGGTACTCAAGAATCGTAGCGGAAGTCCGCGGCGAGGGACTTATGCTCGGTTTGGTGTGCAAAATATCGAATACGGACCTCTCCGGCACGTTATTTGCTGAGAAGCTGCTAACGGTTGCCGCAGGCGATAATGTTGTCAGACTTCTGCCGCCGCTCGTCGTGACGGAAACCGAAATAAAAGAGGCATGCGCAAAAATCGATACCGCATGTGCGAGGCTCAATGCTACACTTACAGCGTAATTCCGCACTCAACGCCCAAATGACACCCCGTCACTTTCTGGATATCGACACTTACGATACCCAAACCCTCCAGCACATCCTGAATTGCGCGCACTCGCTCAAGAAGTCCTTTAAGAACGGCGCGGGTCCCCGTCCGAAGCTTGCCGAGGGCGCCGTTCTCGCCATGCTGTTCGAGAAAAGCTCGACGCGCACGCGTGTGTCTTTCGACGTGGCGATGCGCCAGCTCGGCGGCGAGACCATCGTCCTCAACCATTCGGACATGCAGCTCGGCCGCGGCGAGACCATTGCCGACACCGCGCGCGTGATGTCGCGCTATGTCGATGCGATCATGATGCGCTCCAGTTCCCACGACACCCTTATCGAGCTTGCCACGCACGCGACCATTCCTGTCATCAACGGCCTCTCTAACAAGTCGCATCCCTGCCAGATCCTCGCCGATATCATGACGCTGGAGGAGAAGAAGGGCGCGCTCGAACCGCTCACCGTGACTTGGGTTGGCGATAGCAACAATGTCGCGAACTCGTGGATCCACGCGGCGGTCCGCTTCGGCTTCACCTTGCGGCTGGCGGCGCCGAAGCTTCTCCAGCCGCCGGTGAGCTTTGTGGAGTGGGCCCGCTCCGAGGGCGGAAAGCTGACAGTGCTCGAAGACCCGGCTGAAGCCGTGGCGGGCGCGGACTGCGTCACGACCGACGTTTGGATCTCCATGGGGCAAGAGCAAACCGCGGACGAGCGCATCGCTCTGCTGCAGCCCTATCAGGTCAACGCCGCTCTCATGGAAAAAGCCGCACCCGACGCCATCTTCATGCATTGCTTGCCGGCGCATCGCGGCAGGGAAGTCGCCGCCGAGGTGATCGACGGCCCGCAATCGGTGGTATTCGACGAGGCGGAAAACCGGCTGCATGTGCAGAGGGCGATCCTCGCGTGGTGCCTTGAGAAGGTTTGATACCGGCAGGGCGGCGGCACGGCGCGAAGGTGCCTTTTTACCTGTCAGGCCGCGGCGCGCACGGCGGCATCCCCGCTCCGTTTTTTTAGTATAGCGCGGATTAGTAGCCGCGCCGTCCGTGATTCCGCGGATGGCGTCACCGCCGAGGGGCTGAAGAATGGCATCGGGATTCTTGTAGAGCGATTGCCAAGCGGGTCCGTGGCTATGCGATAGAGCGCTCCGCGCCCCGCGTTTGCGGGCGAGTTTGCTTTGGAGTGCTTTCCGGAAAAGCATGCCCTCGGGCTCGACCCTGGGCTTGACCCGTGGGTGTGAAGCGGTTTTCCGGTGAGAAGCACGAAAAAACAAAAACCTAAAGCCCGTTTTCGATTCTATCGAAAGCGGATGGGCTCTAGCGGCGAGGCATTATTCGGGCCTGAGCGCATCCGGGTGCGCGTTGAGATATGCGCCAAAGTCCCGGTCCGACTCCATGATGTGATGGTAGAGCCAGGTCTTCAGGAATTCCAGGACCTCACCGGGCAGCTCCGCCTCCTCCCCCCCCGATTGGAACTCCCCATAGATTTCCTTAACTCTGGCGGTCAAGGCCCGATGCTGCAGGCGGTGCGCTTCATAGGCGGGATAGCCCGAGCGCACAATCTGATCCTCCTCGTGGGCGAAGTGATATGCCGCGTAGTGGACCAGCCCATCCAGCACGCCGCTAAGCGCACCTAGGCCGGTGCCCGATTGGAGAGCACGGTTCAGCTCGTTGAGGAGAGCGAGCAGCCTCTTGTGTTCGTTGTCGATTTGCGCGACGCCGACGCTGAGTTTATCCGACCATTCCATAAAGGGGCGGGCTTGCGAGCCCCTCTCGTAGAAAAGCCTCGCAAACGCTATACCCCCAGGGTTCTCGCCTGCATGCTTGTGCATGGCGCCGGCGAGCATATCGAAGGTTTCCGACCAGGCGCGGCCAATCTCGTCGTTGTAATCTTTTCCAAGCAAGGTCTCGATGGCGTAAAGCAGCGCCTCGCGCATATGGCCGAAGTGCTCGGGGCGCGCGCCATAAATCATCTCATGGCGCGCGCCCAGCGATCCGATGCCGGGAATGACGGCTTCTCCGCCCTTACCGGTCACGGGCAGGAAGTGATGTGACCGCGTCTGGAGGCGAATGAACTCGGCGAAAACACGCGCCATCTTCAGCTTCTGCTCGTCCATGTCCCCTTTGAAGAGGTGACGGGATTCAGGGGAGAGCTCGAACAGCCTCTGGTGGACCAGAGAGCCCAGATCGTACAGGCGGTTTTCGAGCTTCAAGAAGCTTTGGGCCAATAACCGCGCTTGTTCGGGTGTCATTGTGTTCTTACTCTGTCCGTCTGAGTGTACATGCAGACCCGATTCCTCCGAATGGAGACAGCGGCACGCTTTTTTTGTTACCTACTGCTTATTATGACAGGCGAGCACAACCCAATCCTGCACCAGCGCGCACTTGAGCATAGCGTGACCTGGCTGCCATCCACAAGTGCCTTTGCGCTGCATAGGCCACGCTTCTTAAAAGAAGAGCCGTGCGAAAAATCGAAGGTCTGAAGCGGCAGATGCAATTCCTCCAGGAGGCGCAAAAGCGGGCGGAGATCCCCGACAACCAAGCTTCGCTCACCGATCCAGACGCCTGCGCTCGATGGCCGCAAGCGGTAAGGGCACCGGCATCGCCGGCTATAACGTACAATTGGCCTTTGACAGCCTAGCCTTGAAAAATCAGCCGGCCCCGTTGTGTTCCGCTTCTTAGGTTCGTCGCCAATAGCGTGCAGATTCAATTTGGATATGCGTATTATAAGGCTTGGGACCAAATCCGCTGCAGAGGGTAAGGCGGTTGTGCAGCGTGGCACGATTGCGCCGCAAACCTATCATCCCGGTTCCGTTCCAGGCCGGCTCCTGCTAGAAGAGCGCATTCAAGGGATTTGTGCACATGCGCGGAGGGGCCGGACTTGCTCGGACGCTTATCGAATACTGCGCTTGAAACATGGGCGCGCGCGCAGGATGCCGCCGCGCGGGCGTTCACGCCAACGCTTAGGCTCGGCGTGACCGGTCTGTCGCGCTCGGGCAAGACGGTGTTCATCACCTCGCTTGTGCACAATCTCCTTGCCGGAAATGCGCTGCCCTTTTTCGAGCCGCTCGCGCAATCGCGCATTGTCCGCGCCTATCTGGAGCCGCAGCCCCACGATGCGGTGCCGCGTTTCGATTACGAGAGCAATCTCGCCAAGCTCACGGGGGGCGAGCCCGCCTGGCCCGAGGGCACGCGCCAAATTAGCGAGCTGCGCCTTGCCATCGAATACGAGCCGGCCGCCCCGGTGTGGCGGAGCTTCGGCACGGCAACGCTCAATCTCGACATCGTCGATTATCCGGGCGAATGGCTGCTCGATCTGCCGCTGTTGGATTTGAGCTACGAGGACTGGTCGCGGCAAACCGTTGCGCTCGCGCGCGAGCCGGCGCGCGCTGCTGCCTCCGGCGATTGGCTCGCCTTTCTCGCGGTAACAGACCCGCTCGCCCCCCAAGCCGAGCAGACCGCCCAAACAGGCGCCGGGCTTTTCACCCGATATTTGCGCAAATGCCGCGAGGAAGCGCTTTCGCTTTCGAGCCTGCCGCCAGGGCGCTTCTTGATGCCGGGCGACATGGCCGGCTCGCCCGCGTTCACATTCTTCCCGCTCGAAACGCCCGAAGGTGCGCCCGCGCCAGCGGGACGCCTTTGGGCGATGATGGCGCGCCGCTACCAGTCGTACAAAACCCATGTGGTGCAGCCCTTTTTCCGCGATCATTTCGCGCGGCTCGACCGGCAGATCGTGCTTGCCGATGTGCTCACCGCGGTCAATGCCGGCCCCGACGCGGTCGCCGATCTTGAGCGCGCGATGACCGATATCCTGCGCTGCTTCCGCCAGGGCCAGAATGGCTGGCTCTCCATGATTAGCGGCAGGCGGATCGACCGCATCGTGTTCGCGGCCACGAAGGCCGATCATTTGCATCAGGCCAATCACGACCGGCTGGAAGCGATCTTGCGCCTGATCGCGGCCAAGAGCATCGCGCGTGCGTCCTTCGTCGGCGCGGAGGTGCGCGCATTTGCGCTGGCCAGCGTGCGCTCGACGCGCGAGGCGCAAGTACGGCAGAACGGCGAAAGCCTGCCCTGCATCATCGGCACGCCGCTCAAGGGCGAGCGGCTCGGCGAGCGCTTGTTCGGCGGCAACGAGGAGCTTGCGATTTTCCCCGGCGACCTGCCCGAGGATCCAGCGCTCGCGGTTGCTCCGGAGTGGCTGGCGTCAGGAAAGGCGCCCGCGCATTTCGTGCGCTTCCGTCCGCCGAAACAGGCGGTGCCGGAGTTCGGTCAAACCGCGGTGCTTCCGCATATCCGGCTCGACCGCACATTGAACTTCCTCATAGGCGATAAATTGGCATGAGCGGCACACACGTTCACGCGGATTCTTCTTGCAACGCTCCCTCGGCTTATAGACTTTCTCCAGGGTAAAATCGGCCGCATGCATCAAGGGCCAAGCAACGCACCGGCAGCCTCGCTAGCTTCCGCAAAGGTTTGGGTAGGTAGCTTATGCTTCATTAAACGATAGTTCTTCTGCTAAATATTGTAAAAATGCGGCGAAGGAAGAACCAAAGACAAAAGTTTGGCCCTGGATTTTCTTTAGCTTCGCTACAAAAGATTAGCTTGCGCCAATCAGGTCTGATACTTTGGCGCAGGGGCATATGTGGCATTCATTTCTGCAAGGAAAAGGAAGCGGTATGGTCCGTGTATTAAGCCGTTTAGTCCTGGCCGCAGCCCTGTTGACAGGGGGCCTTCTATTGAATCTCGCTGAGGCTTCGGCACAGACGCGTCCCCAGAAGCTGTTAGTAGGGCTGCTGCCGGGCGAATCCGCTGCCACTGTCATGCGGCTGAACGAACCGCTTCGCGCCTATTTGGAAAAGCGGCTCGGATTGCCGGTTGAGCTTGTGGTCGGCGCCAACTACGCCGCCACTAGCGAATTGCTGCGCTCTGGGCAAATCGACATCGCCTATTTGGGACCGGTAACTTACATCCTGCAGAGCCGAAGCGCCAAGTTGGAGCCCTTCGCCCGTTCCTCGCATGAGATGGTGGGACCGACCTTCCGGGCCGTGATCATCGTTCCCGCCGATAGCCCCGCCAAGGCGCTCTCCGATCTGAAGGGGGGGGAGGTGGCGTTCGGCGATCCGGCCTCGACCTCTGGCACCTGGGTGCCGCGCTATCAGCTGCTAGAAGCGGGCCTTGTTTCCGGGCGCGATTACACGCTGCGGAACCTGGGCAGCCATGATGCTGTGGCCGCAGCCGTTGCCAGCCACAAGTTCTCTGCGGGCGGCTTGTCCATGCCGGTCTATAACCGGCTCATCAAGGAAGGCAAGATCGATCCCAAATCGGTTCGCGTGCTGGCCGAGTCGCCTGCCATCCCTGAATATATGTGGACGTTCCGCGAGGGACTGGACCCGGCTTTTAAAGAGGAGATCCGCAAGGCGTTCATCAACTTGACCGATCCCGAAGCGTTGAAGGCCTTCGGCGCCACGTCCTTCATCCCTACCGTCGATTCCGATGTGGACCGGGTGCGCACCTGGATCGCCGCGATCAAGGCGGCCAACCCCGATGCGGTGCGCGCTCCGCATTGACCCTAGCGGCCCTTCTTGTTGCACCGCGCTCCTTAGAGGTGCCGCCGGGAGACGGGCTGGTGCTTTCGCCTATTCTGGCGGCTCACGGCAAATAGCGGCGATCCAGGGCCAGCGGGAGCGATCCGGATGTGCGTCATAATTTGCTTCATCCGGCAGAGCAAAGGGGCCGTTGAATCGGGACTGGCTTACGGCGCATTCTAGATTGCCTTCATCGAGCGTGGAAAGCTTCGATACCCGGAGCGTACAAGCCAAAGGAGCGCTCGCCCGTGGACAATGGGGCTGATCGCGGCGCTTGCGTTGTTGAATTCTAGCCCCATGTCCGCTGAATTCCGCAATGCGTGCTCAAATCTCGCCAGAATGCGGAAAAGCAAACGGGAACCCGTTAGATCTTGCCGCCCAAGCCGCGAAGACAATACCGCTAAGCGCGTTGCGACCAATCAAGCGGAACGCGCAGAGCGAATCGTGACTGGATCCTTTCGCCTCTAAAATGATAACGGAGAGCACGCCACCATTTCCGCATTTCTTGCGCTAGGGCAATCATCGGTACAATAATGAAATTGGCTGGTTTCCAAGTCATTGGTATCTTTACCATTTCTGGAGAAAACGCATGAGCGGCACACAGCAACCCCGCGCGCCGGCGGCATTCAGCCTCGACGATCCCGATCTTAAGATCGAAACGCCCATCGAGCCGGCACAAAGCTTCGAGCCGCTCCCTCTGCCGCCTCCGCCTCGCGAAAAGAGCCGCGGCTGGGGCGCCATTTTCTGGAGCGCGGTGGGCGGGCTGCTGGTTCTGGGCTTTACGCTCTGGGTGCAGCAAACAGTGATGACCCTGCTCGCGCGCAGCGATTGGCTGGGCTGGGCCGCAACCCTTCTCTTCGCCATTGCCGGCCTCGCCTTCGTCATGATCGCGGGGCGGGAGATCGCGGGGCTTTTGCGCCTGTCGGCCATCACCACGCTACGCAGGCGCGCCGAGGCGGCGCTTTCCGCCGAGGACGTCCGCGAGGCCCGCAGCGCTGCATCGGACTTGCGCACTATGTTCAAGGACCGACGGGAGCTTGCCGAAGGCGCGCAGCGGATGAAGCAGCATGGGCGCGATGTTCTCGACGCGCATCAGGTGCTGACGCTCGCCGAGCGCGAGCTGCTGCTGCCGTTGGACCGCCTCGCGCGCATCGCCATCGGCACGTCCGGGCGGCGCGTTTCCGTGGTGACAACGCTCAGCCCCGCGGCCCTCATTCCCGTCGCCTTTGTGGCCTACCAAAACTTCCGGATGCTGCGCAGCCTCGCGGAAATTTATGGCGGCAGGCCTGGCTTCTTCGCGATCCTCAAGCTGCTTCGTCTCATCGCCAGCCATCTCGCCGTCGCAGGCGGCATGGCGTTCACGGACGATCTCTTGCACCAGTTTATCGGCCATGGGCTGACCGCGCGGCTTTCCCGGCGGCTTGGCGAGGGCCTCGTCAATGGCGGCTTCACCATCCGCATCGGCATTGCGGCCGTCGAGGTGCTGCGGCCCCTGCCCTATATCGAGGCGCGCCAGCCGCGCTTGCGCGAGTTCATGGCGGAGTTCCTGAAGATCGGCCAGCGCGCTGGTTAACGCTCGCGCGCTCATTGGAGTCACGGTCATTGCGGGCAAAGCGAAGCAATCCAGGATTAAGTCACTGAGATTGCTCCTGGATCGCAAGGGCGGCAAGCGCCGGCCTCGCGATGGCTCTGAGTGCGGGGGCGCTAACGGAGCGCGATGCGCTCCAGTGCCGCGGCGATAATCGCGGCGGTGTTGCGCCAAGCCGGCAGCGACTGCCCATGGCTCCAAGCCGCTTCCGCTTTTTCCTGCCTCAAGGCCTCGCTGGATAAGAGGGCGCGCGGACAAATCCCGCCCCGGGCGGCACCGTGTCATGCGACAGGCAGACCTAAGGTTGTATAATGCCATATTCTCCGCGCTTATGGAAAGATACATTTTATATATAAAGCCAAACGTGTGCGCAGTTCTTAAACATCCTGCCCCTGCATACAAACCTAAAGTAGCAGGCGCCGCCTATAATGGAGAAACCACGCGGCGGGTTGGGACCAAAACCGTCCTCGACCGTGGGATACCACCAAGAGTTTAGCCTTTCTTAGAAGAGCGCGGATATTTTTCTGACAAGTACATCGAAGCGGGTGGGTTTTCCTTGAGTCCGCCTTAAAACGATGGTTAAGTGTTCCGGTCTGATAAGCGGTTGGGAGGGTGTCATTATTCCGGCGAAGGTAAATGCGCGCGAGGAGGCGGGCGGCTTAAGGTTTGGCGATGCCGCCGGCAAGAAACCTCATGGCGGATATGAGAGCCAATTGCGGGAGATCCGTATGGGTTTCTCCGTTCACCATTCGGACCATGCGCCGGGCGCTCCGGCGTCCCACCCCGCTCTGGGCTTGGACGCCGTTAGGAACCCAACTTCAAATTCGAATAGGCTCACCGAATCCGTCCGTCCGATGGCAGCCCAGCACGCTGCCTGGGACGAGGATTTTGGCGCGGAGCAACGGCTAGCGGCGCGATTTGTCCGCCGTTCGGACGAGCCCGTTGAACCCGCGCGCCTCAGCAAAATGGCGGCGTTGAAGACCCAGCTTGCCGCAGCCGCCCTCTTGGTTGTGCTCGCAAGCGCCATGGCCGTGTATTTCCTGAAAGCGGACGGAGCCGCCAGCCTCAATCCGGCGGGGAGCGCCTTCGCGGCGGCGGCCTTGCAAGGTCCGTTCGAAGCGCCCGCCGTCCAGTCTGAGCCGGCCGCAAAGCCTATGAAGTCAGGCGGACACATGAGTCTCTCTCCTGCGAAAGACCCAGGCGGAGCCGATAGCTGGGCCTCGGCCGTGGAAACTTTCAGAATGCTGTCAGCAACGCTGCCGGCGCCGGAGCGGCGCGTTGCGGGAAAGCCGGACAGTAAGCGCGTTCTAGAGCAGCTTACAGCCTGGCAGAACTTGAAGGCATCGCACTAACACCTCTCACGGCCCCAAACGGGCTCTCGCGGGTGTTACGGCGTGGTACCGGTCCGGTTGAAAGCTTTCGCACCCGCCGTCCGTCATCCTATGCGTACGCTGCGAAATTCGATGACACTGCACCCTAGTTTGTCATCCTGTGCGCGCGGCGGTGCGCGTGCCGCTGCGCAGGCACAGGATCGTAAAGGGCGCCGGCGTTCGTAACGATCCCCGATAGGGGGCAAGCACCGTTCCGGGATGACGGCAGAGGGCGCGCACAGCTTCGTGGCGTGGAATGCCGCGTGGTGCGGCGATAACGAACCCCTCCCATTTCGGGTGTTGAAAACCGGTAGGCGGGCCTCGCGAAACCGGGGCAAGCGGTGGTACCCTGCCGCTTAAGATATCGATATCCTCAATATCCTTTTGCAACCGCGCCGCACTTGCGGCGGCATGGGGTTATTATTATCATTGTGCGCTGCGTCAAAAATGTTGCGCCGCACAAAAAGCGCTTTCGAGTGTTGCGTTACAAAGTGCACCGGCATCAAAAACTGGAACAGCATCGAATGGCAAATGAGCCACGCCTGCGCCGCTTTCAAAGCCTCGGGCCTCATGGATTTCACGAAATCGCTTACACCGAGTGGGGCGATCCCAACAGCAGCCGCCTCGTCTTCTGCGTGCACGGTTTCACCCGTAACAGCCGCGACTTCGACGCGCTTGCGGAGAGCCTCGCCGATAGCTGCTACGTTGTCTGCATGGATGTTGCAGGACGCGGCCAAAGCGAATGGCTGGCGAATAAGCGCGATTATTCCTTCGGCCTTTACCTCACCGACGCCGCAGCCCTGCTCGCGCGCGTAACCGCGCCAGCTCAAGCCTCGCGCGTGCGCCGTATGCTGCTCGGCAGCCACCGCCCGCCGCGCCGCCATGTCGATTGGGTAGGCACCTCGATGGGCGGTCTCATTGGCATGATGCTCGCGGCCAAGCGGCACTCGCCCATCCGCCGCCTCGTCCTCAACGATGTTGGGCCGCTCGTGCCCTGGCCGGCACTCACGCAAATGAAGCGCGCGCATTCCGGTCATGTCAGCTTCGCAACTATCGGGGATGCCGAGGCTTATCTTCGCGAGGCCTGTGCATCCTTTGGACCGTTAACCGATGCGCAATGGCGGCACGTGGCGCACCATAGCGCCATCCGCAAAGCCGGCGGCCCCTATTTCCTGGCCTTCGACCCGGCCATCATCACCCATATGCGCGCGGGCGCCGTTCCCGGCGTGGAATTCGGCAGCGAGTTTCTGGCGGGCGTCGATCTGTGGCCGACCTATGACGCGATCCACTGCCCGACGCTGGTGCTGCGCGGCGCGGAGTCCACTCTTCTGCTCAAGAAAACCGCTGAGGAAATGAAGCGGCGCGGGCCGAAGGCCGAAACGATCGAATTCGCAGGTGTGGGCCACGCGCCGTGGCTCATGGCGAAGGATCAGATCAAGGCGGTGCGGGATTTTTTGCTCGCAGAGCCGGCGAAGGAGCCGGCACTTAGTGCGGCGCAAGGCGCGCTCGCCCACGCTTAGAGTGCTTCCGGAAATGTGTGAAGCGGTTTTCCGATAAGAAGCACGGAAAAACAAAGAGCTAGAGCCCCCTTTCCATCAAGGCCGGATAGGCTCTAGAGCCTATTTCGAACCCAGTGCGGACGCCCGGGTCAATCCCGGCCAGTGCAACCCATCGAGATCCGTGAAATCCGCGACGTAACAATGCGGGTCAGGCGGCGTCCGGCGGCACCGTCCGGTCACCGGCGAGCCAGGTGTCGAGCAGCGCCCTCTCCCGCGAGGTAATCGTTTCGAGGAATTCGTCCGCGCCCTTCATCTGGCGGAAGGCCGTATAGCCCCGTTCGAGAAAGTTCTGCAGCTCCAGCAGCCCGGCGGCGGCCGCGGGTCCGCGCATCATGGCAAGGGTCGCGCCGAGAAACGGCTTGCGCGTCAGCCTGTCGAGCGATTGGCCAAGGTGCAGGATCAGCTCGATCTGCCGCTCCCGGTCCGCGCGCCGCCCGACCGCCCGGTAGGCCGCGGCATAGTCCGCCTCCGTCAGGCCGGAGATTTTGTCTCCCAGCTCTTCCAGCATGGCCGCATCGAGGGATTCGGACAGGGCGTTCAGCTCGAACGCATCGGCCACGGTCTCAAGCCCCGCCGCCGGCAGCACCGAGATCATGAGCGGCTGAATGCGCCGCACCGCCGCCTCGTGCCGGCTCAAATCCTTCGGACCGTAGATGTCGGTCAAGAAAAACTGCGCCGTCGCCGCGTAACGCGGGCTTTCGAGAAGATCGGCATGGGTACGCGTAAGCCGGGCCGCTTGCCAGGCGCGCAAACTCTCGCTCTTGCCGGCCGCGCCGGGCTCCTCCGCAAGGTCCGCGCGCGCGTCCGCCGCGGCATTAAGCTGCGCTTCGATGCGCGCGGCGATATTATTCTTGGTACTCAAGTGTTTCCCTTTATAATGTATTTACCGAATGAGGCGCATCCCTTGGTAAAGTCAAGCCCCCGGCCTGCGAACTAAGTTGGGCTGCAGGCCTCATCGGTTAAGCCGCCAGAAGGCGGAGAGTTGCCGCAAAGGACTACGTCATGCCGGAAGCGGAACGTATATCGCCGGTGGACACGACCTGGCTCCGTATGGACCGGCCGGCCAACCCCATGGTCATCGTCGGTGTCCTTATAATCGAGGGACCGGTTAACCTCAATCTCCTGGAAGATACGCTCGCGGCCCGCTTTCTGGCCATACCGCGCTTCCGACAGCGGGTGGAGGTGCGCGCCGGCGAATATTGGTGGGCCGAAGACCCCCATTTCGAGCGGCAGCGGCACGTCAGGCGCGCGCGCCTTCCCGGCAAGGGCGACAAGGAAGAGCTGCAGCGTTATATCGCCGAGCTGGCGTCGGAGCCCATCGACAAGACGCGCCCGCTTTGGCAACTCCGCATCGTCGAGCATTACGAGGGCGGCGCGGCCGTCGTCATCCGCATTCATCACGCCATCGCCGATGGCATGGCGCTGGTCGGCGTCATGCTCTCGATCACCGACGGGCAGGAAGGGAAGTGGAACTGGGAGCAAACGCCGCGGACGAACAAAAAGCGCAAGCTGCTGCCGATCCCCGGCCTCGAAACGCTATCCAAGGGGATGGCGCTGGGCGCGGACGTCTGGGACGAAGCGCGGCTGCTCGCCGGCAGCCCGGCCAAAACGGTCCGCACGGGCGCGGGCGTCGCGGGAGAACTGGCCTGGCTCTTGCTGATGCCGCAAGATACGCCCACGCGCTACAAGGGCGCGCTGTCGGGCAATAAGCGCGTCGCTTGGACCGAGCCGCTGCCGCTGCCCGAGGTGCACGCGGTGAGCCGCGCCCTCGGCTGCTCGATCAACGATATGCTGCTCGCCTCCGTCGCCGGCGCACTCGGCGCGTATCTCAAGGAAAAGGGCGATCCCCTCGAAGGCGTGGAGATCCGCGCGCTCGTGCCCGTGGACATGCGCGGCGAGCATCGCACGGGCGAGCTTGGCAACCGCTTCGGCATCATAGCGGCCGAGTTGCCCGCGGGCATCGAGAACCCGCTGGCCCGCGTCGCCGAGGTGCACCGGCGCATGAAGGAGCTGAAGGAATCGCTGGAGCCGCCGGTGACGCTGGGCCTGCTGATGGCGCTCGGCTATGCCCCCAAGATCGTGCAGGACCGGCTGTTCAACTTGCTGCTCAGCCGCGCAACCGCCGTGATGACGAACGTCCCCGGCCCGCGCCACCCGCTCCACCTCACGGGCCACGAAATCAAGCAGATCATGTTCTGGGTGCCGCAATCGGGCGATATCGGCATGGGCGTGTCGATCCTCTCCTTCAACAACATGGTGCAGTTCGGCCTCATTACCGACGCGGCCCTGGTGCCGGACCCCGAAGCCATCGTCGCGCATTTTCAGCCGCAATTCGAGCAGCTCTTGTATCACGTGCTGATGGAGCCTTGGGAGGGCGATGGCGAACATTCCGGGGAGGCGCACCACGCCGATACGCTGGGGCATTCCTCGCTAACCCATCATCCAAGGCCGAAGCGGGCCCCCAAGGCCAAGGCGGCAGCAGCGCCGAAGCCGCGCAGCGTCGCCCGGCGCAAGCTGCCGCGGCAGTAGCGGCAGCTTGCGCCGTAAGTCCCCATCACGCCGCGCGCGCCCTTGGCGTGCATATCGTCGCATATAACTTTTTTAGGCATTGTTTCGTCACATAATCAACATCCGGCGCGCCTATCGTACGAGCGGGGAAGGAGCGACGGAGGTTACCCGATGAGCATGACCGAAGCTGAAGCAGTCTTGCACAAGGCCATGGCGCAAAGCACCATGTTGAGACGCGCGTTTCACCTTTGCGCATCGCGGCGGGCCGACGCCAGCCAGTGGCAAGACTTGGAGGACGCGGCCGCCGCTCATCTGGAAGAGCGCGCCGTAGGTCCCGGGCAAGTGCAGGCTGCGGAAACCCAGTGGTTTGGCCAAGTGGACGGGAGACTCCGCATGAGCGTCCTGGACATGCTCAGTCATCGCGCATCGGCGAGCAGCCGGGCAAGTCACTGCCGGCGGGCCATGGACGAATTATATGCCAGCGCCGCGGGCTGGGCTCCTGTCTTGGGCGAAGCCACCGCAGCCTATTGGCGGCACGCGGGGCTGATGTGGATGGCTTTATGGCATGCCGCCGATATGCCTGGCATTACGGCCGGGCTATTCTGGCAGTGTTTGGATAGCGCCTTCGCGCCAGTGCCGGCCGCCGCGCCCGCGCTTGAGCGTGCTTCGAGGAAGGCGGTGGGGGCCCGGCTTTTGGGCGCCGCCGGCTCCATTGCCACGGTGTTTCGTAAAGCGCGGTAGAACCGCGCCCAGATCGATTGCTGCCCGTCGCGTGAAGTGCGTTCCGCAGGCGAGCCGCCGCAAGGACCGATCTAAGGTCCCGTTCTTACGTGAGAAATGGATTTCCGAACGCAATCCATGGGTCAGCATTAACGTCCGCTGGTATTATTGCCGCAAAGCCGCACAGCATCGGTAACTGCGCGGATTGCCCGATCCACGGCGGAAGGGCTATCGAAACGCATTGCCGGAACATTTCGCTGAGCCGCATCGTTGAGATTTCAAGCCTTGAGCAGGTCAGAGGAGGCCAGCTTGAAAACGATCTTCGGGATTGCCGCGATTGCTCTCGCAACCGGCATCGCAGCGGCGAATGCCCAAAATGCCGGCATGAACCCGAATATGGGAATGCCCCGGAAGGGCATCGGAATGGGTTATCCGGTATCGCCGGCGAACCGGGCCAGCAACGCAACGCGAAGAACGCCCGTCATCGCGGGCACACCCGCCATCGTGGGGACGCCCGTCATCGCAGGGACACCCGTCATCGCGGGCACACCCGCCCGGCAGACGTGGAGCACCTTTCAAACGGCGCCCAACCAAATACCGGGAATTAGGCGGCATTAAGCGCCGCCCTGCCCCTGTTGCGATCCCGGAACGGCGCCCCCGCCCGCCGTCGTCATCCCGGAACCGGCATAGCCGGTATCCGGGATCTTTGCGGACGCCGCGCCCCTGCAAAAACAGTTCGAGCGTCTGGTCCCGATTCATGCCCCGTGCCTCGCGCTCGCCTTTGCGAAGCTTTGGCCGTAAAGTAGTTGCTTTGGCAATGCCGGCTTTGACGGTGCGCCGCTTGCACAACGTCATACAATAACTATTATAACTATCGTGGCATGACAGGAGGTCCCATCGTGAGCGCGGACATTTGGACCATCGCCGAGGCGAAAGCGAAATTCAGCGAGGTGATCGATTTAGCGGTCTCTGCTGGCCCGCAGACCATCACGCGCAATGGCCGCACCACGGCCGTCATCGTCTCGGCGGAGGAGTGGGCGCGGCGAACGCGGCGCACCGGCACGCTCGCGGAGTTCTTTGCGGCATCGCCGCTGCGCGAGTCCGGGCGCGAGATCGAGCGCCTCAAGGAAGAAGCGTAAGCGTCCGCTCCGCTGCCAACGTCACCCCGGAAAGCGCCTTGGCGCTTATCCGGGGTCTCGCAGCATCTCCGGCTTCGATTCGTAGCAAGATCCCGGATAGCCGCAAGCGGCTTCCGGGATGACGTTGTGGTCCAATAGCGGATGCGGGATGACTTTGCCCGACAGACAATTTCGTAGCACAGTATTATGCTTAATGCCGGCATGGTAAATGCGGGCGTTGCTTAATATCTCCCCGCCGCGAAACTCGCGATTTTTCGCATTTTCGCCTGCAAAAGCTGCATCGAATAAGTCCGTTAAATATAGTTCCAATTTGGGCTTAACCATACGCTGACGCTCCGGCGAATTGGGCCGCCGCGCTGAGCGCAAAAAATTCGGCCGCAATATCACTGCCTTAGTCGCGATTAAACCTTTAGCAAAGCGCTTTCTCTACGATATCCCCTTAAAGGAAGGCGATGCCAATCGGGCGCCAAGCCTAACCGGTTTCGCCGAATTAACCTGAAACGTGACTCCGTCTCTTAACCGAATACGGCAAGCGGGGCAGACAATGTTAGCGGGGATTTACCAGCGCGCGCGCGATGCTTTAGAGCCTATCCGCCTTCGATGGAATCGAACGCGGGCGCTGAGCTTTCATCATGCTCTACGTCTTGCCGGAAAAGCCGGCCGCACATTACGAGGCCCAAGCCGGTTTGCGGCGCTCCGTAAACGCGCGCAAGCCCTCGGCGCCTTCCTCGCCGCGCGCGGCCTTGGCGAACACCGCCGCCGCATGCTCCACAAGGTTTGCCGGGTCCTCGAAGCGCGCGCGGCGCAGAAGCTTTTTCGTCTGGGCGATGGCGCCCGGCGCACAGGCGAGGATCTGGTGCAGCGCGGTGCCAAGCGCCGCGCCGAGCTCCGCCTCGTTGGCGCACACAAGATGAACGAGGCCGATGCGGAGCGCTTCCTCGGCGCCGAAGCGTGCGCCCGTTACCGCAATGCGCTTGGCTTCCGAATAGCCGAGCCGCTCGACTAGGAAGGGAGCGATTTGCGCCGGGATGAGGCCGAGCGAGGTTTCGGGCAGGCGGAAATCGGCGCTGGCGGCGGCAATCGCCAGGTCGGCGCAGCAGGCGAGGCCGAAGCCGCCGCCCATCACCGCGCCTTCGAGCACGGCCACGATGGCGAGCGGGCTTTGCGCATAGGCTGCGCAGACATGGCCGAAGGCGGCGTTGGCGGTGGCCATCGGGTCGGTTTCATGCGCGATGGGGGCGGAGCGGGCTTTTGCCATGTCGTGCAGGTCGGCGCCGGCACAGAAATGGCCGCCATTGCCGCGCAAAACCACCGCGCGGACGCCGCCGGCCTCCGCTTCGGCCAGCACGTCGAGCAGCTCGCGCAGCATGAGTTGCGACATGGCGTTGCGCACTTCGGGCCGGTTCAGCCGGACGGTGAGGACGCCGCCCTGCCGTTCGAGCGCAAGCGTTTGCGGGTTTTGCCGGTTCATTGCTGCCGTCCTTCTTCTCGCTCTAACTTATTGTTTGCGCGTGCTTTTGCGGATCATGCTTTAGGGAGGGTCCCTTCGAGCTTGCAGATAATGCCGAGCATCACCTCGTCCGCGCCGCCGCCGATGGAGACAAGGCGCCCGTCGCGGAAGGCGCGGGCGAGCGGATTGTCCCAAGCGTAGCCCATGCCGCCCCAATATTGCAGGCAGGAATCGGCAATTTCGCGCGTCAGACGGCCGCATTTCAACTTGGCCATCGAGGCGAGCTTGGTGACATCTTTGCCGGAGATGTATTCCTCGATGGCGCGCCAGGTCAGCGCGCGCAGCGCCTCCACCTCGGTGCGCAGCTCGGCCAGCCGGAAATGCACAATTTGGTTGTCGAGCACGGGCCTGCCGAAAACCCTCCGCTGGCGGGTGTACTCGATGGTAGCGTCGATCAGCCGGTCGAGCATGGTGAGCGAGTTCGCCGCCGCCCACAGCCGCTCCTCCTGGAATTGCAGCATTTGCAGCGTGAATCCCATGCCCTCCTGGCCGATGACATGCGTCTGCGGCACGCGCACCTCGTCGAAGAAAAGTTGCGCCGTGTCCGAGGAGGCCATGCCCATTTTGCGGATTTTCTGCCGTTCGATGCCCTTCGCATCCATCGGCACCACGATCAGCGACTTGTTCTGGTGCGCCTTGCCTTCGGAGGTATTGGCGAGGAGGCAGCACCAATCGGCCTTCATGCCGTTGGTGATCCACATCTTCGAGCCGAAGATCAAATAATCGCCGCCGTCCTTGCGCGCGCTAGTCTTGATGGCCGCCACATCGGAGCCGCCGCCCGGCTCGGAGACGCCGATGCACGCCACCATATCGCCTGCAATAGTCGGGGCGAGCCAGTTGCGCTTCAACTCTTCGCTGCCGAAGCGGTGCAGCGCCGGCGTTGCCATATCGGATTGCACGCCGATGGCCATCGGCACGCCGCCGCAAGCGGAGGTGCCGAGCGCCTCGGCCACGATTGCGGAGTAGGAGAAATCAAGGCCCAATCCGCCATAGGCTTCATCGTATTTCACGCCGAGCACGCCGAGCGCGCCGAGTTTCTTGAACAGCGCGTGAGAGGGAAACTCCTCCGCCTCTTCCCATTCGTCCACGAACGGATTGATCTCTCGCTCCACGAACCGCTCGACCGAGCTGCGGAGCTGCTCGTGCTGTCCGGTTAGCAGCATGGCATTTCCTTTTTGTGCGGACCCTGCTGGCGAAGGGCTTTAAGTAAAATAGTTTGCCATGCCGTTTCCCCTGCGGCTAGAGCGTTTTCATTCAAAGCGGCGTCGCTGAAGAGGACACCTAAGAGCGCGAACACCGATTTCCTGCCGAGCCTGTCGCGGGGCACGTGGCAGCCGCCCGGCGAGAGCTTGGGAAAACAGGGATGTGCGAATCAGCTGTAATCAGGTAATCGATTGAAGCAGCTCTGGCCGTTCACAAAGTGACCGGACTGGATTTGAACATCAACGATCGGAACCCGGACGGCAGCGAAGAGGCCGTCAAGATCGGCAAGGCCGCAGCGAAAATCAGACTCGGGGTGGGGCTCCGGGATTCGGTTCATTCCTTGGACGCAATACGCGGCCATGGTTTGGGGGCTCCAGATATGGCGTTTCAGCGGCGGTTTTTGCTTGCCCTGGGCGTGGCTGCACTTTCTTGCGGCTGCACGGTAGGCCCAGATTACCGATTTCCGGAAGTTGGCTTGCCCGTAAATTTCGGCGCGTCCAGCCGGGAAGTTGTGTCGCCGGTTACAGCGCCGGAGCCGGAGTGCGTCCGCTGGTGGCAGACCCTGAACGACCCAGAGCTAAACAAATTGGTGGAGCGGGCCATCGTTTACAACCCGGATCTCGAGATCGCGCTCTCAAGAGTTCAGGCCGTCCGCACGCAACAGATCGTCGTCATAGGAGACGCTCTGCCGCAAGTGGGAGCAAGCGCGGGCACAGCCGCGGGCACCGGCACCGATATGAGCAAGGGCCGCGTCGACCAGGCAGTCCGCGCCGGCGATAACGCCGCAGGGGCACGCCTTTCGAATATTACCAGCCTCGCAGGCTTCGACACCGGGTGGGAACTCGATCTTTGGGGCAAATACCGCCGGGAGCTCGAAGCGGTTCGCGACGACGCGCAGGCGTTGACCGAATTCCGCAACGCAGTGCTCATTACGGTTATCGCGGACGTTGTGCGGGTGTACACGGACCTGCGTGGCCTGCAATTACGTCTAGAAATCGCTCTGAGAGCCGTCAAGGCCGCGAAGAAGACCGCCGATCTCGCTGAGGCACGTTACAGCCGGGGCCTCACCAATGAACTCGATGTCACGCTCGCAAAGCGTGAGCTTGCGACGGTCCGCGCGCAGGTGCCGGTGCTGACAGGGGCCATTTTCGATGCCGAAAGCCGGCTGGCTGTACTGGTTGGGACATTTTCATCGGATATACTTCCTGAATTGCGCAAATCGCGTGGGCTGCCGCGTGTGCCCTCGCGTCTGCGGCCTGGCGTGCCGGCAGAGCTGCTCCGGAGGCGGCCCGACATTCGCCAGGCAGAGCGTCAACTCGCCGGCGCAACCGCCCGCATCGGCGTGGCCACAGCCAATCTTTTCCCCACAGTAGTGTTCACGGCCGGCATTGGCGTGCAGGGCGGACAGCCGTTTCCAGCGTCGGCATCCACACCAACGACGGCGATACCGGTTCACGGCCCGATCTGGTCCGCGGGTCCCGGCGGCTACTGGCCGCTGCTCGACTTCGGCCGGCTCGACGCGCTCATCGACATCCAGGAATTGCAGGCGCATGAGTTTCTCGTGGGTTACAAAAAATCGATCCTCATCGCTGTCGAGGAGGTCGATGACGCCATCAAACAATACCGCGCGCTGCGGCAGCGCCTGAAAGAACTGGCCGTCGCGGTGAGCGAAGCCCGCAAGGCCGTGAAACTTGCCACCGAACGCTATGAGCGCGGCCTGACCGATTTTCTCTATGTGCTGGACGCTCTGCGCCAAGAGTTCCAACTGGAGGATCAATATGCGGTGGCGGAGGAAGCGGCTGTCGTTCAGTACGTGGCTATTTATAAGGCGCTCGGCGGCGGCTGGGAGCTTTACGATGCGCTGCCCCCGCTTCGCCCAGCCCAGCCGGCTATCGTGGCTACGGTGCGCCGGCTTACCGATGACTGGCACTGATTGAGATCACGGAGCGCGGACTCCGTGAAATTCCGGGCCTACCCCCAAAGGCGGGGGTGGCAACCGGCGGCCGGAAATGGCAAAATCTGTTAGCGCAATCAGAAAAAGGAAGACTATGTCCGCCAAGCCTGCTGTCCTCTTTGTATGTCTTGGCAACATCTGCCGCTCCCCGCTTGCCGAGGCTGCGTTCAGGCGCGAGGCAAGCCTCGCCGGCCTCGACGTGGAGGTCGACTCGGCCGGGACCGGCCATTGGCACACGGGCGAAGCGCCCGATAGGCGCGCGCAGGCTGTCGCCCGCAGGAATGGCATCGATATTGGCGGCTACCGGGCAAGGCAGGTCCGGCGGGAGGATTTCCACCGCTTCAGCCACATCGTTGCGCTCGACCATGAAAACCTGGCGGCCCTCCACGCAATGATGCCGCCGGACGGCAAGGCCTCCCTTAGCCTTCTCCTGGATCATGCGGGACGCAAGGGCGAGGCCGTCGCCGACCCTTATTACGGGGGCGAGCACGGCTTCGAAGCGACCTGGTCGGAAGTAACGCTCGCGGCGCAGGCACTCGCGAGGCAACTCGCAGAGGAAAGATGACGCGCCTCGCCGCGGCCGCTGCCGCGCTGCTCGGAGGCGTTCTTAGCCACGAGCGCGCGCTTGCTGGCGGCGACCTCTCTCAAATCCTGCACATAACACTCGCCGATGGGCGCCAAGCGATTGTGAAAGGCGGACCGGCTCCTAAAACGGAGGCCGCGATGCTTAAGGCCATCGGAGCCACTGGGGCGCCGGCGCCAGCCGTGCTGGCGGTAAGCGGAGAGGCGCTCGTTCTCGAAGCGGTTCCGGACAGCGGTTCGCTGGGCGAAGCCTGGGCGGACTTGGGAGCGGTGCTCGCTAAGCTTCACGCCGCCTCGGGGCCGTCCTATGGCTGGGAGGATGACTATGCCTTCGGGCCGGTCGCAATCGCCAACGGCTGGATAGATCGCTGGCCGGGCTTCTGGGCCGAGCGCAGGCTGCTTGTGCATTGCAGCCACCTTGCCCCGGCGCTCGCGCGGCGCGTGGAGGCTCTTGCAGCGGATCTGGAAAACCGGCTGCCGGCCCAGCCTCAGCGCGCCTTGCTGCACGGCGATCTATGGAGCGGCAACGTTCTTGCCGCGAACGGCAAGGTGAGCGCGCTCATCGATCCGGCGTGCTATTATGGCCATGGCGAAGTCGACATCGCGATGCTGGGGCTTTTCGGCCAGCCCACGCGCGCCTTCTTCGGGACGTACGGGGCGCTTGAACCCGGCTCCGCGGAACGCCTCACCCTCTACCGCTTGTGGCCGGCTCTCGTTCACCTCCGGCTGTTCGGCGGCGGTTACAGGCCGCTCGTCGAGCGGCTGCTGTCCGAAGCCGGAGTATAAAAGGCCCATAGACATAGTGCGGCGTGGCTCACGTCCCCCGGTGGTAGCGTAACTCGGCGCTAGCAGGCCGCTAGCCAAGCGCGCTGCACTGCGTACCCGCGTCGTGGCGCCGAAGTTGCGACAAGGACCGTGGCCGTTGCGAAGCTCGACAAAATGCCGGACGCCGGGTTAAAATTGGCCAATGAACGTTTTCAGGGTTGACGGCGGAGGTCTCATGCAAGCCGGCGAGGAACTTCTCGCCGGCGGGTTCCGCATTGGCGCCCTTCAAGGTGCCTCCACCGCCGAAATACAAAAGCTGCTCTCGCGCTTCGCCGAACGGCGCTCGCGCGAAGGATTGCGTGTCGCCGGCATGATCGAAGAGCCGGCTGCGGACCCGGACTGCATCTGTGGCGCGCTCGTGCTTAGAGACGCCGCCAGTGGCACGCTCATTCCGATTACTCAGAACTTGGGTCCGGGATCGACCGCTTGCAGACTGGACAGCGCTGGGCTTGCCGCAGCCTGTCAGGCCGCCGTGCAGTCTATCGATCAAGGCGCGGACCTTGTGGTGCTGAGCAAGTTCGGAAAGATAGAAGCAGAGGGCGGCGGCCTTCTCGATGCCTTCCGCGCGGCGGCGGAGGCGGGGATTCCATGTCTCACAGGGGTTGCGCCACCCTTTGCCGCGCTTTTCCTCGATTACGCCGGCGGCTTCTCGCAATGGATCGAGCCGGGCGATTCCGCGCTCGAACGCTGGTGGGCGCGCTCCTAGAGCACATTCAGCGATCTCCGAGGCGCTAAATGTGCTCTAGGATCTTGTTGTGGCGTGCTTTCCGGGCGGAAAACTGCACACATTTTTCCTGAAAGCGCGCTAGCCTCCGTCCAGACGTGAGCGCGCTTTTGCGATAACTTTCCTACTCCCCAAAGCTGAGGCTCACGCTGCCCGAATATTTCCTTGCGAATCGCGTTGTTATCCAAGGCTGGGGCGAACGCAAGGAGAGATAAACATGACGTTTCAGATCGGAAGCTGGGTAAAGTGGAAAGAGGTTTGTCCAATTCGTCTCGGTTACACGGCCTCGGATATTGGTCAAGTGGTAGGCGTGCACGAAGATCCGGTCCAAGAGGGTGAAATCGATGTTGTGTTTGGCGACGGGGATGTTGTGCACCGGGCCGCCGGGCAGTGGTTCGAACCTGTGGATGCTCCCTCAACCCAGAACTAATCGGGAGGATCGAGGCCGATGCGGGCGCGGGCTGTTCATAGTGCGCAATGACGGACTGAACAGCCCGATTTTTTGCGCTTAGTGTTTTTGAGAGAGCTTGGTACGATGGGGCCGCGGGGAAGCAAGGAGCGTCTATGCAATTCATTGTTGGAATGAAACTGAAGGGCAGAAGCGATCACCTCACAGTCGATGCCGAGGATGCGCTCATCGCGGCGCTGAAGGCCAAGGCCAAGCAGCCCGACTCCATCATCATGTATGTCCGGCGCCAAAATAAGCGCGGCGATTCCCGTCATCCGTCGGCGGCGCTGCCCGCGGCTGCGGAGTGAGCTGCCTCTATTTGCGGTCACGGACAAGCGCAACGCCGCCAAGCTCGTCGCTTATCGCGAGCGGTGCGGCGCAATCGCTGCGGAGTTTTTGCCGGAGGTAGTAGCCCCAACCCGCGGGCGCGCGGCAGCAGCATCCGGTCAACGCCACGCGCCCTGCATAGAAGCGCGCAGCCGCATATCGTTCTGAAGGTGCGCAGCGGCTTCTGCCGCAGGTATGCGCCGCAGCGGGCAAGGAAGCCGCGGCCACGAGGGCGGCGCAGGTAATTACGGTTAGAATTCGCATTGTGAACTCCCGGGAACGGTCTGCAGCCGATCTTAGCACCTGAACGCTAAGCTAGAATTTCACAATCCCCAATTTGCGATCGAGTACGCGCAACACTTTGGAGAGTTCGTGCCCGCGCTTAAGAATGAGGCCGGTGGTTGCGACAACGCTATAGGCACCTTGACGCTTGGTGAGCTTCGGATTTTTCTCGATGCGGTAGAGCGGCCGTTCGGACGAGCGCCGGAAGATCGAAAAAATCGCCTTGTCCCTCAAGATGTCGATTGAATAGTCCCGCCATTCCCCCTCGGCGACCTTGGTGCCGTAAAGGGAAAAAATCGCGCTAAGCTCGTGTCTGGAGAAGCTCGTGTAGGGAAGCCCGGCAGGGACGTGAGACACCGATGCGGTGTGGCCTGCCGGGCCGGATGCGCTGGGCAAGATGTCGTTCATGAACCCTCCTCAACCGGTGTGGAAAAACAAGCCCTAATGATTGCGCTCCCAACGCAGGGGCGCAAGGGTAAAATACCCGCTGGCGGGCCTTTCTCAGGGATGGTGCAATGCTCCTGGGATGGCTTGCAAACAATCTGCTTCGCCGGCATACTCGCCGAAGATTCGAGCGCCGGTGCGGACGTGCGCCGCCCTCGCCAGAGGTCGTGGCAGGAACAAGCGGCGGAGACATATGTTTGCAAAAGAACGCAGGTATTTTACGCGAGAGGGGCAAAATTGCGATGCCAGGACACTACCCCGTTCGTTTAAGCCCAGCAGACCCGAAAACTTCGGAGCCGGTGACCGGTTTATCCTTGCCGCGGGCCGTGCTTCTTACGCTTAACCTCGACGAAGGCGCTCAGCCCGGTGGTGAAGGCGCGGAGCAAAGCTTCGTCATCTCAGCTGAGGCTGCGCCCCAAGAGCAGCCGGCCGCGGCTTTTCCTCAGGACGAGAATTCTCCGGTTACGGTGTATTTCGTGGCCGATACAGCGTTCGACTGTGACGATGCCGGCTGCACAGCCGAATGGCCTTCGTGCGAAGACTAGCCGCCTGCCTGGAGCAGCGCGGTACGATGTAGCTGAACATCCAAGCACGTCCAGCCGCCATGGCACGCAATATCTTGTTTGCGAAATGCCTTCTGCGGAACCTCGTGTCCCCGTGGCGCTTGCGCGGTCTTGTGCGCTCGCCTATATCTTCAACAATTCGAGATAACCATCTCGGCGCGGGACTGAAGTCATTAGTCAAATCGGGGTCGCTGGCTGCAAGCAGCTTGACGTCTCGCGGCCGGAGTAAGCAGCACGAGGTTCTGAACTATGTCGAAAGTGATTGGCATTGACCTAGGCACGACCAATTCTTGCGTGGCCGTGATGGAGGGTAGCCATCCAAAGGTTATCGAAAACGCGGAAGGGATAAGGACGACGCCATCTATGGTGGCGTTCACAAACGAAGGAGAGCGTTTGATCGGGCTTCCCGCAAAGCGCCAATCCGTCACCAACCCTGAAAACACGCTGTTCGCGATCAAACGCTTGATAGGGCGCCGCTTCGACGACGAGATGGTCAAGAAGGACATAGGGCTTGTGCCTTATAAGATCATCCGCGGCGACAATGGCGATGCTTGGGTGGAAGCCCACGGAAAGAAATACTCGCCGTCCCAGATTTCAGCCTTCATCTTGCAAAAGATGAAGGAAACTGCGGAAGCTTATCTCGGCGAGAAAGTCGAGAAGGCGGTTATCACGGTTCCGGCTTACTTCAATGACGCGCAGCGCCAGGCGACCAAAGACGCGGGTAGAATCGCGGGCCTGGAAGTTCTTCGCATTATTAATGAGCCGACCGCAGCGGCGCTGTCCTACGGTTTAGACAAGAAGAAAGAGTCCAAGACCATCGCGGTCTACGATCTTGGCGGCGGTACGTTCGATATTTCCGTGCTGGAAATCGGCGACGGCGTTTTCGAGGTTAAATCCACCAATGGCGACACGTTCCTTGGCGGCGAAGACTTCGACATGCGGCTCGTCGATTATCTTGCGAGCGAGTTCAGAAAAGAGAACGGCATCGATTTACGCAAGGACAAGCTTGCGCTGCAGCGTTTGAAGGAAGCGTCCGAAAAAGCGAAGATCGAACTTTCGAGCGCCCAGCAAACCGAAATCAATCTACCGTTCATCACCGCGGACCAAAGCGGTCCGAAGCATCTCACCATGAAGCTCACGCGCGCAAAGCTTGAGAGCTTGGTGGACGATCTCGTTCAGAAAACGATCGGACCGTGCGAAGCGGCGCTGCGCGATGCCTCGTTGAAAGCAGCTGAAATCGATGAGGTCGTGCTCGTCGGTGGCATGACCCGCATGCCGAAAATCGTGCAGATCGTGAAGAACTTCTTCGGGAAAGAACCTCACAAGGGCGTCAATCCGGACGAAGTGGTCGCGATGGGCGCGGCGATTCAGGCCGGCGTGCTGCAGGGCGATGTGAAGGACGTTCTTCTTCTCGACGTCACCCCGCTTTCGCTCGGCATCGAAACGCTCGGCGGCGTCTTTACGCGCCTGATCGATCGCAACACGACGATCCCGACGAAAAAGAGCCAGGTTTTCTCGACTGCCGAAGACAATCAGAACGCGGTTACGATCCGGGTCTTCCAGGGCGAGCGCGAGATGGCAGCGGACAACAAGCTGCTCGGGCAATTCGATCTTGTCGGTATCCCGCCCGCTCCGCGCGGCGTGCCCCAGATCGAAGTGACCTTCGACATCGACGCGAACGGTATCGTGAATGTGTCGGCCCTCGATAAGGCCACCAACAAGGCGCAGTCGATCCGAATCCAGGCCTCGGGCGGTCTCAGCGACAATGAGATCGACCGTATGGTCAAGGAAGCCGAAACCCACGCGGCCACCGACAAGAAACGGCGCGAGCTGGTCGAGGCGAAGAACCAGGCCGAGGCTTTGGTTCATTCGACCGAGAAAACCTTGCAGGAGCTTGGCGACAAAGTATCCGACTCCGACCGCAAGGCGGTGGAAGCCGCGATGTCCGAGCTTAAGACCGCCGCAGCGGGCGAGGATGCCTCGCGGATCGTGGCGAAGGCCGACGATCTGGCAAAGGCGGCCATGAAACTCGGCGAGGCGCTTTACCGGCAGTCCGGCGGCGGTGCCGATGCCGGGCCCGCGGCAGGCGGCGGCGCGGGCGGTCATGCCGGATCCTCGGCCCCATCCGATGGTGTCGTCGATGCGGAGTTCGAAGAAGTCAAGGACGACGAAGGCAAGAAGAAGTCCGCATAAAAACGCAATAAGGGAGAGCCTGCCGGCTCTCCTTTTTCGGCGCGCGGCTTGGAGGGCGGGCTAGCGCGCATTATTTATGCCTCAAAAGCCTGAGCTGATCTTCTGGGCGGGCGGCCTTGCATGACGAAGGATCTCAGAAACAGACCATGAAGCGCGATTACTACGAAGTGCTCGGACTGAAGAAGGGCGCAGCCGATCACGAAATCAAAAGCGCTTTCCGGCGGCTCGCGAAAGAGTACCACCCCGACCGGAATCCTGGGAGCACGACGGCCGAATGCAATTTCAAAGAGGTCAATGAAGCCTACGAGGCACTCAAAGATCCCCAGAAGCGCGCGGCGTACGATCAGTTCGGCCACGCCGCCTTCGAAGGGGCAGGCCCGAACGGGGCCGGTTACGGTTTCGGCAACGATTTCTCGGCCTCCATGTCCGAAATTTTCGACGATCTCTTCGGCGAGTTTATGGGCGGGCGGCGCACACGCGGACGCACCTCCAAAGAGCGAGGCTCCGATCTCAAATATAATATGGAGATATCGCTCGCCGAGGCTTTTGCAGGCAAAGCCGCGCAAATCCGGGTTCCGGCGTCCGTCACCTGCGATTCCTGCGGGGGCGCAGGCGCGGAGGCCGGGTCGAGTCCGGTGACTTGCCCCACCTGCCAAGGTTTCGGTAAGGTGCGCGCGAGCCAGGGCTTTTTCACCATCGAGCGGACCTGCATGACCTGCCAGGGGCGCGGCGAAATCATTCAAAAGCCCTGTCAAGTTTGCTCAGGCAGCGGCCGGGTCACGCGCGAGCGCGTGCTATCGGTGAATATCCCCGCAGGTGTCGAAGACTCGACGCGAATCCGGCTCGCGGGCGAGGGCGAGGCGGGCATCCGGGGCGGTCCGGCGGGCGACCTCTACATTTTCCTTTCGATCCTTCCCGACGACATTTTCCAGCGCGACGGCGCCGACTTGTTCTGCCGGGTGCCCATTACAATGACCACCGCTGCCCTGGGCGGACAGATTGAGGTTCCCACCATCGATGGCGGGCGTGCGCGCGTGAAAGTGCCGGAGGGCACCGAGACCGGCAAACAATTCCGCCTGCGCGGAAAGGGCATGCCTGTGCTGCGCTCGAAACTGACCGGCGATCTTTACGTTCAGGTCGAAGTCGAGACGCCGCAGAATCTGTCGCGCCGGCAGAAAGACCTGCTCAAGGAGTTCGAGAAGGCCTCCACAGATTCGACCCACCCGGAGACTGTGGGTTTCTTGAATAAGATCAAGATCTTCTGGGATCGCATGGGGAAGCCCTGATCTTAGCACACCGCTTGTGTGCGCGGTTGCTTGCCGAGCGCGGCGAAAATGAAACGGCTCGCTTCGATCACAGCGTCGCGGTTCACGCCCGTTTCAAAGCCGAGACCCTCGCAGAGATACACCACATCCTCCGTGGCGACATTGCCGGAGGAGCCTATCGCGTAAGGGCAGCCGCCTAGCCCGCCGGCCGAACTGTCGGCCACGCGCACTCCCTCCTCAAGGCAAGCGTAGATGTTGGCGACCGCCTGCCCGTAAGTGTCGTGGAAGTGCACCGCGAGCTGCGGCATAGGGACGCGCTCCGCCACGGCTCTCAGCATCTCGCGCGCTGCTCGCGGCGTTCCCACGCCAATCGTATCGCCGAGCGAAATCTCGTAGCAGCCAAGCTCGAAGAGCTGTGCCGCCACGGTCGCGGCCTTATCGCGCGGGACGTACCCTTCATAAGGACAGCCCAGCACGCAGGACACGTAGCCTCTCACGCGGATGCCAGCCGCGAGCGCGCGTTCCGCGACGGGCCTGAAGCGCCGCTGCGATTCGTCAATCGAGCAATGAATGTTTTTCTGCGAAAACGTTTCCGATGCAGCGCCGAAAATCGCAATCTCGCGCGCGCCCGCTGCGATAGCCGCTTCCAGTCCCTTCTCATTTGGGACCAAAACTGGAAGGGCAATGCCGGCGCGGCTGCGCAAGGCTTCCAGAACCTCCGCGGTGCCCGCCATTTGCGGCACCCATTTGGGCGAGACGAAGCTTCCGGCCTCTATCGAGGTCAGACCTGCAGCGATTAGCTTTTCGATGAACGCTATGCGCGTGGCGGCCGGAACCTGCACGGCCTCGTTCTGCAGGCCGTCCCTTGGGCCAACCTCCACAATACGAACCCGCTCCGCCATGCCTTACGCCACCTCTTCGGCCTCGAACTCAGCAAGCGCGGCGCCTTCGGCCACGAAGTCGCCCACAGCGCACAGATAGCGCGCGACGCGCCCGCGTGCTGGAAAACGCAGCGTGTGCTCCATCTTCATCGCCTCCATAATGAGCATGGGCGCGCCCGCATCCAAAATCTCCCCGGGTTTGGCGAGGAGTGCGAGGATTGTGCCAGGCATAGGCGCCACCGGCCCAGCCTCGGGCTCAGCGCCGATGGCCTCGGCCTCGAAGGGTTCGATCAGCGTAAGCCTTATGGGCTCCGGCCCGTCGAAGACGACGATGCCGCGATCCGCGGCGAGAACTGTCAGCACCCGGCTCATTTCTCCAAGCGTGATAGCAAACCGGTTTTGTTGCCCTTGCTCTGGGGCAAACGCAAAGTCCAGCTCAGCTCCGTCGCCCCCGAGCGTCATGCTGCCGCCGCGGGTTTGGGCTAGCACCACCTCGTGCAGCGCGCCTGCCTTATCACGGAATTGGATGTGACGCTTCCGGGAACCGGACAGCGTCCAGGCGCCTGTCTCAGCCCAAGGCGAATGCGGGTCGGCGGCGTCCCGCCGTGTGCGTTTCGCTTCAGTAAAGAGGATGGCTGCGCACGCCGCCGCCAGATGCACCCGGCATGGTCTGGCAAAGGAATCGCCAAGGCCGCCGCGCTCCCGCTCGATATAGCCCGTATCGACGGCATTCGCCAAAACGGCCTCTTCGCCAAGAAGCCGGGCGAGAAAGGGCGCATTCGTGGTGACGCCTGCGACTTCGATACAGGAGAGGGCGCCTCTAAGCCGCGCCAAAGCCTCTTCGCGCGTACCGGCACGGGCAACGATCTTAGCAAGCATCGGATCGTAATATTGCGAGACCCTATCGCCCTGCCCGAAGCCAGTATCGATGCGCAAATCATGGGCCGCTCGCGGCATGCGCCAATGGATAATTTCGCCAATGGAGGGAAGAAAGCCGGCCGCCGCATCCTCGGCATAAAGCCGGGCTTCAATCGCATGTCCGCGCCGCGCGATCTGTTCCTGCCGCAGCGGCAGCTTTTCGCCCATCGCCACACGCAACTGCCATTCGACGAGATCGAGGCCCGTAATCGCCTCGGTTACCGGGTGCTCGACCTGAAGCCGCGTGTTCATTTCGATAAAATAAGCGTCCGTCCCGCCTGCCACAAACTCGACCGTGCCGGCCCCCACATAGCCAATAGCCGCCGCCGCCTTGCGCGCGGCCTCGTAAAGGGGCTGGCGCATTTCATCGCCGAGGGCGGCGGAGGGCGCTTCTTCGATCACTTTCTGATGGCGGCGCTGCAGTGTGCATTCCCGCTCGAACATCGAAACGATGTTGCCATGAATGTCGCCGAAGACCTGCACTTCGATGTGCCGGGGACGCTCGATAAATTTCTCGATCAGAAGCCCATCGTCGCCGAAGGCGGAGGCCGCCTCCCGTTTCGCGCCCACGGCCGCGGGTTCCAGCTCGCCGGCGCTTCGCACCACACGCATGCCCTTGCCGCCGCCGCCTGCCACAGCTTTGAGCAACACGGGGAAGCCGAGCCGTTTGGCTTCGCGGGCGAAGGTCTTCATGTCCTGGGCCTCGCCATGATAGCCCGGCACAACAGGGACGCCCGCCTTTTCCATGAGCGCTTTCGCGGCGGATTTCGAGCCCATCGCGCGGATCGCGGACCCCGGCGGCCCTACGAAAATCAGTCCGGCCGCTTCGCAGGCCTCAGCGAACTCCGCCTTTTCCGACAAAAAACCGTAACCTGGATGGATGGCTTCCGCACCGCTTGCCTTAGCCGCCGCGATAATGCGCTCGATGCTAAGATAGCTTTCCCGCGCTGGCGCCGCGCCCAACAGCCGCGCCTCGTCCGCAGCCTGCACATGCCGGGCGCGCGCATCGGCCTCGGAATAGACCGCGACGGTGCGAAGGCCCATGCGCGTGGCCGTTCGCACGATGCGGCAAGCGATCTCGCCGCGATTAGCGATGAGCAGCGATGAAAAGGGGCGTGCGAGCACCATCTCCGGCTTACATCCTAAAAACGCCGAAGCGCGAGGGCTCCGGCGGCGCGTTCAGCCCGGCCGAGATGGCTAGCGCTAGAACCATGCGCGTATCGGCGGGATCGATAATGCCATCGTCCCATAGCCGCGCGGTAGCATAATAGGGATCCGCCTGCTCCTCGAATTGCGCACGCACCGGCGCCTTGAAAGCTTCCTCTTCCGCCACGCTCCAGCTGCCGCCTTTCGCCTCTAGCCCCTCGCGGCGCACAATGGCAAGCACGGTTGCCGCTTGCTCGCCGCCCATGACCGAGATTTTGGCGTTGGGCCACATCCAGAGAAAGCGAGGAGAATAGCCGCGCCCGCACATGCCGTAATTGCCGGCGCCGAAAGAGCCGCCGATCACCACCGTATATTTCGGCACCGAAGCGGTGGCGACGGCGGTGACGAGCTTTGCTCCATCCTTGGCGATGCCGCCCGCCTCGTATTTCTTGCCGACCATGAAGCCCGTTATGTTTTGCAGGAATATCAACGGAATGCCGCGCTGCTCCATCAGCTGGATAAAATGCGCGCCCTTCAGCGCGCTTTCCGAAAACAGGATGCCATTATTGGCGAGAATGCCTACGGGATAGCCCCAAATCCGCGCGGTGCCGCAAACCAGAGTCTGACCGTAGAGCTTCTTGAACTCGTCAAACTCGGAGCCATCGACAAGCCTTGCGATCACTTCGCGCACATCGTACGGTTTGCGGACATCGGCCTGTACGATGCCGTAAAGCTCTTCGGCGGGATAGAGCGGCTCGCGCGGCGCGGACACGTCGAGTGAAGCCGGCTTGATCCGATTCAGGTCCCCTGCGATGCGGCGCGCGATGCCGATCGCATGTGCATCGCTTTGCGCATAATGGTCGGTAACGCCGGACTGGCGGCTATGCACATCGGCGCCGCCTAGCTCCTCGGCGGTAACAATCTCGCCTGTCGCTGCGCGCACGAGAGGCGGTCCGCCGAGAAAGATTGTGCCGTTGCCCTTCACAATAATGCTCTCGTCGCACATGGCCGGAACGTAAGCGCCGCCTGCGGTGCAGGGCCCCATCACAAGCGCGATCTGAGGAATGCCCAAAGCGGACATTTGCGCCTGGTTGTAAAATATGCGGCCGAAATGCCGCTCGTCCGGGAAGATCTCGTCCTGCTGCGGAAGAAAGGCGCCGCCGGAATCGACGAGATAGAGGCAGGGCAGCCGGTTCTCCCGCGCAATGTCTTGGGCGCGCAGGTGTTTTTTCACCGTGATCGGATAATAGGTGCCGCCCTTGATGGTAGCATCGTTGGCGACGATCATGCATTCGCGCCCTGACACGCGCCCGACCCCCGCGACAATCCCGGCCGCGTGCGCGTCGCCACCATAGAGCCCATGGGCGGCGAGCGCGCCTATTTCGAGGAAGGGCGAGCCCGGATCGAGCAGTAAATCGATGCGGTCGCGGGCCAAGAGTTTGCCGCGCGCCTCATGCCGCCGCCGGGCCTCAGCGCTGCCGCCTCGCGCGGCAGCAGCCATTTTTTCGCGCAAGACGGCGAGCCGGGCGCGCATCGCGTCCGCATTGGCGTCGAATTCGGAGGAGCGCCGGTCGATTGCGCTTTCGAGATGGGCCATCGGAGGCTTTTCGTCCCGTCCCTAGGGAAATTGCTGCACCCAGTCTAACCTATCGAGCCGTTACAACTAAGCAGAGTTCGCAAAAGGGGCCATCCCGGTTTTGCAGAAAAACACGAAGCGAACGGTTATCGTGAGCGGCAAGCGCTCACTCTGCGAAAACAAAGGAACCTAAGCTGACATTCGTTGGCAGCCAAGGAATGTCTGCTTAGGCCGTTTTTTCGTACAGCTCCCGTCCGATCAGCATCCGCCGGATTTCGCTCGTGCCCGCGCCGATCTCGTACAGCTTCGCATCGCGTAAGAGCCGCCCCGCGGGGTAATCGTTGATATAGCCGTTGCCGCCTAAAAGCTGGATCGCGTCGAGCGCCACGCGCGTGGCGGACTCGGCGGCATAGAGAATCGCGCCCGCCGCATCCTCGCGCGCGGTCTCGCCGCGGTCGCAGGCGCGAGCCACAGCATAAACGTAAGCGCGCGCGGCATTCAGCGTCACATACATATCGGCGATTTTGGCCTGGACGAGTTGAAAAGTACCGATGGACTGGCCGAATTGCTTGCGCTCGTGCACATAAGGTAAGACCGCATCGAGCGCCGCCTGCATGATGCCGAGGGGACCCGCCGCCAGCACCGCGCGCTCGTAATCGAGACCGGACATGAGTACGCTCACGCCGCGGTTCTCGCCGCCGAGGATATTTTCCTCCGGCACCTCGCAATCCTCGAACACAAGCTCGGCCGTGTCCGAACCGCGCATGCCAAGCTTGTCGAGCTTGGGCGAGACCGAGAAGCCCTTCATGTCCCTTTCGACGATAAAAGCGGTGATGCCGCGCGGACCAGCCGCCGGGTCGGTCTTCGCATATACGACCAGCACATCGGCATGGGGAGCATTAGTGATCCACATCTTGGTGCCGTTGAGGACATAGCGGCCGCGGCGCTTTTCGGCCCGGGTGGCCATCGACACGACATCGGAGCCCGATCCTGCCTCGGACATGGCGAGCGCGCCCACATGCTCGCCCGAAATCAGCTTTGGCAGATAGCGGCGCTTCTGCTCCTCGCTTCCATTGCGGCGGACCTGGTTTATGCAAAGATTGGAATGGGCGCCGTAGGAAAGCCCGACGCTCGCGCTGGCCCGGCTAACCTCCTCCATGGCGATGCAATGTTCGAGATAGCCAAGCCCCGCCCCGCCCCATTCCTCTTCGACCGTGATGCCATGCAAGCCGAGCGCGCCCATGGGCCGCCACAGATCGCGCGGAAAATTGTTGGTGCGGTCGATCTCAGCGGCGCGCGGAGCAATTTCTGTCTCGGAGAAGCTACGCACGCTTTCTCGCAGCATATTGGCGTCTTGTCCGAGGCCAAAATCGAGGCCGCGATAGGCGTTTTTAAGCATGTTCACCTCCTGCCGGGCCACTCTCTGCGCTGCCGATCGAGCGCCGCACAGTTTAGAGGTATTTGCGGTGCGGCGCGACAACGCGTCCAATTTTTGCCCAAGCGTCTGAGTACACAGTGCAAACTTACGCCCAGGGAGAATCCGATGAAAATCATAGCCGCTTCAATGCTTGTATTTATCCTTTTACCCACAGGCACTCAAGCACAAACCGCCTATGCGATCAATAAAGTTTGCAAATTCGATATCGAACAATATTGCAGATCTATTCCTAAAACAAGGATCCGGGATCTAAAAGAGTGCTTGGCAAAACATGAAAAAGACTTGTTTCCGAACTGCCAGGATCATTACAAGATAGCGAAATAGCGAAGCGCTTCTACTCATTCTCGTTAAAGCGGGCCTCCACCAACGCCGTGAGCGCTTCCAGCGCTTCCTCGGCATCCGGCCCTTCGGTCTCGATGAGGATCGTACTGCCCGGGCTCGCTCCGAGCATAAGGAGGCCCATGATCGAGCCTCCACTGACGGTCTGACCGTCCTTCGTGACCGAAACCTCAGCGTCGAACAGTTCTGCCGTTTTCACGAAGATCGCGGATGCACGGGCATGTAAGCCTCGCTTGTTCACGATGGTGACTTCAGCAAGGCATTGATAAATGCCGTCCGCCTTCGCCGTGCGGCTAGCCTTCGGCCCTTGAGCTTTCGTACTGCGCTCCTTATCAGGCATTCAGAACCAAACTCGCAACGTGGATGTATTTCCGGCCTGCATCTTGCGCCAGCTTCAGAGCGTCCGCCAGCGAAACCTCCTCCCGGATCCGTCCGAGCTTGACGAGCATGGGGAGGTTCACTCCGGCGATGACTTCGATCGAACCGCTTTCCATGACCGATATGGACAAATTGGACGGCGTTCCGCCAAACATATCGGTTAAAATGATAACGCCGTCCCCGCTGCTAACGCTTTTTGCCGCTTCGAGAATGGCGTTGCGGCGCTCTTCCATATCGTCGTTCGGGAATATCGATATTGGCGCGATTTGCTGCTGCGGCCCAACCACATGCTCAAGCGCAGCCACAAACTCCTTCGCCAAGTTGCCATGAGTTACAACAATGAGGCCGATCATGGTGTTTCCGGAAGGGTAGCGGAATGGGGTCTTACGGAGTGGCCGCCCCGCTGCAATTGTGAGCCGCATCCACTCCAGGTTCAAGCTCTATATAGGCCTCCAATTGGATACAGCCAGTTAATCCACGGGCCACTCGAATGCGTTGTGAAGAACGAGGGCGAGTTTGATAGGCGCAGACATTTCGAGTGGATCGAGGAGAATGCGCCGGACGGGCAAGCCCAAAACGGTCTCCCATCGATCATGCTCTGGAAATCGAGGATAATCGCAAGAACGGCCGAGATCGGCGATGAGCGTTAGGCAGGCGCCTTCGGCCGGCATCGGAAGCTGGGCAATCCCGGCGCCGCGCACTTCGATTTTACCCAAAAGGGTAGGCGGGCAAGAAGCGAAGATGCGTTCACCGGAGCGCCTAAGTATGACTCGATCGTCGGCAATAAGCACCGGACGCGCGCTCAGGGTGTCCGCCGGAAGAAACAGGAAGCGCAACGCAAGGTCAGACTTTCCTTCCCCGCAAGGCCCTCGCAAGAGAGCGCAGGCGCCGGCAAGCGCAACGCAAGTCCCATGGACCATGGTTTCCACGGCGCTAGGATACCGCAACTAGCCCTTCGCACAAGCCGGCAATCGGATGACGAAGCGGGCGCCATAGGAATAGCGTTCCGTAACACCACACGCGAAGTTCTCTTCCTCGCCGAATGCCGGGGACGGGCAAGGCGGGCGAACGCTTTCCCTTCGTTTCTTGGCTTTATCAGGCTTTAGCGCTGCCGGTTCTGGGCACATCCTATTTTCCGCCCAAATCATTCCCTTGTGGGCCTTGACGATTTGCTGAGAGATGTTAAGCCCCAATCCAGAGTTCTGTCCAAATGACTCTGGGCGATCTGTATAGAATCGATTGAAAATTTTTTCGAGATTTTCATCTCTTATTCCTGGGCCATCATCTTCTACAGCAATTTCTATTTCATTTTTCTTGGGCACCCGGCTGGCTGTAACATAAATGGATCCCCCCTTGGGAGAAAATGAAATGGCATTCTCCAGAAGATTTACCACCACTTGGCTCAAACGGCTGTCATGGCCGATCACGAGGTATTCTTTGCATTTCGTAATTTGCTCGGGCGTTGCGCAGCCCTGCACGTTCAAGACGATGCCGAGGCCCGATTTAATGCGATTTTCGCGAGTGATCTCGCACAGCGTATGCAGCAGGTTCGCCATGTTCACGGGCTTTGCGGTCTCGCGGGCAAGCTCCGCATCGAGTCTCGATGCATCGGAAATGTCGGTGATGAGCCGGTCCAGGCGCCGCACATCGTGGTTGATAATATCGACAAGCTTCTGCCGGTCTGCCTCGGCTTTGATCGAAGGCAGAAGGCTTGCCGCGTTCCGCAGCGAGGTCAGCGGATTCTTCAATTCGTGCGACACATCCGCTGCAAAACTTTCGATGGCATCGAGGCGGGAATAGAGGGCGTTCGTCATATCCCGCAAGGCGCGCGAAAGATTGCCGATCTCGTCTGGGCGCTCGCTGAAATCGGGGATTTGCTCGCGGTTTTTGATGTTTTTTCGCACGCGCTCGGCCGCAACCGCGAGGCGGCGCATGGGCTCCGCGATTGTGCCTGCCAACGCCAAGGAAAGAATACCTGTGACGAGCGCGACCAAACCAGCAACGGCGACGATCTGAAGCCGCTCCTGGGCGATGAGTTCATCGATATCGCTACCTTGGGTGGTGAGCATCAGAGCGCCGAGCATGTTTCTGTCGCGCTGGATGGGCATGGCGATGGAGATGACAGTCTCGCCTGCCTCTGTGATGCGGATCAGGGGCGCGGGGCTGCCAGCCAGCGCCACCCGGACCTCCTCATAAGCCTTCCCATCGGGACCCATGTCCTTATAAACGGGAAGGTCTGGCGTCCAGAACTCGGCTTTCAGATAAGACCAGATGTCGCTAAAAATATCGGAATCGCCCTCCGGCGCGCCGTCGGCGCGTCCGGACTGAGCGCCGGAATAAAGCTGCCTGCTATCGGAGATCAGCGTCCCATCGGTGTCGAAAACGCGCGCTCTGGTTTTCGTTGGCACCAAGTCGCGTAACATCGGCGACACGATCTCTGGGTCGATCCGGAATGACAGTTCTGGATTCGACAGCCCTCGCGGCACAAAGATCTTATTCTCATCGTCGGATTGACTACCTTCAGGCGTTTGATCCGAGCTATTTTTGCTGGTTTGCGCAATCGCGCTCGCAATAATGGCGGCTTGCGTCGTTAGGCTTTCTACGCGCGTCTCGATGAATTTCACGCGATACTGATTAAGGTAGAAAATGCCGCCCACAAGGACCGTCACGCCGAAAAAATTGAGGACAATAATCCGCCGTGTAATACTATTGAACCGGTAGTGCGCAAAGAATTTCCGCGCAAACCGCCAAACACGCACCCGGATAGCGCGCGCTGTCCGCCATGCGGCACTTTCACGCCACCGGGGTAAATCTAGGGCCATAGGATCGAAGTCCAAGATTGCGCCGCTATTCTTTGAAGCGGTACCCTACGCCATACAGTGTTTCTATCACATCGAAATTATTGTCGACGACCTTGAACTTTTTCCGCAGTCTCTTGATGTGGCTGTCAATCGTCCTGTCGTCGACATAGACTTGATCGTCATAGGCCGCGTCCATCAGCGCATCGCGGCTCTTCACCACCCCTGGCCGCGCCGCAAGCGCTTGCAGGATGAGAAACTCCGTAACCGTAAGCGTTACCTGCTTTCCGTCCCAAATGCAGGTATGGCGCTCAGGATCGAGCTTCAGCTTGCCGCGCTCGATAATTTTAGCATCCTCCACGACGGAGGATGGCTCCCGCGGCTGGCTTCGCCGCAATATGGCCCGGACGCGTTCGACAACGAGCCGTTGCGAGAACGGTTTCCGGATGAAATCGTCGGCCCCCATTTTTAGCCCGAAGAGCTCATCGATCTCATCGTCCTTCGAGGTAAGGAAAATCACCGGCATTTCGGTTTTCTGGCGAAGACGCCTTAGAAGCTCCATGCCGTCCATGCGGGGCATCTTGATGTCGAGAATCGCAAGATCGGGCGGATCCGCGGAAATGCCGTCGAAGGCGGAAACGCCATCGGTGTAGGCGAGGATCTTGTATCCTTCCGCCTCGAGCAGCATGCGCAGGGAGGTCAGGATGTTACGGTCATCGTCGACGAGCGCGATAGTTGGCATCAGCGATCCAAGCTTGTTTCAGGTTCAGCGCAGCAATTCTGTTGCAGAAATACCTCTACGCAGAAAAATTCGAAATGTGCAAGCTGCACGCCAGACAAATCCAGGGGGAATCGTAAAATACGGCTTCCCTAACGGCTCGAGCGGAGTGCGGCCGCAACGCGGTCGATATGCTTGGGCGCGGCATTTTGCAGCGGGCAAATCCGGCAGAATTCCTATTTAACGCAATCTTCATATCCTCTAAACAATAGCGGACTTCACGCGTTCACCGGAGCGCTCTGGCCTCGGCGCTTGCCGCCGGGCCCTTTAAAAATTAGTGTTAGCACATTGCCGGGAAGGAGGCCAGCATCGCCAGCAAGCTTGCTCTTGCCACGCGAGTCTTTTTCTGCTGGAAAGGCGCCGGTGCCGGTGGCCGGCGGCGAAAAAACTTGGCCTGAATTAAACAATGTCAAGTTACGCCGAGCATCGCGCAAGCATTTTCCTTGCGGCCCGAGCGGTATCGTTGTATTATTATAACAATAATTAAGTGATAAGAACAAGAACGACATACGCCGGTCGCATTCAATTAATATCTCGCAAAAAAAATAAAACTGTGTGCCGGCAAAGCTGAGGGGAAAAAGAGAATGAATACTGGCGAGACGAGTCCAAAGGCGAACGCCAAGCTGCGCGCTTGGGTGGACGAAATGACGGGCTTGTGCAAGCCCTCCCAGGTTGTCTGGACCGATGGCTCCCAGGAGGAATACGACCGGTTGTGCCAGATGATGGTCGATGCCGGCACGTTTGTCCGGCTCAATCCGGCGAAGCGCCCGAATTCCTATCTGGCGCGCTCGCACCCGTCGGATGTGGGCCGCGTGGAAGACCGCACCTTTATCTGCTCCGTGAATAAGGACGAAGCCGGCCCCACCAACAACTGGGCGCCCCCCGCCGAAATGCGCGCCACGCTCAACGGCCTGTTCGACGGCTGCATGGCCGGCCGCATCATGTACGTCATCCCCTTCAGCATGGGTCCCATCGGCTCGCCCATCGCCAAGATCGGCGTGCAAATCACCGACAGCCCCTATGTCGTCACGAACATGCGGCTCATGACGCGCATGGGCACGGCCGTGCTCGAAGCGCTCGGCCCCAAAGGCTTTTTCATTCCTTGCATGCATTCGGTAGGCGCGCCGCTCAAGCCCGGCCAAGCCGATGAGGCGTGGCCCTGCGAGCCGGATATCGGCCGCAAATATATCGTGCACTTCCCCGAGACCTACGAAATCTGGTCCTATGGCTCTGGCTATGGCGGGAACGCGCTTCTGGGCAAGAAGTGCCTCGCGCTGCGCATCGCCTCGGTGATGGCGCGCGACGAAGGCTGGCTTGCCGAGCACATGCTCATTGCGGGCATTCAGTCGCCCGAAGGTGAGAAGACATATATCGGCGCCGCATTCCCCAGCGCCTGCGGCAAGACCAACCTCGCGATGCTCGTGCCGCCCAAGGGCTTCGAGGGCTGGAAAGTCCTGACTGTGGGCGACGACATCGCGTGGATCAAGAAGGCCCCGGACGGCAAGCTGCGAGCGATCAATCCGGAAGCAGGCTTCTTCGGCGTCGCCCCTGGCACGAACGAAAAGACCAACCCGAACGCGATGGCGACCATCCGCGAAAACTGCATTTTCACCAACACGGCGCTGACCGATGACGGCGACGTCTGGTGGGAGGGCATCGACGGCGAAACTCCCGCCCACCTGATCGACTGGAAGGGCGAGGACTGGGCGCCGGGCTGCGGCCGCCCCGCCGCCCATCCGAACTCGCGCTTCACCGCGCCCGCGCGCCAATGCCCCTCCATCGATCCGGAATGGGAGAACCCGCAAGGCGTGCATGTCGAGGCCTTCGTGTTCGGCGGCCGGATGAGCAAAGATATGCCGCTGGTATTCCAGGCATTCAACTGGAGCCACGGCGTCTATCTCGGCGCCACGATGGGCTCGGAAGCGACCGCGGCGGCCATCGGCGTGACGGCCATGCGGCGCGATCCCATGGCGATGCTGCCGTTCTGCGGCTACAACATGGCCGATTACTTCGGCCACTGGTTGAATGTGGGGCGCCGGGTTGCGAACCCGCCGCGTATCTTCCGCGTCAACTGGTTCCGCAAGGACGAGAATGGCAAGTTCATGTGGCCCGGCTTCGGCGAGAACATGCGCGTTTTGAAGTGGATCGTCGACCGCGTCCGCGGCCGCGCCTATGCCGTCGAAAGCCCTATAGGCTGGATGCCGCGCTTCGAGGACATCGAGTGGAAGGGCCTCGAATTCCCGTCTAGCACCTTCTATGAATTGATGGCGGTTGGACGCAAGGGCGGCCAGGCCGAGGCGCGCGCCCACGAGGAAGAGTTCGACAAGTTCTTCGACCGCTTGCCGAAGGAGTTCATCTTCGAGCGCGAGCTGCTGCGCTCGAGGCTGTGGCGCTCCCCCGCCCACTGGGAGCTGGCGCCCGCCGACGTCGTCCGGCCGGGCGACTAAAGCGCGCGGGTATCGCGTCATCGCGAGGCGGCCTTCGGCCGCCCGCCGCGATCTAGGAGAACACGGAAAGGCGCCTCGTCTTTCCGGTTCCTCGATTGCTTCGGGGCGATGCCCTCGTAACGGCACTGTCCATGCGGGGTTAACTTTTACTGCTAACTTGTGTTGTTGCGGAAGCCTTCCTTAAGCTTAATTCGCGCCCGTTTTTATATTTAACGGACTTTCTGAGTCGCGCTTTTACAGGCAAAAACGCGAAAAATTCGCAGTTTTGCGGCGGGGAGAAATTGAAATCCGGCGCCGTTAACTATCTCCGGTTTACCTTGTGCCACTCTTGTCGCCGCTATGCGGGGTGCGCTTTCCGCTATAAGCTTTCGTTAGCCAGTTTTCGATTTTAGGGTCCGTTAGCCCTGCCCTATTTTTGTAACTTGACACAATTTGCGGCCGGCGATTTTCGCACCGTCCCGAACGGCGCGGCCTCCACCGGCATCTCTAACCTGGCGGGGACACCGGCCGCTGCCTCCACCAGCCTCGCGGGCAACATCTGACACTATTACATGGTGCCTCAGGACGGTTGGGGTCGATCGGCCGATGGGGGGTAACGCTTAAGTTCGTCTTATGCGCTTATTTTTGAACCGGACAGGCAGCACGAATGGCCTGGAGCAGTACCTCATTTGGTGCGGGCTTCGCGACAACTTGGGCCCCTGGCCAATCCCGGCTAATGCCTTCCAGAAAGGTACCGGTGTAGAATATTATGGGAGTGCCATTCTTTCTAAGCACCCGCGCCACCGGGAATACAAACTCACGGCCAAGGATTACATCTAGGACAGCACAAGTTAAATTAGCCGTTTTGGTCAAATCGAGCGCACCACCTACCGTCTTAGCTGGACCGATTACTTCAGCTCCGGCGTCTTGCAGAAAGAGCGTCAGGTCAAAAGCCTGGATAGCGTTGTCTTCCGCAAGTAGTATGCGCGCACCCGCCAAGGGCGTGTCCTTGGGCATTCCATTAATGTGTCCCGGACTAATTTGGTGTTTGAAGTGCTTTGGCAAAGCCTTGCTTTGACCCTAGTCAGTTTATCCTCATCGCGCAAGTCTCTGTCGAGCATGTTCCGGCTCGGATGACCGGCCGGGCTCGGCTGGCATCCGCCTATTGCAGCGCCTTAACCCCTAACAACGGGCATTGCCAGAAATGAACCCGAATTCCGGCCTATTTCAACCTCCCGGAGCCGTCGCCCGCCACGCTAGGCATAACCGGAGCGGCTGAAACCAAAAATGCTTGCCCGCCGGCGGGAGCGCGCAAACCCCGTGGAAGCCTGCAAGCCAAAGCCTTGAGCGTCCTCCTTGGATCGCGGTAACGAATGCGAGCGCTGGGGACGGGCGCCGCCCTTCCGAATTCGAGATCACCGCTGAAAAAGCCTTGCTCCGGTGCTCGTAGACGACGCTTGTTATTGCTGGCCGCCGAGTTCGGGAAAGAGTCGAGCCAATAGGCATGCGGCTGGAGCGCCCAATACTCTGGCGTAGTTTCTGCGGCTCGTTCGATTAGGGAGCCGTGGAAAGAAAGGGGTTCCGTACAAGTTGCGGCGGTGCCTCGCGGGGAGTAGGAGCGCTTGTTCGCCGATAGTTGAGCGCGCGCAATGCAGCCTCGTCTTTTTCCCAGCGATTGCCTGCGCCGGCTGTACGCCAAAGCGTGAGGAATGGGAGGCTCGCGGGACGGTCCAGCGCGGGCGGCAATCGATTGCCGGGGATATAGGCCGCATATGCCCCGGACACGGAGAGCGAAAAGACGGCGGCGGCAGCGCAAAGACGCGCGCCTATCGCAAAAGAACGCATACGCATAACATCGCCCCGGAGCCTCGCAGCCAGCCGCCACCCTATTGTGAGCGGCATCTCCTAACGAAAAGGAGTGCGAGACAGTACCCCGCAGCAAGTTTAGCGCCGGTAAAGGCGATGGCGCCATTTATTCGAAGGGGCGGGGGCAATGTTTAGCGTATAACGTTGGGAATTACCCCAACTCTGCCCCTCTCCCGCAATGCCGGCCCCGCGCGCCCCTAAGCAGAGTTCGCAAAAGCGGTCTTCCCGGTTTTGTGAAAAAACACAAAGCGAACGTTTATCGTGAGCGGCAAGCGCTCACTCTGCGAAAACAAGTAAATCTAAGCGGGCATTCGTTGGGC
>JBKQIH010000142.1:0-8538 GCA_052148445.1 Rhodomicrobium sp.
CAATGCCCCGCGCGCGAGGCGATGTGCCCCTCGACATGCAAATATCCGCCCTGGGGGAAGGTGATGCTGGAAGCTCCCGCCAGCGCCATATCGCAGCGCCCAGTGCGAAGCGCCTCCGCCGCCTCGGCAATGGCAACAAGCCCGGTCGAGCAGGAGGTCTGAATGGCGATGGCGGGGCCTTCGAGGCCGAGCAGGTAGGCCGCCCGGCTCGCGAGGTAATCCTTGTCGTTGCCGCACTCCGCGAGGTGGAACGTCGCCGGGTCGCCCGCGTCGAAATGCTGGCGCGCGCCGAGATGATGCACGAGATAGCCCGGCAGATAGCAGCCGGCATAAACTCCAGTCAGAAGCTCCTTGTTTCCCGGCGCGTGCCCGGCACGCTCCAGCGCTTCCCAGCAGCATTCCAGGAATAGCCGGTGTTGCGGGTCGATGAGCGTTGCCTCGCGCTCGCTAAGGCCAAAGAAGCCCGGATCGAACATCGCTACATCGTCGAGAATGGCGCCGGCTTTGATATAGGCCGGGTTGCCAAGAAGCCGCTCCGGGACGCCCCTCGCCCTCAGCTCGTCATCGTTGAAGGTGCGCACGCATTCGGCGCCCGCGGCGATTTTCTCCCAGAGTTCCTCCGGGCCGCCGCAACCGGGGAAGCGGCAGGCCATCGCGATCACGGCAATATCGGCGCGGCCGCTCCGGTCCTTTCCCTTGCGCGGGCGCCGCGCCTCTCTGGGTTTCGCTTGTCCGAGCCGCGCGGTGACGTGCTCGCAAAATGCGCCGAGCGTGGGATGATTGAAGACGTCGACAACGTCGAGCGTAACGCCGAAGCGGGTTTCCGCCGCAAGCGCGAGTTGGATCGCGAGCAGCGAATGTCCGCCGAGATCGAAGAAATTATCGCCGGGAGCGGCAAGTTGCCGGCCAAGCGCTTCGCTCCAAAGTCCGGCCATCGCGCGCTCGATGCCATGGCCTGCCGGCGGGTCGACCACAGCATGCGCCGTCTGCGGCAGCGCGGGCAGCGGCAGCCGTTTGCGGTCGATCTTTCCGGTCGAAAGCTGGATCGGCAGCTCCGCGAGCGCGATCAGGTGGGCCGGGATCGCGTAAGCGGGCAGGCGCTCTTTGAGATGGGCTCTGAGCGCCGCGATGCCGGCTGCGTCCATAAGCCCGTTGCGGCCCACGATGTAGGCGGCGAGGCTAACGGGCTGCCCGGTGGAGGGGTCGTTGATGGGCACTGCGGCGGCGGCGCCAACGGCGGGAAACTCGGCGATAACGGCCTCGACCGCGCTCGGCACCACCGAATAGCCGCGCAGCTTGATCATGAAATGCGAGCGCCCCCGGATCTCCAGCGCCCCGTCCGGCAAAGCGCGGCCCACGTCGCCCGTGCGGAACATGCGCGCGTCCCCGCCCTGGAATGGATCGGGAAGAAAACGCTCCGCCGTCATTTCCGGCAAATTGAAATAGCCGCGCGCAAGCGTTGGCCCAGCGACGTAAACTTCACCCGGCACGCCCCAAGGAACCGGCGCAAGATCTTCGCCAAGGATATACACCCTCACATTGGCCATGACCTTGCCGGCCGGCAGCGAGCGGGTTCCCGGCACGGGCCGGCCTTCGCCGATCCGGCTGGTCGCAACGTCGTGGCATTCGGAAATGGAGTAGTCGTTGACGAACCCCACATGCGGCAGCAGCGCCCGCGCCCTCACCGCGAGGGCAGCGCTCACCACCTCGCCGTTCAAGATCACCATGCGCAGTGCCGCAAGCCGCCGCGCCAGCGCAGCTCCACCCGCAATCAGCAACTGCTCGAACAGCGACGGCGTGAACAGCACGCGAGTTATGGCGTGTGTTTCGAGGAAATCGATGAGCCGGCGCGGATCGAAGGTCACATCGTCGGGAACGATGTAGGCGGGCCGGCCCTGCAACAGCGGCCGCAGCACTTCCCAGACGAAGAAGACATTGCAGGCCTCGCGCTCGCTCTCGCCGTAAGGGAGGTGCACAAAGCGCCACCAGTAGGAATTCACCGCTCCCTTATGCGGGCAGACGATGCCCTTGGGCTTGCCGGTGGTGCCCGAGGTCATCACGCAATAGGCGAGGCTATCCGGTCCGGGCGTCTCGCTCACGCTATCGAGCGCGGGGAGCGGGCTGGCCGCGAGCGCCTCCGCCCAGTGTTCGCCAAGGACGATGCACCGCGCACCCCGCCAAGACTTCGGCAAACGGCTGGCAAGGGCTGGATTTGCCACCACCGCGACCGGTTTGACGCTGTCGAGGATCTCGCCGATCGTTCGATCCGGCGTAATGGGAGGAATCGGCAGATAGGCGCCTCCGGCCTTCAGGATAGCGAGATACGCGGCGACGAAATCGGCGCTCGTGTGCATCAGGATCGCAACCATGCAATCCACGCCGCAACCGAGGGACAAGAGACGGCGCGCCAACAGATCGCTCTCGCGGTCGAGTTCAGCGAAAGTGAGCTGGCGGTCAACTCCGTACAGCGCGAGAGCGTCCGGCGTTGCTTTCGCCTGCGCGCGGAAAAGATCGTGCAGGCAGGTTTCGAGCGGATAGTCTTCGGAGGCGCCGGTCATGAGCGACGGCGGCAGGCCGGCGAGCGCGCGCGCCGCAATATCGGCGATTGTTTCGAGAAGCGCGCCACGGGCCGTCTCCGTGTAGAAATGTCCGCCATCGAAGAGGCGGATGGAAAACGGACCTTCGGTGCGATCCTGCCAGGCCGCAAGGCCGGTCGCGTCGACGATGGGGTCTTCCTTCCCGCCGAGAACTGTGAGCGGAGCGGCAACCCGGGCGCCGGCTGCAACCTCGTGCCGCTCGGCGAGACCGAAATCGGCCCGCACAGGCGGCAGCATCAGATCGAGCAACCCCTTGGATTGCAGTGCGTCCGCCGGCAGGAGGCCCAGCCCGGCAATCGAGGCCAGCAGCTCTTCATCGGTGGCCGCCGAAAGATGCGCCGGGCGCGCGGCCGGCTCCGGCCCGGCATAGCCGGACAGCAAAACGTGCAGGGGCTGCAGCCCTTGTGCTTCGAGGGCCCGCGCCACCTCGAACGCGATCAGCGCGCCGACGCTGTGGCCAAAAAGGAGAAACGGAAGATCGAGAGCGGGCGTGAGCGCGGCGGTAATTTCGGCCACCATGCGCGCCATGTCATCGATGGCCGGCTCGCGCAGCCGCGCGCCCCGCCCGGGAGGATTGATGGCCAAAACCTCCAGCCATTCCGGCAGGCAGTCAGGCCAGGCGCGGAACGCTTGAGTGCCTCCGCCGCCATGAGGAAAGCAGATGAGCCGGGCTCGGGGTTTATCCCTTGGGCATGAGCTGACGATCCAAGAGGAGGTGCTATGCGGATGACCGTGTGAGCGCATCGGCAACCCATGCATTCCTGGACAAAAGCTTGGAGAGACTTTTCGCGGCAAGACCTTATGCGCCGCGCAGACTTCGCTCAAGCAAGCACGATAGGCCTTCCCGCGTCAAGCTTGCGTCATCAATAATAGGGACCTTCAAAGCGAAGCTACCGCTAAGAAACGGAGGCGCAAGATACAGTTATTTGTCCGTCTGGACGGCATTCGACTTTCGGTCGAGCAGGAATTATCACCGTTTTCCACAGTCGAGCTGCCGGCCGTCCTCAAGTGCCTTGCTTGACCATAACGGCCTTGCCATAAGAACGCTGGGGCGCGAGCCGCATTGGATACACCTATGCGGAAAAGGCGTGGGGCTTGCCCAAGCGCCTATTCAAGCTGGGAAAAAACCGGAAACGGCATTCGTCCTATTCGGGAGGGCTGGTCTTCGACCATGACAGCGGGCGCAATTTCAAAACAATCCATCGATTGCAATCCGCTTCCAGGACACGGGTCGGACCGGTACCGGGAAGAATACATCGCCTCCTTTGTAATGAAGTGGGACCAGCTCATCGACTGGGACAGGCGTTCCGCGGCCGAAGGCAGCTTTTTCATCGACACGCTGAAGGCTCATGGTGCGCGTACCGTGCTCGACGTCGCGACCGGGACGGGTTTCCACTCGATCCGGCTCCAGCGATCCGGATTCGATGTCACGAGTGTGGACGGAAGCGAACAGATGCTCGAGCGCGCGGCGGCCAACGCGCAGCAATACGGTTTGCAGCTGTCCACCATCCACGCCGACTGGCGGTGGCTTGGCCGGCGTGTCGAAGGCGCGTTCGATGCGTTGATATGCCTTGGAAATTCGTTCACCCATCTTTTCGATGAAGCCGACCGGCGACGCGCTCTTGCCGAATATCACGCCCTGCTCCGGCCCGGAGGCCTCCTGATCCTCGATCAGCGCAATTACGATGCGCTCCTCGATCACGGGACTCAGCCACGGCACAAATTTTATTATTGCGGAAAAGACGTCTGCGCGCGGCCGATCCACGTAGACGCTTCGGTGGCGCGCTTCAGATATGAGTTCTCCGATGGCGCGGCCTATCATCTCGACATGTTCCCGCTCCGCAAAGCCTACATGCGCGAGCTGCTCGCCGATGCGGGCTTCAAGAATGTGAAGACCTTCGGCGACTTCAAAGCGGTCTACTCGGAAACGGAACCGGATTTCCTGATCCACGTTGCTGAAAAGGAGATGCGGCCGCCGCATCCGGACGAATGACATCTGCAATTCAAGACCCCATTTCTGTGACGCGGAGCTATTACGACAGCGCAGACGCCGACAATTTCTATTTTCACGTCTGGGGCGGCGAGGACATCCACATCGGCCTTTATGAGGCCGGCGAGACCGATATTGCGAGGGCGAGCCGCAAATCGGTCGCGCTCATGGCGTCGCGCCTGCCGCATTTGAGCGAAACGAGGCGTGTGCTCGACCTCGGTGCCGGATATGGCGGCGCCGCGCGATACCTTGCCAAGACCACGGGCTGCCATGTGACGGCGCTCAACTTCTCGGCCACCGAGAACTCCCGGAGCCGCGCCCTGTGCGAGGCGGCTGGGCTTTCGGACCGCATCGCAATCGTCGAGGCGTCTTTTGAGAAGATACCGGCGCCTGCGGGAAGTTTCGACGTGGTGTGGTCGCAAGATGCGCTGTTGCACTCCGGCAAGAAGGAACAGATTTTCTACGAAGTTACCCGCGTGCTCCGGCCCGGCGGCGATTTCATCTTCACCGACCCGATGGAAAGCGGGTCAGGCTCGCGTGAGGATTTGCAGCCCGTGCTCGACCGCATCCATTTGTCGTCGCTCGGATCGTACCGTGCGTATGCCGCAGCCGCCGAAAGCGCGGGTCTGCGGACCGTGGACATGGTGGACCTCACACCCAATCTGACACTGCACTATGCCCGCGTTGGCGATGAACTGCGGGCCAACAGGGCGGCATTTTCGGGCCTGATCTCGGATGAGTTTATCGAGCGCATGCTGACGGGGCTCGACCACTGGGTGCGAGCGGGCGAGCGCGGCGTCCTCGCTTGGGGCATCCTCCATTTCCGCAAGCCTTGAAGCCGGTCACGCCCTTGTCCGGTCAAGACCGTCATCGGCGCTCCGCCCTTAGTTCGTCATCCCGTGCGCGCTGCGGTGCGCAGTACCGCCGCGTCCGATCCCGGATGACGAGCGTGGGCGAAAGGCGGTTCCGGGATGGCGAGGCGGGACCAAGGCCACGTTGGCGTCATAAAGCGGTGGTTTCAGTCAAGAAAGATGCTGGGTTGCGGGGGCCAGGCGCGAACGGATGCGGCGAGGCCGGAACTTCGAATGAATAAAACCCACTGGGTGCGTTTAACCCTTACCATCGCCTTGGCTGTGACGGCGGTCACCATCGCACTGGCCTTCAAGCCGGTGACGGCGTTCGCCGAAACAGGGTCCGTGATCCGCACCATCACGGTGATGGGAAATAGCCGGATCGAAGCGGAGACGGTAAAGAGCCATCTGACATTCGCCGCGGGCGAGCGCTACGATGCGCGCAAGGCCGATGACAGCGTGAAGGCGCTGTACGCCACCGGCCTTTTCAGCGACGTTCATATCAAGCTCGAAGGCGGCGCCGCAATTGTCGCGGTGGCGGAGAACGCGCTCGCAAATCGGGTCGCTTTCGAGGGCAACAAAGATATCAAGTCCGATGAACTCGCGAAGGAAGTTCAGATCAAGCCGCACGGGCCCTTGGCGCGCGCGCGTGTTCCATCGGATGTCCAGCGCGTTCTCGGCCGCTACCGCCGCGAGGGCTATTTCGCAACGCAAGTCGACCCGAAAATCATCGAACTCGACCATAATCGCGCCGATCTCGTCTTTGAAATCCGCGAGGGGCCGCAGACGAAAGTTGCCGGCATCAATTTCATCGGCAACCGCTCCTTCAGCGATGCCGAGTTGCGCGGGGTGATCTCCACCACGGAATCGGGCCTGCTCGATTTCTTGAAGTCCGGCACCGCCTACGATCCGGATCGTGTCATCGCGGACCGCGAGTTTCTGCGGCGCTTTTATCTGAAGCAGGGCTTCGCGGATATGCGCGTCGTTTCAGCGAGCGCCGACGCAGACAGGGAAGGGAAGGGCTTCTTCCTGACCTTCAGCATCGAGGAGGGCCCGCGCTATACTTTCGGCGCCGTGGAGCTGGATGTGACGCTCAAGCCGCTAACGCAGGAGCCGTTGCGGGAGCGCATCAAGGGGCGCTCAGGGGACATCTACAACGCGGAGCTTGTCGACAAGACGGTTGAGGCGTTGACGCTTGCCGCGGCGCAGAAGGGGGAGCCCTTCGCGCAAGTCCGCCCCAGAATCGAGCGCGATCGCGTAACGCGCACGATGTCCGTAACTTACGTGATAGAGCCAGGGCAGCGCCTGTTCATCGACCGGATCGATATCGCGGGCAATTCGCGCACGCTCGACACTGTGATCCGGCGTGAATTCCGCGTCGCCGAGGGCGACGCCTACAGCAAGGTGCTGATCGAGGCGGCCCGGCAGCGCCTCCTCAGGCTCGGATATTTCAAGGACGTGAAAATCGCCAAAGAGGCCGGACCGGCTCCGGACCGCGTGAACCTAAAGATCGCCGTGACCGAACAGAAGACCGGCGAGCTTGCCTTCTCGGGAGGCTATTCGTCGACCCAGGGTGTGATCGGCGAGATTTCCTACACCGAACGGAATTTGATGGGGACAGGACAATATCTGGATGTGAAGCTTTCCGGCAGCTTTTCGGGGGACGGCGCCTTCACCGTCAGCTGGACCGAACCGCACTTCCTCGACCGCAATCTGGCCTTCGGCGTGGACGTCTTCGTCAAAAACGCCGACTACACGCAAAGCTCGGGCTATGTTATTGCCGGTTATGAGGATTTTAGGGCCGGAGGCAGCCTCCGCCTTAGCACGGTGCTCGCCGATAATCTGACGGCTGGCATCAATTACACCCTGATGTGGGAAGATGTTTACAACGTCGACCCGAATGCCTCGCTCGCGGTCAAGCAAATCCAAGGCTCGGCGATAATCTCATCGGTCGGCTATTCCTTGATTTACGATACGCGCGACAACAAAAAGAAGCCTACGCGCGGCTTCTACTTCAAAGGCACGCAGGACCTCGCGGGCGCCGGCGGCGACGTCGATTATATCCGCTCGACCGCGGAGATGCGGGGCTATTACCCGGTAACCGATGACATCGTGCTGGCCGGGCGCACGATGGGGGGAACGATTACAGGCTGGGGCGGGCAGAGCGTCCGGGTTGTCGATGCGTTCTATAAGGGCGGCGAGACGATCCCCGGCTTCGCGCCCGCCGGTATCGGGCCGCGCGATGCGGCGACCGGCGACGCTCTCGGCGGCACCACGTTCTATTCCGCAACCACGGAGCTGCGCTTTCCGCTGCCGTTTGTGCCCCAAGACCTTGGGCTGAGCGGCGCCGCCTTCACCTCCGCCGGTACGCTTTTCGGCACCGATGCACAGAAGTTTGCCGCTATATACGCGGCGCAGCATGGCATCTCGAATACGCTCGCGGTGCAGGACACTTCCGCGCTGCGCTCCTCGGCCGGCGGCAGCCTCGTTTGGGATTCCCCCGTTGGCGCCTTGCGAGTCGATTTCGCAGGCGTTCTTTCCAAGGCGCCTTTCGACAAGACGCAGGTTGTGGGCTTTGGCTATTCCAACTGGTGACCCGCACAGCTGGCCCCCCCGCAAGACGGGCTGTGCTAAGGCGTATTCGGGACAAATAGAGAGAGGTCCAGTTTTTCGGTCCGGCAATGCAACAACCGGATCGATTTTGTTTCGATTTCTTTCGCAATCCCGCCCGAGCCGGGAGCGTCCCCGTAGGGCAACAGCCAAACCCGGCCGGCAAGCGTGGCTTGGCGGATAGCCTCTTGCGGCGTGACAATTGGAAAAGCCCGGCCACGGAACCACGGTTCTTCGTTACCTTTGGCAAAAACCGTTATGTTCATTTCCGGCTCTGGCCACCCATAGCGGCGAAGCGGGACGATAGGCCAGCTTCCGGGCTGCAGCGGCTTTCGCTGACAAGGCTTATGGTGGTTTAGGCCGAAGAACGAACGCGCTACGCGCGAGTTTGCCGCTGCCGGAGCAGTGCCCTAAGGCGGCGTGGTAACCATCTGATAGGTTTGAGCTAACGGGGCAGGCGCCCTGTCTTGAGGATCGTGGGGTCCAAGCA
>JBKQIH010000143.1:0-16954 GCA_052148445.1 Rhodomicrobium sp.
GTGTCCTCGCGCTTGGGGCTTGTGGACAGAAGCGCGACGGGCGCCTCGATCAACTCCTCCAGCCGCTTCACATATTTAATTGCCTGCGCGGGCAAATCGGCCCAGGAGCGCGCGCCCTGCGTCGATTCGTGCCAGCCGTGGAAGACTTCGTAGACGGGCTGGATCTGAGCCTGCTCGTCATGCGCCGCGGGAAGGTGATCGAGCTCGCGGCCGTTCAGCCTGTAGCCGACGCACACCTTGATCTCGTCGAAGCCGTCGAGCACATCGAGCTTCGTCAGCGCGATGCCGTCCATGCCGGAGATTTTGGCGGTCTGCCGGACGAGGCAGGCGTCGAACCAGCCGCAGCGGCGGGGCCGTCCCGTCACGGTGCCGAATTCGTGGCCGCGCTCGCCGAGCATGCGGCCGGCCTCGTCGTGCAGCTCGGTCGGGAAAGGCCCGCCGCCGACGCGCGTCGTATAAGCCTTGGTAATACCAAGCACGTAATTCACCGAGCGGGGGCCGAGCCCTGAGCCCGTCGCTGCCTGCGCCGCCACCGTGTTCGACGAGGTGACGAACGGGTAGGTGCCGTGATCGATATCGAGCAGCACGCCTTGAGCGCCTTCGAACAGGATGCGCTTGCCCTCGCGCTTATGCCGGTCGAGAAGCTGCCAAACCGTGTCGATATAGGGCGCGACTTTCGGGGCGATATCGATCAGCTTTTGCACGAGTTCGTCGCGGTCGATCTCGGGCTGCCCCATTCCGCGCCGCAGCGTATTATGATGGACGAGTGCACGGTCGATTTTGGCGGGCAGCGTCTTCAGATTGATGAGATCGACGGCATGCAGCGCCCGCCGCGCGACTTTGTCTTCATAGGCCGGGCCGATGCCGCGCTTGGTCGTGCCGATTTGGCCGGCACCCGCGGCATTTTCGCGCAAGGCATCCAGCTCCTGATGCAGCGGCAGGATCAGTGTGGCGTTCTCGGCGATGCGCAAATTGTCGCGGCTAATCTTTACGCCAAGCTTCGAGATCGCGGTAATCTCCGAATCGAGCGCCCAAGGGTCGATGACAACGCCATTGCCGATCACCGAGAGCTTGCCACGCACGATACCCGACGGCAGCAGAGAAAGCTTGTAGGTCTGCCCATCGACGACCAGCGTATGCCCCGCATTGTGCCCGCCCTGGAAGCGCACCACGATATCGGCGCGCTCTGAGAGCCAGTCGACGATCTTTCCCTTGCCCTCGTCGCCCCATTGCGAGCCGACCACCACAACATTTGCCATCTCTATCCCCGGATGCTCCCTTTGCATCGACACTAGCGCTTATCCGCCGCCGATGAAATCGAAAGCGGGTTCTCAGTTTTTCACGCTTTTTCCGGACGCACTCTAATGCATGAAACGGCATTTAGCCATGGCGAGAAAACGGATCCGCCCGCGCGGCTTGCCGCAGATTTGTGCCGCTATCGCCTTTTTGGCCGCCGGTCTAGGATAAAATAACGCCTTTGCGAGAGTACTCTTCGGCGTCGGCATATGAAATTTCGATTTCGGCATTGGCGCCGATGTCGGTTAACGCGATGAGGTTCGCCAACGCGGCGGTGGGCGTCAGCCGGGTCCAAGTCATCGCAGCGTTCGGCTGGCCGGAGTGATTACAAAACGCGATATCGCCAAAAACGAACGCGCATTGATCGCCCAAGGCAAACCGGTAAGCCCAAAGTCCGGTCTCACCCAGTCTCTTATAGTCTTCTTTTGGCAGCAAAATGGCTTGCGATTGCAGTATGAGCGAGTGCTTTGGAATGTTGGTCAATGCAAAAATCGCTCTCCCTTTTTTGCTATTCTGACGCACAGCGGCGAGCGGCTGATGAAAACTTTCGGCCGGACTGACTTTTACAAGATTCATTGCATACCCCCCAAATTGGCGGCCAACCTTACGGATTTTCGCGGACCGGGCCTTGCGTTCCGTCAAAAAAGTTCCGCCCAGATAGCCGGCCAAGACGTTCGTCTTACGCAACTCCGGTTCTTCAGCGGCTGGGGCTACGTGGCATCGGCTATTTGTCGATGTGAAGTTCCGCCTCAGTTTAGACGGCCATACCGCAGACGGGCCCAGTTGCCGGGCGGAGCACTCTTCATGACAATTTTTCCGTCCGGCTGCTTCGGTCACGCCGGCGGATTATCTGGCCCCAACGAAACAACGGTTCGATTGCCACTTCATTCCTCGCGTGCTTGTTTGAGAGGAACATGAACACGGGGCGCCGCCGGGCCGGGGCGCGTCTTCGCGCAAGCATGCCGCCGGAGCAATGTGACGGGAGGACCTGCGGTGGGGTCAATTTTCAACCGGCCAAGGCTGCTTTTGACGCTCACGGCAGCATTCTGGGCCGGGAACATGGTTTTGGGCCGGGCGATATCCGGCGTCATCCCGCCGGTAACGCTGGCTTGCCTGCGCTGGACGCTTGCATCTCTCATCTTCTTGCCCTTCGCGTGGCCTTACTTACGCAAAGACGCTCACGAGATCTGGTGTAGCCGGCTCATTCTCCTGTTCCTCGGATTTATCGGTCCGGCTTGCTACAACACTCTTTCCTATCTCGGCCTCGTCTCCACCGAGGCCTTGAACGGCCTCATCCTCAGCGCCGCAGGCCCGGTGTTCATTGCGGTCACCGCTTGGAGCATTTTCGGCGACCGTCCGGGCGCGGGCCAACTCGCCGGCATGGCAATCGGATTTTTTGGCGTGATCCTCGTTGTCGCAAAGGGCGACCTTATGTCTCTCGCCGCATTCCGGTTCAATCGCGGCGACCTTCTCGTGCTGGCCGGCATGACCTGCTGGAGCGTCTACACCGCTTTCCTCCGCAAGCGCCCGCGCATGAGCTGGCAGAGCTACAACTTCGTCACCTATGCGATCGCCGCGATTGCGAACGTTCCCCTCGCCTTCGCCGAGTACCGGCTGGGCTACACCATGACCGCCAATTGGGCCACGGCAGCGGCCATCTTCTATGTCGCGATCTTTCCAAGCCTTGTCGCCTATGTCTTCTACAATCGCGCCGTGGAGCTGCTGGGACCGGCGCCGGCGGGGCTTTATTTGTTCCTGATCCCGGTTTTCGGCGCGCTCCTCGCGACGATCCTTCTCCACGAGAAACTGCAAATGTTCCACGCCGCGGGCTTCGCGCTGATCATAGCAGGTGTGCTTATCGGCAGCCGCAGAGCGATGGCGGTCCGCTTACCCGTGCCGGAAACTCAGGATTAAAGCATCGAGCTGAAATCCGGAATCCCCGTCATTGCGGGCGAAGCGAAGCAATCCATCTTCAAGTCACGGCCGTTGCACTGGATCGCCACGGCAGCGAGGGCTGCCTCGCGATGACGTTGCGTCCGGTTAACGCGCGTTGCTTTAGCCACCGGCATGAGCGCCAAGCCGGCTTCAGCCTTGCCTTTAGGGCGAGCTCGTGTCCCTCAGGACCAACTTTAAATGCACTCTGCGAAGGTGCTACGAGGGTATTCGCTGGCAAATAAACAAAAAGGAATACAGAATTACCGGAGGAACTATGCGGAAGCAAAAAAACGTTCGGGGAGAACCATGAGGGCGTCCATGTTAGAGAAGCTTCGTGAGCGCCGCCGGAAGATTGCGCAGGCGGGCGGTGCGGACAAGATCAAGGCGCGCCACGAGCTGGGGCTGATGACGGCGCGCGAACGGCTTGGCGCGCTCTTTCAGCCGGAGACATTTCAGGAAACGGGCATGCATGTCCGCCATAGCGGACGGCATTTCGGAAGCGACGCTAAGGATCTGCCGGCGGACGCGGTGATCACGGGCACCGGCTATGCGAACGGGCATCTCGTTGCCGCGGTGAGCCAGGACTTTACGGTTGCCGGCGGCACGCTCGGAAAAATGCACGCGATGAAAATCGTGGAATTGATGAAGTTCGCGGCCAGGACCGGCATTCCGGTTGTCGCATTCAAAGATTCGGGCGGCGCCCGCATCCACGAGGGCGTCGATTCCCTCTCCGGCTACGGTCAGGTTTTTTATCACAATGTCCTTCTATCGGGCGTCGTGCCACAGATCGCGGTTGTGTGCGGACCGTGTGCCGGGGGGGCGTCCTATTCGCCGGCACTGATGGATTTCGTCATTATGACTCGCCATAACGCCTATATGTTCATCACCGGGCCGGAGGTGATCAAGGCGGTCACCGGGCGGACAGCGACCATGGACGAGGTAGGCAGCGCCGTGATGCACGCGACGGTGAGCGGCAACGTTCATTTTATAGCCGAGGACGACGGTCACGCGATCCAGATCGTTCACCGGCTGCTGTCCTACCTGCCGTCCAACAACACCGAGGATCCGCCCCACCATTTCGGCGCGGACATCGTTTTGGACCGCGACGAGGCGATGAACGCACTGATCCCCGACGATCCTTCCGAACCGATGGACGTCCGCCGGATCATCGGCCAGATTGCCGACAGCGGCGAATTGCTGGAGGTGCAGTCCTGCTTTGCCAGGAACTTGATCATCGGCTTTGCCCGCATCCAGGGGATCGTGGTTGGGCTGATTGCCAACCAGCCCACCGAAAAGGCCGGAGCGCTGGACATCGACGCCTCCGATAAGGGCGCGCGCTTCATCCGTTTTTGTAACCTCTTCAATATTCCTCTGGTGACGCTGGTGGACGTCCCTGGCTTTTTGCCGGGTGTCGAACAGGAACGCGGCGGCATCATCCGGCACGGCGCGAAGATGCTGTTCTCCTATGCGGCCGCCACGGTACCGAAAATCACCGTCATCTTACGCAAAGCCTATGGCGGCTCGTATCTGGCCATGTGCAGCCAGGAGATGGGCGCCGACTTCGTTTATGCGTGGCCGAATGCGGAGATCGCGGTCATGGGCGCCGAGGGTGCGGTCAATTTGCTTTATCGCAAAGAACTCTCCGAGGCGCTCGACCGCAAGGCCAAAGCGGCAGAGCTCGCAACCGAATACCGCGCCGAATTCGCGTCGCCTTATCTATCGGCCGAGCGTGGCTACATCACCGATGTAATCGAACCGTCTGAAACGAGGGGTGTGCTGGCGCTGTCGTTGCGTAAAACGATTGGCAAGCGCGAGCAGCGGCCTGCGAAGAAGCACGGCAACATTCCGCTTTAAAGCCTGCGCGGATAAGAGAGAAAGTAGGACGAAGTGCTCGACCAGCTAATCGCCTTTCTTAGCGCGCTGCTCGCCCAGACCGGGGCGGCTCACTTCTCGTTTGGAAACCTGGTGATGATCGTCATCGGGGCGGCGATGATTTACCTGGCGATTACGAAGCAATATGAACCGCTGCTGCTTGCAGGCATCGGCTTCGCCTGCATCGTCGCCAATGTGCCAGGGCCTCCCGACGACATTCCCGGCTCCTCCCCGGTTTCGGCACTCCTCTACGAAGTGAAGGAAGGGGGGTTGTTCCATTATGCCTATCTAGGCGTGGCCAAGCTGATCATTCCGCCCCTGATCTTCCTTGGGGTGGGCGCGATGACCGATTTCGGCCCGATGATCGCGAACCCCAAGCTCGTCATTCTAGGAGCGGGCGCGCATCTAGGTATCTTCGTCGCGCTGATCTTAGCCAAAGTGGCGGGCTTCAGTTTGAAGGAAGCCGGAGCGATTGGCATTATCGGCGGGGCCGACGGACCCATGGCAATTTTTGTGACCGTCAAGCTCGCGCCCCATCTTTTGGGGCCAATCTCGGTTGCCGCCTATTCCTACATGGCGCTGATGCCGATGATCCAGCCCCCCATCATGCGGCTGCTGACGACGAAAGAGGAGCGCACGATCTGCATGGCGCAGCTCCGCAAGGTGTCCAAACTTGAGAAGATCGCCTTTCCCCTGGTCATCGCCATCATCGTCAATTTGTTCTTTCCCCCCGTCGCCCCCCTCATCACGATGCTAATGCTCGGCAATCTCTTAAAGGAGTCTGGCGTGACCGACCGTCTCGCCCAGACTGCCGCGGGCCCGATGATGAACGTCATTATCATTGTGCTCACAGTGGCGATTGGATCGACGATGGCGGCGGACAAGTTTCTTACGTTCCAAACTGTCGAGATCGTCGTGCTTGGACTCTTGGCGTTTCTTTGCGGCACTGCCTCGGGGGTGGTTACGGCAAAAATCATGAACCTGTTTTTGAAGACACCGGTCAATCCGCTGATCGGTTCTGCCGGGATCGCATCGGTGCCTATTGCCGCGCGGGTGTCCCATGTCGTCGCTTGCGAAGAAAATCCCAATAATTTTCTGATCTACCACGCCATGGGACCGAACTTGGCCGGAGTGTTCGGCACCGCAATTTCCGGCGGAATTATGCTAGCCCTGCTAGGCGTGAACTGAGCGATGGAGCCGGCCCGATGACCGTTACCGTGCCCGATACGCTGAACGGAGCCTTTCTTCTCAGCATTATCGATTTCTTCCTGAGCTTCCTCGTCATTTCGTTCATCGGCCTCGTTCTGGCCGCCTTTCCGCTGCTCAACCGGCTGAGGCTTGGCGCGGACGAGAAAATCCAGGCGCAGCTGCCGCCGGTTCATTTGGGCGAACCGGTCGACATGACCGCGGACGATCATGTTGCTGCCATAGCGGCGGCGGTTGCAGCCGTCATGGGCGCTCACCGTATCGTCCATATCGAACCCGCCCATCATGGAGGCGGCTGGCTCGCCGAGGGCCGGAGCGCCCAGCACGGCTCTCACAACGTTGGGCATCGCTCCGCGCAGGCTGTGCCGCAACCGCACGCTTCAACGGGCAAATAGGGAACCGCGAACCATGGAACGCAAATTCAGAATCACCGTGGACGGCCGGCAATATTACGTGACCGTCGAGGATCTCAGCGAAGTGAGCAGCCTGCCCTATTCCCAGGCGGGCACTGCGTACATGCCGCCGCCTCCACCCAATTGGAACTCGCCGGAAGTTCCAGCGGCCGCCCCACCCGTTCAGCCCGCTGTGCCCGTTCCCGCCGATGGCGCCGTGGTGGTTTGTACCTTGGGCGGAGTGGTCGACCAAGTTCTCGTGGCTATCGGCCAGGAGGTCGGCGCGGGAGATCGCGTCGCGGTTATCGAGGCGATGAAAATGAAGACGCCCATGATTACCCAACGTGCGGGCAAAGTGGCGGCAATTCTGGTCAAGCCTGGAGATAGCGTCGAAACCGGACAGGTCTTGGTTGAGCTTACCTGAGGCAAAGTGTCATGCCGCCGGAACGCCCAGGAAATCGGCTTAAGATTCGGCGCCGTGATATCTCGATGGATATCGCACATTTTGCCCGGCTCACACGTCGAGATTGGCGTTCCCTCTCCCACTGGGAGAGCTGAAGCTGCGGCTCAATACATAACCGGGCCGGATCAATAGGAGCGGGCCGCCTGCCGCAAAGGCCGGGCGCGGGGCAGTATGAAGTCCGCGATAGCCTCCACGCCATCGAGCGGGAAGACGGGAACGCCTGCGCCCTCCACCTCGAAATCGGCCGCAACCGCAAGGATAGAGGGATCGTCCGGCGCCAGCGGTTTGCGGTCTTTCGCCTGCGTGCGCCGGACTTCGAGCTTTGGATGGGGTTCGCTCTTGAAGCCTTCCACGAGCACGATATCGGCGCCTTCGATATATTGGACGAGTTCGAACAGCGTCGGCTCCGGCTTGCCGTCCAGCTCGGCCATAATTGCGAAACGCTTGGCCGATGCGATGGCAATCGTCTTCGCGCCGGCCTCGCGGTATAGGAACGAATCTTTGCCTTCGCGGTCGATATCGAAGGCATGATGCGCATGTTTCACGGCGGCGACTTCCAGGCCGCGCGCGGTGAAATTCGCGATGAGCTTTGCGATCAGCGACGTCTTGCCGGAATTTTTCCAGCCCACGACGCCGAAAATGGGAGGGGTCACGGCATCTCCTCTGCCCTCAGCAGCGCCTCGGCGCCGGCGAGTTCTTCTGGCGTGTTTGCGTTATAGAACGGATCGACGAGCTTTCCGCCAAGGCGAAACTGCGGAAACTCAGCGATAAAGTGCGGATGACGGTCTGTCCAGTGCGTGACTTTACGTGTGCCAGATGCGAGTGCGTCCGCGAGATCGCCGGCGAGGCGCACGGGCCAGAGGCCAAAAACGGGATGCACCTGCCCGGCCGACATGGCGAGAACGATGGCGGGATCGGCACCGTTGGCCGCGCCGAGGAATCGCTCCACCAAGTCTTCGGGAAAAAAGGGCGTATCGCAGGCTGCCGTCACGATATAGCGCGCAGCCGGAGCGGCATGCGCGGCCCAGCGCATCCCCGCGAGTACCCCAGCCAGCGGACCGGCAAAATCCTCCGTAGCGTCGGAGATGACAGGCAGGCCGAAAGCCGAAAAGCGCAATGCGCCGCCATTGGCGTTGATGGCAAGCGGGTTCGCTTGCCGCGAAAGGCGCTCGATGACGTGCAGTATCAGCGGCTTGCCCCTGAGTTCGCGCAAACCCTTATCGCCGCCGCCCATGCGCCGCGACAGCCCGCCCGCCAGCACGATTCCGGCGATATGGTCCCTTGTCGAGGTCATCGCTCCTCACTCCGCCGCTTCCGCAAACGAAGGGGAAGCTTGTAAAGCGAGGAGGAACCATGCGAATTGAGCGGTTTGGTCACACTCTTCTCATTAAACAGACGTTTTCGCGGCGAACGGCTTTTGCTATGACGCATTAGCGCTTAGATAATGCCAGCTTCGAATAGTTGACATAGCTTCTCAACCTTTACAACGGCAGATATATGGCTCATCCCACCAAAGAAAGCGTGCTCAACGCGCTTAAGACCGTCACTATCCCCGGCGGCCCCGATCTCGTATCCTCCGGCCGGCTCTCCGACATCGTCATCAACAAGGACAAGGTCTACTTCGCGATCAACGTTCCGCAAGCCGAGGCGCGCGCTTACGAACCGCTGCGCAAGGCTGCCGAGGCCACGGTCAAGTCGATTGCGGGCGTGGCCGGCGCGGTCGTGACGCTGACGTCCGACGCAAAGGAGGAAAGCGGCGGCGGCGCTACGCCCCACGCCAGCGCGCAGAAGAGCGGCATCGGCAGGGTCAAGTATATTATCGCGGTCGCCTCTGGCAAAGGCGGCGTCGGCAAATCGACCACGGCGGTCAACCTCGCACTGGGCTTCCAGCAGAACGGCTTGCGAGTCGGTATTCTCGACGCCGACATCTATGGCCCATCGGTGCCCCGGCTGCTGGCGATCAAGGATCGGCCGGAGCTTGCGGACGACAATGTCTTGAAGCCCCTTTTGAAATACGGCTTGGAAGTCATGTCCATGGGCTTTCTCGTCGACGAGGACACGCCGATGATTTGGCGCGGGCCGATGGTAATCTCGGCGATCACGCAAATGCTGAAGGACGTGACCTGGGGCGAACTCGATGTCATGGTCGTCGACATGCCGCCCGGCACCGGCGACGCGCAGCTCACCATGGCGCAGCAAGTGCCGCTGGCCGGCGCGGTGATCGTCTCGACGCCGCAGGATCTGTCGCTGATCGACGCGCGCCGCGGCCTTAATATGTTCAAGCGCGTGGATGTGCCTGTGCTCGGCATCATCGAGAATATGAGCTACTTCCTCTGCCCCAAATGCGGCGAGCGCTCGGACATCTTCAGCCATGGCGGTGCGAAGGCCGAGGCGGAGCGGCTCGGCGTGCCGTTCCTTGGCGAACTGCCGTTGCATATGTCAATTCGCGAAACCTCGGACTCGGGGCGCCCGATCGTCGTGACCGAGCCGTCCTCGCCGCATGCCCAGATTTATAAGTCAATGGCCGCGGCGCTTTGGAGCCGCCTCAAGGGCGAAAAGTCGCTCCCGCCCGCACCCAAGATCGTTATCGAGTAGAAAAGGCTTCCCCACCCTGTCCCTCTCCCATTGGGAGAAGGACAGGGTGCCGTACGCTCTCGCTGTGCTCCTCTCCGCATCCGCTTGCGGATGCGGAGACTTTGAGTTGCAAGCTCACCAAGGTGAGCTCGCTGGGAGAAGGACAGGATCAGGGGTTGAACCCTCGATGCTGAGTTTGTCCGGTTGAGGACAAGCTTTGCCCCGAAAGTTCTGCTGCGCGGCCATGCGTATTTCCGTGTGCCAAGCTCATAGAAGAAGGCGGCCGCAAGGCTGCGCTGGCGCATCGCGGTGTTTAGTGCCGTCATTATCGTCGCGATTTCGGTTGTGGTTGCGCTGGCCGCCTTCGAGCAGCGCCAGGCGGCCTTGGACCGCCAATCCATTCAACGCTGATGCGCGGCACGGCCGTTCCACCTAACGAATGGTTGAAAGCTGCAATTCAGGTCCCGGAAATACAATCGAAACGTGCAGGTAAGGATACGCCGGCGGCTGGCTGTGTTCCGACTCACGCAAAGACCGGTATTGCGGTACCTCGGAAGCAGGAATCGGCCTGCCGTTTTCCACGAGTTGGGCTTCGTAGGCTTTCGCGAAGGGGTGGAGAAAACCTTCCGTGTGGACATCCCAATCAAGGGGCGCCGCGATTGGGAGGTATCCATCGCGGTATCTCACGAATGCCGGCGCGCTTTAAGATCCCGTGTCCTGCAAAGCACCGCTTCGCGCTGCAATGCGCGCGGCACGGCGGGAGAGATACGGCGTTCCGAAGCTTGCACAGGACAATTTTTGGAGCCAATCAGCCTGTGGGCCGCCTGTGTAAATTATGTGAAGCCCGCCGTTTTATCCCCAGGATGTCACCCGCCGTCTGCAACTTGCCTTGTGCCTGGGGCGGCCTTGCCACAAGATATGGCCCTAGTTCGGGTTGTTAACCACTAAACATAGAGGCGGGTTGTTGCATTCCTGCGACAGCGCCAGGCACCCGAATCACATAGCCTCTGTACTTGCCGCTAGCGGGGAGCACCCTTCCAGGAGGGTGCGGCGGCATCTTTTCCCGCTGGCCGTCTAGGCGGCTCCCCTCCGGAATAACGCATTAAATCGCCGTCTCAAGCGCAGTTCGGTGCGCTGCCGTGTCCCTGTTCAGTATTGGGCCGCGGGCGATGTTTTGCGTTCTGCGTTTGATGTTCTGCGTGTCCAGCAATCACACTTGGCCAAAGGGGCAGGCGCGCCAAAAGTGCGCCGGGCAGGAGAATTCTCGATGCGGATCGAACGGCGCTTCACAAAAAAAGGTCAATCTCCCTATGCGGACATCGCATTCAAGGAAGTCGGGAGCGAACTGAAGAACCCCGATGGGAAACTGATTTTCCAGCTCGAAGGCTTTCTTGTTCCGGAGCAGTGGAGCCAGGTGGCGGCCGACATCCTAGCGCAGAAATATTTTCGCAAGGCGGGCATTCCGGCCCGGATGAAGCGCGTCGAGGAGAATCGCGTGCCGTCTTGGCTGTGGCGGTCCGTACCCGATAAGGCGGCGCTTGCGGATCTGCCCGAGGCGGAACGGTTTGGGCCCGAGAAGGACGCGCGGCAGGTTTTTAACCGCATGGCGGGCGCCTGGACCTATTGGGGCTGGAAGGGCAGCTATTTCTCCAGCGAAGAGGACGCGCAGGCCTTCCACGACGAACTTTGCTACATGCTCGCCATGCAGATGGCGGCGCCTAACAGCCCGCAATGGTTCAACACCGGCCTGCACTGGGCCTATGGCATCGATGGGCCGGGGCAGGGCCATTATTATGTGGATTTCGAGACGGGCGAACTCGTCCGCTCCGCGAGCGCCTACGAGCATCCGCAGCCGCATGCCTGTTTCATCCAGTCCGTGCAAGACGACCTGGTGAATGAGAACGGCATCATGGATCTGTGGGTCCGCGAGGCACGGCTGTTCAAATACGGCTCCGGCACGGGCTCGAACTTCTCGCGGCTGCGCGGCGAGGGCGAGAAGCTTTCGGGCGGCGGCAAATCCTCCGGCCTGATGAGCTTCCTCAAGATCGGCGACCGCGCGGCTGGGGCGATCAAGTCCGGCGGCACAACGCGGCGCGCGGCCAAGATGGTGATCGTGGACGCCGATCACCCCGATATCGAGGATTTCATTAGCTGGAAGGTGCTGGAGGAGCAAAAGGTTGCAGCGCTCGTCGCGGGGTCCAAGGCTTGCGCGAAGCACTTGACCGCGATCATGAAGGCTTGCGTGAATTGCGAGGGCGAGGGCGAGGATTGCTTCGACCCCGCCAAGAACTCCGCGCTGAAGCGTGAGGTCAAAGCCGCCCGGGCGGCCTTCGTGCCGGACAATTATATTCAGCGCGTCATTCAATTCGCGAGGCAGGGCTTCAAGTCCATCGCATTCCCAAGCTTCGACACCGACTGGGAAGGCGAGGCTTACCGCACGGTCGCGGGGCAAAATTCCAACAACACCGTGCGGGTCGAGGATGCCTTCTTGCGCGCGGTCGAGGAGGACGGCGAGTGGGCGCTCAAGGCGCGCATGGATGGCAAAGCCGTGAAGCGCCTGAAGGCGCGCGGGCTCATGGATCAAATCGCAGAAGCCGCCTGGTCCAGCGCCGATCCTGGCATTCAGTTCCACACCACCATCAACGATTGGCACACCTGTCCGGCGAGCGGCCCGATCCGGGCGTCGAACCCGTGCTCAGAATACATGTTCCTCGACGACACCGCCTGCAATCTCGCCTCGCTTAATTTGCTGGCGTTCCGCCCCTCACCCCAGCCCTCACCCCATGGGAGAGGGGGCAGGCCGGCGGATGCATCGTCCCCTCTCCCAAGGGGAGAGGGACAGGGTGAGGGGAGAGACCCCTGGGCCATTATCGATGTCAAAGCATTCGCCCATGGCTGCCGGCTGTGGACGATCGTTCTGGAAATTTCGGTGACCATGGCGCAGTTCCCGTCGAAGGAAATCGCGCAGCTTTCTTACGAATACCGCACGCTCGGTCTCGGCTTTGCGAATCTGGGCGGCTTGTTGATGGTCTCCGGCCTCGGCTACGATTCCAAGGAAGGCCGCGCGCTTACTGCGGCCATCTCCGCGCTCATGACGGGCGTGTCCTATGCCACATCGGCGGTCATGGCGAAGGAACTCGGCGCGTTTGCCGGCTATGCTCCTAATGCAAGCCACATGTTGCGCGTCATGAAAAACCACCGCCGCGCGGCTTACGGGCGGGATGGCGGCTATGAGCTGCTTTCGACGGCGCCCGTGCCGCTCAAGGACGATGTGTGCCCGCAGGAAGACCTTGTCGCAGCCGTCCGCGAAACGTGGGACGAGGTGATCTCGCTCGGTCAGGCCCATGGCTTCCGCAACGCGCAAGTCTCGGTGATCGCACCCACGGGCACTATCGGGCTGGTCATGGACTGCGACACGACGGGCATCGAGCCCGATTTTGCGCTGGTGAAGTTCAAGAAGCTCGCGGGCGGCGGATACTTCAAAATCATCAACCGGGCGGTCCCCGAGGCGCTCCGCACGCTCGGCTATGGCGAGGACGCGATTTCGGCCATCGTTATATATGCCGTGGGCCGCGGCACGCTCGCCAACGCTCCGCATATCAATCATAAAGCGCTTGCCGGCAAAGGCTTCACGGCGGAAAAAATCGCCTCCGTCGAGGCCGGCCTTGCTAGCGCTTTCGACATCAAATTTGTGTTCAACAAGTGGACGCTGGGCGCAGAGTTCTGCACGGCGGGTTTGGGGCTCACCGCGGAAGCGATGAACGCTCCGGGCTTCGACCTTCTCTCCGCTATCGGCTTCTCGAAGGCTGAGATCGAGGCCGCGAACGAATATGTCTGCGGAACGATGACTCTCGAAGGCGCGCCTGGGCTTAAGCCCCAGCATTTGCCGGTCTTCGATTGCGCGAGCCCATGCGGCAAACGCGGCAAGCGCGCGCTCTCATGGCAAAGCCACATCCATATGCTCGCGGCCGCTCAGCCCTTCATATCGGGTGCGATCTCCAAGACGATCAACATGCCGAATTCGGCAACCGTTGCCGAATGCCGCGAGGCTTACCTGCTCTCATGGAAGCTTGGGCTTAAGGCGAATGCACTTTATCGCGACGGATCGAAGCTCTCGCAGCCGCTTTCCGCCCAGCTTCTCTCGGAAGACGGCGACGCAGACGAAACGGCTGAGGCAATTGCCGCCGCTCCGCAAGGAAAACGCGCGCAGCTTGTCGCCGAGCGCATTGTCGAGCGCATCATCGAGCGTGTGCGGCTCACGGCCGAGCGCGAGAAACTGCCGAACCGTCGCAAAGGCTACACGCAAAAAGCCGTCGTCGGCGGTCACAAGGTCTATCTCAGGACGGGTGAATTCGAGGACGGACGTCTCGGCGAGATCTTCATCGACATGCACAAGGAAGGCGCCGCCTTCCGCAGCTTGATGAACAACTTCGCGATCGCGATCAGCCTCGGTCTGCAATATGGCGTGCCGCTGGAGGAATTCGTGGAGGCGTTCACCTTTACGCGCTTCGAGCCCGCCGGCTATGTGCAAGGCAACGAGGCGATCAAGAACGCGACCTCGATCCTCGACTATATCTTCCGTGAACTGGCCGTCTCTTATCTCGCCCGCAACGACCTCGCCCATGTGGACCCTTCGAACATCGGCTCAACTGTAATGGGCGGCGGCGTCGCCGAGGACAAGCCGGGTCAGAAGGCATCGGCTTCCGTGCTCTACGCGGATCAATATGTAAGCAAGGGTCTTACACGCGGACTTCACCATAAAGTTGTCATAGTTCAAGATCAGACTCAGGTTGAGCGAGTCGGGGGGTCTACTACTTTTGAGACACACGGCGCGCTTGCTTATGCCCTGCGTGCGGAGGACGAAGACGTTCCGCTAGGGCCTTTCGATGTAAACGCGCGCGATGGGACGAGTGCCGCGTTTTCTGCAACCCATCATTCAGTTTCGAGTCGAGCGAAGCCTCAGAAGGCTGAGCTTCTCGCGGAGGCGCGCGCGAAGGGTTACGAGGGCGAAGCCTGCGGCACGTGCGGCAACTTCACTCTCGTTCGCAACGGAACCTGTCTGAAGTGCGATACCTGCGGCGGCACGACTGGGTGCTCATAGATTCTGCCGTTTGCCAAAGACCCGCGCCTTGAATGGCGCGGGAGTGGCGCATCGCCTCGGACGCTGACAAAGGTCGATAGGCGCGCCATGTCCCTCTGGACGATAAATCCCAACCAAGACCACGACATCTATACCGTCGTGTATCTGCTAAAAGATGCGTTGAGATCGGCGTTGAGCGATGCTTGGTTCTTCGAACGCACCGCTCTTCACAAGGCTGACCTCAAAGGCGCCGGCCATGCCGAGATCGCGGCAAAGCTTGGGCGCTTCCGCGATGGCTGCAAGGGCTTTCAGGAACGCGAAGCGCTGATGCTGACAAAGCTGTTGCGCGCCCGGAACTGGGCCGCGGAGCTTCGGAAGCTGACGCCGGAGTTTCAGCTCGACATCGATCAGTTCCTCGATGAGACCGAGCTTTGTGTGCAGATGCAATCCGAGTTTCTGAAGGATGCTCAGCACATGTTCCACGGGGGAGGATCGCTCGTGCGCTTCCTTTCTCAGCGTAGGCCCGAACCTTTGGCGGGCGCGCAGGAAGGGCAGCTTTCCAAGGACGGTCAGTATCTTGTCGGAGGCCGGAAAGCGCTTTACGAGTTGCGCGCTGCCTGCGAGGTTTTTCTTGGCCAAATCGATGACGAGTTCTTCCCCTCAAGCTCAGAGGAAGCAGGGATTGAACTGCCAGCCTTGCCTCATCTTGAAGCGGCGGAAGAGCCTCTGCTGCTGACCGATCCTGTGCACTGAGCATCGAGCCCCTTAATCGCGGGCGCCGTCATCGCGAGGCGGCCTTTGCCGCCGTAGCGACCCAGAGCAGCATCGGTGCTTTAGGCTGGACCGCTTCGCTTCGCTCGCAATGGCGGCGATCCCGGATCGCTCTCTAATCGTACTTGATATAGGCGTGGCGCGGATCGTGGGGTGTACCCGTAAAGGGCCCTCCCTCTTTTCCCGGCTGCCATTGCACGAGTTCCTCGATTTTTTTGGCAAGCGCAAAATCGCGGTCCGTGATGCCTTTGGCATCGTGGCTCATCAGGCGAACCGCCACGGAATTATAGGTGACCGAGAGATCGGGGTGATGCCATGCGGCTTCAGCCAGATGGCCAATGGCATTTATGACCATGAGCGTGCCTTTCCAGCCATGCGTTTGGTATGTCCGGCAGATGTGTCCGTCGCGGAGGTGCCAATGGGGAAAGTCCGATTTGAGCTTCTCTTCGATTTCGTGCTGGCTGTAGGTTTGCTTTTGGCTGTCCTGGGCGCTCATGGACTTTCCTCCTGTTTTGGGCCTTGCGAAAAAAAATGGCTTTTCAGGAGGACAGAAACAATAGAGCGGGCACCCGCTGCCCTCATGGCCGGGCTTGACCCGGCCATCCACTAAGGCATGGAGGTTATGCGGTTTCAACGGATGGCCGCATCAAGTGCGGCCATGACATGCCAAGCTTGGGCAGTGGGCCACTCTTGGGCGCTCTCCTCTACTTCGCGTTGCTCCAGCGGATTGCAGCCTCGGCGACGCGCCGGCCGAATAGCTCGGCCGTCCTCCGGTCGGACGCTATCGGGGCGGTATCGGGACCTTCGTCGATGTTGGATTGCGTCATAAGGCCGAGATACGAGCCCACGCGGTTTAAGTCCTCTGGCGTCGAGCCTTTTTTGTTGAAGCCCGGCATCATGCCCAGGCTCACCCAATTCATTCCGTGCTGGCTGGCGAGCGTCACAAACTGGATCAGCGTGTTGAGCTTGTCTCCGGACCAGCTACCCGAATTGGTGAATCCCGCCGCGAGCTTGTCTTTCCAGCCTTGGCTGAACCAGACCTTGGACGAGGCATCGGCAAATTGCTTAAACGGCGCGGAGGCGGACCCCATGTAGGTCGGCGCGCCGAATACGATCGCGTCGGCAGCAAGAAGGAGGTCCCACGGGCCTTTATCGGGGTTTGCAAGATCCTCCGCCTTATAGAGCGAGGCTTCGACGCCATGCACTTCGCCAGCGCCTTTCGCCACATGCTCCGCGACAACTGCTGTGTGGCCATAGCCGGAATGGTAAACGATTGCCACATTTATGCTCATGCTACGATCCTCTCGGTTTACGAAGTTTCGCGATAAGGGTAAGCATGAAGGCTCCAAAGGTGAAGTACGCACC
>JBKQIH010000144.1:0-6303 GCA_052148445.1 Rhodomicrobium sp.
TGCTTGGACCCCACGATCCTCAAGACAGGGCGCCTGCCCCGTTAGCTCAAACCTATCAGATGGTTACCACGCCGCCTTAGGGCACTGCTCCGGCAGCGGCAAACTCGCGCGTAGCGCGTTCGTTCATCGGCCTCAACCAGCTCTCTGAGCCAGCTCATACCTTGGCTTGCCAAGAAATGTTCGCTTAGTGCGCCGCCTTAGCCTCCTCAAGCGGCGTCAGCTCAAGCGTGTCCTCGTTCTTCTCCGCGGTTTCCGGAGAAAGGGACAGCCGCGGACTGGAAGGGCTCGTCTCTTTCGCTGTGTGTGCGGAAAAGCCGGGCAGCCGCCAGGCGCTCACAGCCGCGTCACGGACAGGGGCCTCGAAATTATCGTCCGCCGTCACGCCATCGAAAGCGTCCGGGGGCTGGATGCCTGTCTCGACGATAAGGTCGATCGGACCACCGATGAGGATCAGATGTTCGACGCCGTCCCGGCGGACCAGCAGCAATTTGCGGCCGCCATCGAGGTGAGTGCGCTCGACAAAAGCAAGACGCCGCGCGCGCGGAGCGAACAAGCCGCTTGAATCTCCGGAGCGCGACATTTTGTATAGGTATAAGCCCCCAGCCGCGAAAACGGCAGCGGCGAGGGCGATAATAGCCAAGAGCGAGCTTAGAGGCATTGGGTCCTCTTCTTTCCAGAGTGCGTCCGGAAAAGTGTGAGCGTTTTTCCGATGAGACGTAACGCAAAGCAAAAACTTAGAGCCCGCTTTTGCGAGGGGGCTCTAAGCGCGGCGCGCTTACCGTGCCGGTTTGGCGGCGTTTTGTCACTCTCCGGCTGCCAAAAAACGCGAGGGTAAGCGTCCGCGCAACAGTTTTTTAACCTTTCCCATGCCGTCATCGCATCGAGGGGGCCGGATCTCCCCGATTCTGCGAATCGGTCCATAGTCGCGGCCAGGAACGAGGATTTCCAGATGGCGGTACGCTTCATGCCTTTCGCTCATTGGGCCCCAAATTGGGGCGGCGCTGCTTTGGGAGCCGGTGCGGCCGGTCTAGCAGCGCTCGCGCTTGAGGGGCAAGGCACGGTCGCGCTCGCGCTGCTCGCCGGGGCCGGCGCGGCCGGCGGCGTGCTTCTCGCCGCGGGGCAGTTGCATTTCGGCCGGGCGGAAGGCCGCGAAGAGGGGCATTATCGCGATATTCTCTCGGCCTTGCCCGAGGCGGTCGCCATCACGGACCGCAAAGGAAGCGTGCTTTGGAAGAGCGAGGCCTTCCGCTTTGCGCTCGGCTCCGGCGGGGGCACGGATCTTTCAAGGCTCGGCGAGCGTCAGCCGGAGGCGGCGGCATCGGTTTTCCGCCTTTTCGCCACGGGTCGCAGCGGCATGCCGCATGAGGAGATCGTCGCACTGCCGCACTGCCAGGGAGGTGAGCCCTTCCTGCTTAAGGTCACGCCTTTCATGGAGTCCGGCGCGCGGGTAGAATTTCTTATCTGGCATATCGCGGACACGAAAGACGCGAAAAAAACCGAAGCCTTCCGGGGCGGCCTGCTCGATAGGCTTCCGTTACCGGCTTTATCCATCGCGAAAGACTTGTCCGTGGAAGCGGCAAGCGAAAGCTTTCAGAAACTTCTCGGCAGCTCTCCCATCGGGGCGCAAGCTTGGACACTTTTCCGGACAAGGCGCGGCAAACCTTTCACGCGCGCATGGATGCGCGACATCATCGCCAAAGCGGACGAGCCGGCAAACGTTCAAATCCCCTGCGCGAACGGCTTTGTCCGCGCCGGCCTCCTCCACTTCAGCGCCGGTAGCTCAGAGTCCTGCCTCTGCCTTGTAACGCCCGCGGGGACAGCCGGAAGCCTCGACGATAGCTTTGAGGCGCTGCTGGGCCAGGCTCCACAGCCGATGGCGCTCACGAACGCGAAGGGGGTTATCCAGGCGGCCAACGACGCATTTCGCGATCTATTTTTAGGCTCCAGCACGGAATTGAGCGCGGGCACGGAGCTTTGCGGCAAGTCTCTCGCCTTGCTTGCCGCCGATACGTCCTCCCAGAACATCCGCGACCGGATCGCGAGTCTTGCTGCGAGGGATGGCATGCAGGGCGGTCCCGTCGAGGTGCAAGCAGCGCTCAAGGGCGCGGGTAGCAGGCGCTTGCGCCTTATCATATTCCCGGCGGCGGATGGCAGCAATTTCATCGTCACGGCGATGGAAAGCGGTGCCGCGTCCCTCACCGGCGATCAGGCGGAACAGGGACAAAAAATGCAGGCGGTCGGAGAGCTTGCAGGGGGCATCGCTCACGATTTCAACAATCTTCTCACCGCGATTATCGGTTATTCGGACCTCCTCTTGCGCAGGTTCCGGGCTTCCGATCCGGCCTTCAAGGACGTGATGAAGATCAAGGGCAGCGCGACGCGGGCGGCCGAACTCGTCAAGCAAATCCTGGCTTACTCCCGCAAGCAGACGCTGAGGCCGGCCATCCTCAAACTGACCGACGTGATCGAGGAATTTCAAGCGACGATGGGCCGGACGCTTGGCGAGAAGGTGAAGGCGTCCGTGCAGCACGGGCGCGATCTGTGGTTCGTGAAGGCCGACGAAGGCCAGCTGTTTCAGGTGGTTATGAACCTTGCGGTCAACGCGCGCGATGCCATGCCCGACGGCGGCGAAATCACCATCCGCACCGAGAATGTGAGTGAGCGCGAATCGCTGGCCTCGAAAGACCGGGGGCTCGACCGCGGCGAATATGTGATGTGCGAGGTGCGCGACACCGGCACCGGCATCAAGCCCGAGCACCTAAAAAAGATCTTCGATCCGTTCTTCTCCACCAAGGAGGTCGGCAAAGGAACGGGCCTCGGCCTCTCCACCGTCTACGGCATCGTGAAGCAGACCGGCGGTACCATTCTTGTAGATAGCCAGATGGGTGTTGGCACGGCCTTCCGCATCTATCTGCCTCGCTATGTCGAAACCGAGGAGGATTTGAAGGCGCTGCAAAGCAAGGCCGGTGCGCCCGACATCGCCGACCTCACCGGCAGCGGCACCGTGCTGCTTGTCGAGGACGAGGAAGCCGTGCGCTCCTTCGCCTCGCGCGCGCTTTCCACGCGCGGCTACACCGTGCTCGAAGCCGGAACCGGCGTCGAGGCGCTGGAGATCATGGACCGCGAGAATGGCAAGGTCGATCTCGTGGTCAGCGATGTGGTCATGCCCGAAATGGACGGGCCGACGCTGCTCCGCCATCTGCGCGAGCGCAACCCGGAGATCCGCATCGTGTTCATGTCGGGCTATGCCGAAGAGGCGTTCCGGAAGAATCTCGGCGCGGACGAGAATTTCGTGTTCCTGCCGAAGCCCTTTACGCTGAAAAAGCTCGCCGAAACCGTGAAGGCGGCGGCGGCGTAATATCCACTACAATAGCTGCATAGGCTGTAGAAGGCCGTGGAACGAACGCGCTCGCGCGCGAGTTTGCTGCTGCCCGCGCGGTGCCCTGGGTGCTGCGCGCTAACCATCTAAAGAGTTTTCGATAACGGGGCAGGCGCCCTGTCTTGAGGATCGTGGGGTCTAAGCACTTCCACCTCAAGACAGGAGCGAGAGATGAGCGTGACGCCATCGAACCCCAAGCCCATCAGTCCTTTGCGTGCCCGCATGATCGAAGACATGACGGTGCGCAACTTCACCCCCGATACCCAGCGCGAGTATATCCGCGCTGTCAAGAAGCTCGCGGCTTTCCTCGGCCGGTCGCCGGATACGGCAACAGCAGAGGAGTTGCGTACCTTCCAGCTGCACCTGACTAAGACTGGAACCACCCCGCCAACCATGAACGCCACGGTCACGGCGCTGCGGTTCTTTTTCAAGGTCACGCTGGACCGGCCGGAGACGGCACGGTTTCTCGTGTTCGTGCATGAGCCGCGCAAACTGCCGCGTGTGCTGCCGGCCGAGGACGTGCTGCGGCTGCTCGAAGCGGCGCCGAACCCGAAATACAAAGCGGCGCTAAGCGTAGCCTACGTCGCGGGATTGCGCGCGATGGAGGTGGCGGGCCTCAAGGTCGCAGATATCGACAGCCAGCGCATGCTGATCCGCGTGGAGCAAGGCAAGGGCCGTAAGGACCGCTTCGCGATGCTCTCGCCGCAGCTTCTGGACCTGCTGCGCGACTGGTACCGGATCGCGCGGCCTCGCATCTATCTGTTCCCTGGCCGGGACAAGATCGGGCCGATGACGACGCGCCAGCTGAACCGCATCTGCCATATAGCTGCGGAGCTGGCCGGGCTGCCGAAGTGGGTCGCGCCGCACACGCTCAGGCATTCCTTTGCGACGCACCTGCTTGAGCAGAACATCGATGTGCGGATTATCCAGGTGCTGCTTGGGCACGCGAAGCTGGACACAACAGCTCGCTATACGCAGGTGGCCACCAACATCATCCGCGAGGTGATGAGCCCTCTCGACAGGCTGACGCCGCTGCGCCCGAAGCAAGGCCAGCCCGGCTAGCCAGCCGCCATGGCCCGCCTATCCTTGGAGGTCGCGGATATCTTCCGCGGCCACGGGGCCGCATGGCGCCAAGCCAACCGCGGGCATGTGAGCCTCGGCCAGCTCAAGGTCATGAGCGCCATCGAGAACTGCCGCACGGCAGCTCTCGGCGGCCACATCGAGCGCTGCGAGAACGGCGCCTGCGGCCACACGGCCATCTCCTATAATAGTTGTTCGAACCGCCACTGCCCGAAGTGCCAGGGCGCGGCGGCCCGGGAGTGGCTTGCCGCCCGCGAGGCCGAGCTTTTGCCGGTGCAGTACTTCCATCAGGTCTTCACCTTGCCCGGGCCGGTCGCGGACATCGCCTATCGGAACAAGGCTGTCATCTACGATCTGCTGTTCAAGGCATCCGCGGAGACCATGCTGACCCTGGGGGCCGATCCCAAGCACCTCGGAGCCAAGACCGGCTTCATCTCCGTGCTTCACACCTGGGGCTCGGCGATGACCCATCACCCGCATGTGCATATGATCGTACCGGGCGGCGGGATATCGCCGGACGGTAGCCGCTGGACCGGCTGCCGGCGCGGCTTCTTCCTGCCGGTGCGAGTGCTTTCCAAGCTGTTCCGCAGACTGATGCTTGAGAAGCTCGCAGCCGCGCACAGGGCGGGCAAGCTGCGGTTCTTTGGCGAACACGCACACCTCGCCAGCGCGGATGCCTTCGCAGCCTTCCTGGCGCCGCTCAGAAAGACCAAGTGGTTCGTCTATTCCAAACGGCCGTTCTCCGGCCCGCAAACAGTGCTGACATACCTCTCGCGTTATACGCATCGGGTTGCCATCTCGAACCGGCGCCTGATCGCCGCGGACAAGACCGGCGTCACGTTCAAATACAAGGACTACCGGATCGAGGGGCCTGGCCGCTACAAGACCATGACGCTTGAGACGGGCGAGTTCATCCGGCGCTTCCTGATCCACGTCTTGCCCAAAGGCTTCCACCGCATCCGCCATTACGGGCTTCTGGCCAGCGGCGCCCGTGCGGAGAACCTGGCCACGATGCGCATCCTGATCGCCATGGCAGCGCCGGCGTCCCAACGCAGACAGGCCGGCAAGACCGGGGCGCCAGCCGCTGCAATGCCGGTCCGCATCTGCCCCTGTTGCGGCAGCTGCATGCTCATTATCGAGACCTTCGAGGGAAGCTGCCGGCGGCGCAGGCCGGCGCCGGCTCCAGCGGGGATCGACACGTCATGAGCAGGATCGCAAGCGCTTCCATTCCGATTGCTGCGCACCTTCGCCGCCGCCTTCATGCCGGCCACGGAGGTGCTCGCCCAGGCGCATCTCAACGGACGCGATCCGCGCTCAAGCCAGCCTGCTCGCGGTCATCCAACCGGCTACCTCGCCCCGTTGCGGCTATTGCCGGGTATTGCAGCGCAGCCCAGTATACCTCTTGGGCCATGCTGCCAGCCCTCCGCATGCCGATCGCACGGGCAAAATCCTCATAGCATTGAGCTGTTGCGGGTGGTGCCCTGCTTCCCGCGCGTTCCTTCCCCGGAGACTTTCGGACGCCGGCCCGTGGTGCGCGCGGTGAGGTTCGGCAGGGGCCGGCATCCGAAACCCTTCACAATTGCAGCCCACTGCGCGGACTTGTGAGCGTGGCCGCTATTGAGGGATGAACTGCCCCTCCACCCGGCGCCGACACATCGCTCGGACCACAGCCTTCTTTTTTCTACAACTAATTTCTGGTTGGACCGCCATGGGCCAGAGAACGAACGCGCTACGCGCGAGTTTGCCGCTGCCGGAGCAGTGCCCTAAGGCGGCGTGGTAACCATCTGATAGGTTTGAGCTAACGGGGCAGGCGCCCTGTCTTGAGGATCGTGGGGTCCAAGCAC
>JBKQIH010000145.1:0-65823 GCA_052148445.1 Rhodomicrobium sp.
CCGAAACAATCCCGCCCCTGACCCCTTTGCCTACATGGCCGGACCGGCCCCAGAATCCTCATATACAGCGACGGATCGGAAGGTTTATTGCCAGAAGATTGTCAGCGTGTTAGCGGTTTTTTAGCCACACAAACGACGATTTTTGGTGAAGCGATGCAAGATTTGCTTGTGCCCATTAGTGTTGGGGTTTTGACGTGCATTGGGCTTGGTCTTGGTTGGGTGTTGCATGTCGCGGTCGAACGCTTCGCCTACAAAATCAGCGGAATGCGCCGATTAGACTCGTATGTGCTGTCGTTTCTATTTGGTTTGCTCGGAGCGTTTACACCGATGCTGCTGTACCTGGCGTTCGGGTTTGACGAATTCTCCAGCACGCCAGAAGGCACACATCTCAAGCATCGGCTGCGATTCGTGGCACGTTTAGGGGTGTCATATCTTATTCTTTTTGCCGCATTGGTCCTGATCGCGGTGCCTCAAAAACGACGGCTGAGCCATGTCCCCCGTGTCATCTGGCAAATTTCGCCTTGAAACCGCCTGCCAACCTTGGCCCGATACTCCTCTCCGCGGCCAATTCTGATTGGTCCGCATTGGGATCCGAAAGGAGCCGCCTACATCGGAGCCAATGTTTGAACCCGGCTTCGGCCGCTGTGCCGGACTCAGACGGAAACAACAGCCGTACTAGGTCCCGAACACGCCAACTTCTGGCCCTCCTTGCCCGAAGTTGGCGCTCCCGCGATTCACCCGCTATGAGATCGAAAAGCAGGCATAGCCGCTTAAGCATTTTCCGAGACCAGCCTCTTCTGCTTTCGGCCCTTCAGCTGAGATTCAAGCCATCAACTAGGTAGGTTTATGCGGGCATGCGTGCCGGATGCCCACGTTCGCTCGAGAAGGGTCGAAAGCAGTCTTTCCTGTTTCCCGGCTACAGCACGCGCTCCAAGTCGGGTTCAGGACCCCAATGCGGTCGTGCTTCGAAAGGCCGAAGCAATTCCGCCCCTCGCGGAGCTCGATGTCCGCAACACTTCCACAGCTAGCGCTTCCATCGTTCAAGGGCTCGCCGCACCGGTTCTCATGATCCGTGGATGCCGTCGCCAGTGCGAACGCGTTCGTGCGGCTTGACAGGTGACCATTTGGTCACCTATAATCCAGTGAGAATGGATGACGACAGCATCTTCAAGGCACTTGCTGACCCCACACGCCGGTTGCTCTTGGACCTTCTGTTTCAGCGCGATGGCCGGACGTTGAAGGAACTGCAGGCTGGACTTGCAATGACGCGCTTCGGCGTCATGAAACATCTCAAAGTTCTGGAAGACGCCGGCTTGGTCATCGCTCGCCGGTCCGGCCGCGAGAAACTGCACTTTCTCAATGCCGTTCCGATCCGTGCGATCCACGACCGATGGATCAGCAAATACAGTGAACACAGACTCTCTGCGCTGGCAGCGCTCAAGACCGAACTCGAAAACAAGGAGTGACCCTATGACCGACAAGGCCGCGACCATTCAGGTCTACAGAATTGTCATCAAGGCCAGCGCCCAGGCGATTTGGGACGCGATCACCAAACCGGAATGGACAGAGCGATACGCCTATGGCGGTCGCGCCGAGTATGACCTTAAGGTTGATGGTCGGTTTAGCCACAAGGCCAGCGCTGAAATGAAATCGCACGGACTGCCCGACGAGATTATCGCCGGCAAGGTTATCGAGAGCGATCCGCCACGCAAACTCGTGCAAACCTGGCATCCGCTGTTCGACGCGGACACAACTGCGGAGCCGCCAACTCGTCTCACCTATGAAATCATCGAGCACCAAAATGGCCAATGTACCGTAACCATAACGCATGATGTCGCGGGCGCGCCGAAGGTTGCCGGAATGGTGCCGGGCGGCGGCGATCCAACGCGGGGCGGTGGTGGCTGGCCGTGGATCCTCAGCGATCTCAAGTCGTTGCTTGAGACCGGCCGGCGTATGTAGTCTGAATTACCCGGCCGACTGGACGGCTCCGTTCAAACGGGAGTTCGCGAGCGCATCGCAGCATACACTGGAGAGCACAATGTCCAACCAAGATTACACGCATCTGGCCACGACTTGCCGCTGCCAAAAGGTGGAGATCGAAACGTATGGTCCACCTATCGTGAGTGCTGCATGTTACTGCGCGAACTGCCGGGAGGCCGGAGCCCGGTTCGAGCGTTTACCTGCCGCACCACCAGTGTTGGACGCCGATGGCGGGACATCCTTCATTCTCTACCGCAAGGATCGCGTTCGATGCTCCAAGGGTTGGGAATATCTCGAGGAGCATAGACTGACACCGGCGTCCCCGACCCGGCGGGTCATCGCCACCTGCTGTAATTCGGCGATGTTTCTCGATTTCACAAACGGCCATTGGTTGTCGATGTATCGAAACCGATTCACGAGCAATACTCCGCCTCCCCAGATGCGCACTTTTACTGGCAGGTTCATGCTCAAGCTGCTGACGTCCTGGATCATGATTGGATTGCGCAGGCCCAAAATCACATGGGCGACGGCAAAACCATGACGGAGGCGCCCGGTCTCGTATTTGGAAAAGCATCAATTACCAACAGGTACTTCCATATAACGCCCCAAGTTCCCGCGATTTTCCCGCTGTTTGATCCACAAGCAGGCATAGCAACTTGAGCGTTTTTTTGCCTCGCTATTTCGCCTTTCGGCCTTCTGCGGCCCTGTGGTTTTATCCGCAGCGGATACCAAGCGTCAGATTTTGATCACTTGACCCACACGTGAAGCAAGCGATACCCGCGCCCAGAACCTACGCCTTGCGCGCGAGCTGCGGTTCCTTTAAGCCGTGGGCAAACCCAGGAAAGCTCCCATGTCCGAAAAGAAACAGATCAAAAAGGTCGTGCTCGCCTATTCCGGCGGCCTCGATACGTCCATCATTCTGAAGTGGCTGCAGGTGCAATACGGCTGCGAGGTGGTCACGTTCACCGCCGACCTCGGCCAGGGCGAGGAGCTGGAGCCCGCGCGCAAGAAGGCCGAATTGCTCGGCATCAAGGAGATTTACATCGAGGATCTGCGCGAGGATTTCGTGCGCGATTACGTGTTCCCGATGTTCCGCGCCAACGCCGTCTATGAGGGGTTGTATCTGCTCGGCACCTCCATCGCGCGGCCGCTGATCGCCAAGCGGCAGATTGAGATCGCGCGGGCGACGGGCGCCGATGCGGTGTGTCACGGTGCCACCGGCAAGGGCAACGACCAGGTCCGTTTCGAGCTTTCTTATTATGCGCTGGAGCCGAATATCCATGTGATTGCGCCATGGCGCGAGTGGGAGTTCAAATCGCGCGCGGCGCTCATCGACTTCGCCGAGAAGAACCAGATTCTGGTGACTAAGGATAAACGCGGCGACGCGCCGTTCTCCTGCGATGCGAACCTTTTGCACACTTCCTCGGAAGGCAAGCTGCTAGAAGACCCCGCGGTAGAAGCGCCGGACTACGTCTATCAGCGGACGGTTTCTCCGGAAGAAGCGCCGGACCAGCCCGAGATTATCGAGATCGGCTTCGAGCGCGGCGACGCGGTGTCCATCGACGGCGTGCAGCTCTCGCCCGCAGCGCTGCTCACGCGCCTCAATGCTTACGGCCGCAAGCACGGCATCGGCCGGCTCGACCTTGTCGAGAACCGCTTCGTGGGCATGAAATCGCGCGGCATCTACGAGACGCCGGGCGGCGCCATTCTGCTCGTGGCGCATCGCGGCATCGAAAGCATCACGCTCGACCGCGGCGCGGCGCACCTGAAGGACGAGCTAATGCCACGCTATTCCGAGATGATCTATAATGGCTTCTGGTTCTCGCCGGAGCGCGAAATGCTGCAAGCGCTGATCGACAAGAGCCAGGAATTCGTTACCGGCACGGTGCGCTTGAAGCTCTATAAGGGCATGGCGCACACGATTGGGCGGACGAGCCCCTATTCGCTCTACAATCAGGATCTTGTGACCTTCGAGGAGGGGGCTGTGGCCTACGATCAGCGCGATGCGGAAGGCTTCATCAAGCTCAATGCCCTGCGCCTGCGCCTCACCGGGGCACGCCATCAGCATAATGCCGGCAAGCGCTAGCAACGGCTTAGCCGCCGGTTCAACCCCTCACCCTGTCCCTCTCCCATTGGGAGAGGGGACCTTGTTGTATGCTCTCCGCTCAATTCGGGGATCCCTTCGCCCGTGGGGAGAACGACAGGATGAGGGGGTGCGGCGCTCGTTCATGACTTGGTTGGCGGCGAAACCTCGCCCATGCGCGCGAGGATCGCGGCATGGCTGAGGATGCCATTCTTGAGACACTTCATCTCGAATTTCTCGTTCGGGCTGTGGATGCGGTCGTCAGAGAGCCCGAAGCCTACGAGGATCGAGTCGAGCCCCAGGCTTTCGCGCATGTAGCCCACGACGGGGATGGAGCCGCCGCAGCCCACCATCGCGGGGGGCTTGCCGTAGATGTCTTGAAGCCCGGCTCGCGCGGCCTGCATGAACGCACCGCTTTCCGGCACCAGGATGCCGGGCGAAGCGCTGAATTTCTCTAAAGTCCAGGTGCAATCTGGCGGCGTGCGCTGCCCGAGGAATTCTTCCAATCCTTCGACAATCTTCTCCGGGTCTTGATTGGGCACGGTGCGGAAGCTCAGCTTCGCAGAAGCATGGCTGGCAATCACAGTCTTGGAGCCGGGTCCTGTATAGCCGCCCCAGATGCCGTGGAGATCGCACGTTGGCCGCGCCCAAAGACGTTCCAAGGGCGTGTAGCCCGTTTCGCCAATGGATTGCGTAAGCCCAATTTCGCTAAAAAAAGCCGCCTCGTCGAAACCGAGCGCCGCCCAGGATTGCCGTTCGCCCTCTGAAAGCTCAGCGACGCCTTCATAAAAGCCGGGAAGCTGCACGCGGCCATCGCGGTCATGAAGTTGTCCCAGGATTTCCGTCAGCGCGTTCAGCGGATTGACCACCGCGCCGCCATATAGCCCCGAATGCAGGTCGCGCGAAGGGCCGTTGAGCGTGACCTCGACATAGACATTGCCGCGCAAGCGGTAAGTGATCGCCGGCGTGCCGATGTCCCAGGAGTTCGTATCGGTTACGATCGCGGCGCCGGCTTGGCTGAGCGAGGTTGCGTGAGCCGCCAGAAAGCCCGGCAGAGACTCGCTACCGCTCTCCTCCTCACCCTCGATCAGCACGGTCACGCGCGCGGGCAGGGCGCCATGCACTGCCTTCCAGGCGCGGAAAGCTTCGAGGAAGGTCATGACTTGGCCCTTATCGTCGACCGCCCCGCGTGCGACGATCCGCTTGCCATGGGGGCCGTCCACAACCTGGGGCTCGAAGGGCGGGCTGTCCCAGAGTTCGAGCGGCTCCGGCGGCTGTACGTCGTAATGGCCGTAATAGAGGAGGTGGGGTGCGTCCGGGCCGGGGCCTTCGTGATGCGCGAGCAGGATCGGATGCCCAGGCGTGTCGTGGAGCGCCGCGGTGAAGCCGAGGGCCAGGAATTCGCTTTCGAGCCAAGCGCCCGCGCGCCTCACCTCGTCTTTGTAAGCGGGATCGGTCGAAATCGAGGGAATGCGCAAAAACGCGATATATCGCGCCAGCGCCGCATCGAAGTCCTGCCCGATATGGGCCAGAACCGGCTCAAGCTTTCCCATGCTTTTCTCTCCCGGCGATTGAAAGTTTTATCCAGTCCGCAACGCCGTCCCCGCGAAGGACGTGTGAAAAAATCCAGCGCTCGCAGCTTCGCACAGTTGTCATGGCCGCACTCGATCCCGGATCGAAGTCCGGGGACATGTGCGGACATCCACGAGAAAAGCCAGCCATTTCAAGGCTGGTCTGGATGGCCGGGTCAAGCCCGGCCATGACAGCAGGACTTTTCAATGAATAATGGCCGGGCAGAGCCCAGCCATCGATGCGAAATTAGGCGCCCTGCCGAGGCGCCCTCGATCTGCGCGCGATCATGTCGACGGCTGGGGTTCCATGCCGCCAAGGTCGGGGTCCTTGCGCGGCGCGCGGTTGCCCGAAGAGGGTACGGCGGAGCGGCGCTTGGGCTGATCCTCCTTCATGGTGAACTCGCGCACGGGCGGCTTGCCGTTGAGGAGGTCGCGAACCTCCTGGCCCGACAAGGTTTCGTATTCGAGCAGGCCCTTTGCTAGCAAATGCAAATCGTCGATGTGCTCGGTAAGGAAGGTGCGCGCGCGCTGCTCGCCTTCGTCGACAAGCCGCCTGACCTCGGAATCGATCAGCTGCGCCGTCTCCGGCGACATGTTCTGCGACCGCGTCACCGAATGCCCCAGGAACACCTCCTCCTGGTTGTCGCGGTAGCGGATGCGGCCGAGCTTATCGCTCATGCCGTATTCCGTAACCATCGAGCGCGCCATATTGGTGGCTTGCTTGATGTCGTTCGCAGCGCCCGTTGTGACGTTATCCGCGCCGAAGACCAGCTCTTCCGATACACGGCCGCCGAAGACCATGGCGAGATAGGCCTCCATCTCGTGTTTCTTCATGCTGTAGCGGTCGCGTTCCGGCAAATTGTAGGTGACGCCAAGCGCGCGGCCACGCGGGATAATCGTTACCTTATGCAACGGGTCGTTGCCGGGGATGAACATGCCCACCAGTGCATGGCCTGCTTCATGATAAGCGGTGAGGCGTTTTTCCTCCTCGGTCATGGCCATGGAGCGGCGTTCCGCACCCATCATGACGCGATCCTTCGCATCCTCGAACTCATGCTGCGTCACCACGCGCTTGGCGCGGCGCGCGGCTAGCAGAGCGGCTTCGTTCACGAGATTGGCGAGATCGGCGCCGGAAAATCCAGGTGTACCGCGCGCGATCACCTTGAGATCGACGTCCGGAGCGAGCGGAACCTTTCGCACATGTACCTTCAAGATCTTCTCGCGGCCGACGATATCCGGAGCCGGCACAACGACCTGCCGGTCGAAGCGGCCAGGACGCAAAAGCGCCGGATCGAGCACGTCGGGGCGGTTCGTTGCGGCGATGAGGATGATGCCCTCATTCGACTCGAAGCCGTCCATCTCGACCAGGAGCTGGTTCAGCGTCTGCTCGCGCTCGTCGTTGCCGCCGCCGAGACCCGCACCGCGATGGCGGCCCACCGCGTCGATTTCGTCAATGAAGATGATACAGGGCGCGTTCTTTTTCGCTTGCTCGAACATATCGCGCACGCGGCTTGCGCCGACACCCACAAACATCTCGACGAAGTCGGAGCCCGAAATAGTGAAGAAGGGCACGTTCGCTTCGCCGGCGATGGCGCGGGCCAAAAGCGTCTTACCGGTACCGGGAGGGCCGACGAGCAGCGCACCGCGCGGGATGCGTCCGCCAAGCCGCTGGAATTTCTGCGGATCGCGCAAGAACTCGACGATCTCCTCCAGTTCCTCTTTGGCCTCGTCCACACCGGCAACGTCGTCGAAGGTGACACGGCCCTGCTTCTCAGTGAGCAATTTCGCCTTCGACTTGCCAAAACCGAGTGCACGCCCGCCGCCCGATTGCATCTGGCGCATGAAGAATACCCACACCGCAATCAGAAGCAGCATCGGGAACCAGTTCACGAGCACGCCGAGCAGCGAGGGGACATCCTCATTCGCGGGCTTCACATCGAAGCGGACGCCCTTTTTGTGCAGGCGCTCGATGAGCTGCGGATCGTTCGGCATGTAGGTGCGGTATGAGGCACCGCTCGCCAGCGTACCTGAGATTTCGCTGCCGGCGAGCGTCGCGGAGCGGACGCTGCCATTATCGACCTCGGTCAAGAATTGAGAATAGTCGATACTGCTCGCCCGGGAGCCTTTGGGGTTATTCTGAACGAGATTGAACAGCGCGACCAGGAGAAGAGCTATAATGATCCAGATCGCCAAATTACGGAAGTTCGAGTTCATGGAGACGGTGTTTTCCCCTGGTGACGCACCCATCGTGCGTTGAAGGCAGAGCAAGCGGCCAGCTAAAGCTTTCCAGCTGACAAAGCGAAGATAAGTGAGCCAATTTGCTCAGAGATAGGGTACGGACACGGCTTTGCCAAGCGCACTTCCTCTTGTGGCTTAGGTTCGTTTAAGAAAATGGCTAAGCCGCGGCGCAAGCGTAAGCGCTAGAGGAGATGGGCCGGTCCATGCCGTTGCGGCGTAGACCAAGGCTGGCGCGGCAAGAAGCTCGCCCCCCTGCCAAAGAGCCGGTGTGGTAAGCGCGGCGAGGCGGTTGACGCGCAAGGATGCAGGCCGATCTTTCTGGCACCTGCGGTAAATGGTCCATCCGCGTTCGCCAAGCGGCGTCAGGAGCACATCGCCGCTCAAGCCGGGCGCGAAGGATAAAGCGAACCGGCCATCCCAAATGCAGGTGCCGCCCGGCTGGCAGGGCGAGGGCGGGAGCTTGAGGCGGCCAGGCTCGCGGAAAAATTGAAGCTTAGCCGGCGCGGCGATGACAAGGCATCCGCCAAGCGCGGCCTCCCGTCTGCCGGCCTTCAGCTCAGCGAGCAGCCGCTCTACCTTCGCCATCTGCGGCGGCTCTTCTTTTCCGCCGACGAGCGCAAGCACCTGCGCGAGCGCGCGAAGCGCAAGTTCGGCGGGGAGGACATCGAACGCCTCGGCGCCGATTTCGCCCTGTCCGAGTGGACTTACGCTGAAATTGTTTTCAAGAAACTCAGCAGCGCTTCGCATAAGAGCCTCGCGGCTGCGCCCAAGGCGGGAAGCGGAGAGAGCCAAAGCAGACCTCGAAATGCCAGCAGCGGCAAGGGCCTTCATCGCATGCCGGAGCCGCACGCGCTCGAAGGCAACGTTGCTATTGCTTGGATCGCTGACGAAAGGAATTCCGTGAGCGTGCAGATAGGCGAGGATTCTGCGCTTCGAGAACGTTAGAAGCGGGCGCGCGAGAGAGACCCCGCCGCGTTCCGACACCGCAGCCATGGCCGCAAGCCCATCCAGCCCGCTACCCCGCGCCAAGCGCATTAAAAAAGTTTCGGCTTGGTCGTCTGCGGTGTGCGCGGTGGCAAGGCAAGCGATGCCGTGAGTGCGGCAATATGCCGTCATGAGATCGTAGCGCGCCCGGCGGGCGGCCGCCTGGATGCCGGTCCTGGGTTTTTCCCCCGCCCAGGTGAGCGTCGCATGCGGCAGGCCTATGCGCGCCGCTTCGAGAGCCACGAAATCCGCCTCGTCCTTGCTCGCGGGTCTGAGACCGTGATCGACGGTGAGCACGGCGAGTTCCGTAAGGCCCCGCCCCGCAAGAGCGCGCCAGCGGCTCGCCAGATGCATCAGCGCCATACTATCCGGGCCGCCCGACACGGCCAGCGCGACGCTAGCGTGAGGTTTGAGGGCGGTAAATACGCGCCGAAGCGCGGCGTCTGTCACGATGCGTGGCATGGGGGACACCCTGGGCCTTGGGGTTCCTTGCGAGCCGCCTAAAACTAGGCTCTTCACCCCTCATCCTGTCCTTCTCCCCTTGGGAGAAGGGACGCCAGAATAGAGCGAGGAGCATGCAACAGCGTCCCCTCTCCCGCTGGGAGAGGGACAGGGTGGGGGGCGTAACGCGAATTCATGACACCATTCCCTTCCGCCCTAACTGCAGTTCGCCCTCTTTTTCTCGGAGTCCGCTCTCTGCTGCACCGCCTTCGGCGCCGCGGGGTAGCGGCGCTGCAACTCGGTGAATGTCGCGCAAGCGTCCGTATTGTTGCCGAGCCGGCGCAGCGAGATTGCAAGCTTGAGCAGCGCTTCGGGCGCGCGCTCGTTATTGGGGTAGCTCGTGAAGGTCTTGAGGAAGCGCTCGGCTGCGTTCTTGTATTCTCCGCTCACGAATGCCGTCTCGCCCAGCCAATATTGGGCGCTGCCGGCGAGCGGATCGCTCGGGTACTGGTCGAGAAACTGCTGAAAATAGGTCTCGGCCGCAGAATATTCGCGGCGGTTGAGCGCTCCGTAGGCTTGGTCGAAAAGCGCGCGCGCGGAGCCGATGGAGGCTGTTTGCGAACTGGGGCGCGGCGTCGCGCCTGTATTGCCGGAAGAATAGCTATCTTGCGGCAGCGGCGCCGCCGGCGGGAATCCGGTGCTTGCGCTCTGCTGCGGCCTTGCGGGACGGCGATCCACCGGCGCGGGCGGCGCACCCAAGGGCGGAAGCTGCTGCTTATCTTCGAAACCGCTGGCCGGCGCGGTGCTATAGCCCGTATCCGGCCTTGCTGCCTGCGCCTGAGGCCTTGGGCTGGCGCCTCCCATTTGCGCTTCCAGCCGTTCGAGACGCTGCGTGAGGTCGGCTATCTGCTCGGAGAGCTGGCGGATCTGATCGGCGCTCGCGCCACCGCCCGCCGCTGCGGAATATCCCGTGCCGCCGCTGGCGTTGCTCTTTGCGAGCGTCTCAACCGCCGCGACGACGCCTTGCAAATCCCCAATCTGCTGTTCCAGGCGCTCAAGGCGCCCCGCAAGCGCGGCGCTGCCATCGGCGGGCGCCCTCGAACCCGGCATCTGGGCCGCCGCCGGAAAAATTGCGGCTGCCATGGCGAGAGAAATCACAGCTGCGGCAAAGCTTCTCATGGATGCGCCCCATCTAACGATACTGCCCCCTTCTCGAATGCCTGCGCCCGCCTGTCAACCGCTTTGACCGGCTAGGGTGGGCATTCTTCCGTTGGGCCCGCTCTGTGTCGTCCCGTGCGCGCCGCGGCATAAAATGTCGCTGCGCAGATACGGGATCGCTAGGAACGCCGGCGGCCTTTACGATTCCGGATAGCGCCCTTGGCGTCTCTGGGATAACGGCAGAGTATCATTCGGCGGCCAACGCCGCTTCATGCGCGGAGGAGGGGCCTCGATGAACGGCGGCCGGCCTCGCGAACAGCCAATGGGAAAGCAAGGCCGCCGCTAACGCTCCCAAGCCTTGGAAAGCGATAAAGAGCGGTACCGAAGCGGGGGCAATTCCCGAAAAGCTGTTCGTCAGCGCCCGGGCGACCGTGACGGCCGGATTGGCGAAGCTGGTCGAGGCCGTGAACCAGTAAGCGGAGACGATGTAAAGACCCACCAGCCATGGGATCGCGGGCTTCTCGAAACGAAGTCCCCCGAGAATGACCGCCACAAGCCCGAAGGTCGCGACGGCTTCTGCGAACCATTGGCCGCCCCCGGTTCGTACCTTTGCCGAAAGCTCCAGCACCGGCAGGCCGAACATGAGGTGGGCCATCGCCGTGCCGGCAATTCCGCCCGCCACTTGCGCGGCGGCGTAGTACACGGCCTCTGCCCGCGGCAGTTCGCCTCTTACGGCAAACACAAGGGAAACGGCCGGATTGAAGTGCGCACCGGAGACCGGCCCAAAAATAGATATGAGCACCACCAGAGCGGCAGCGGTGGGGATGGTGTTGCAAAGCAGTTGCAACGCAACATCGTGGGTCAGGCGCTCAGCCATGATGCCGGAGCCGACCACTGCTGCGACGAGAAACGCCGTGCCGATGGCTTCGGCCGCCAGCCGGCGCGGAAGATCGAACTCTGCCATTAGCTTGAGCCTTCCATATGGCCGATCTCTTTCAGCTGCGCACTGAGCGCCAGCTTGCCGATGCTTTGCAGCGGCAAGGATGTAAACGCCGCGATCCGGTTGCGCAAAAAGCGGAAAGCCGAGTTGAAGGCCCGCTGCTTTTCGATATCGGTGCCTTCGACGCTGGCAGGGTCTTCGATGCCCCAATGCGCCGTCATAGGCTGGCCTGGCCAGATGGGGCAGACCTCGCCCGCAGCGCTGTCGCAAACGGTGAACACGAAATCCATCTTGGGCGCGTCCGGCAGCGCGTACTCCTCCCAGCTTTTGGAACGGAAATCTCCGGCGGGATAACCATAAGCGGCAAGCGTTTTCAGCGCGTACGGGTTAACCGTCCCTTTGGGATGGCTGCCCGCCGAGTAGGCGTTGAAGCGCCCGGCGCCCTCCTTGCGAAGGATACCTTCCGCCAGGATCGAGCGGGCTGTATTGCCGGTGCAGAGGAACAGTACATTATAGACAGGGCTGGGCATCGTTCGCTCCTCACGATCCGCAGCAGGTTGGCGCACAGCAGCCGGAGGCGCTTTGCGGCTTCACGGCGCGAATAAACGCGCTCATGAACTTGCCATCGATGTGCGGGGCCATCTCGTCAATGCTGACGCCCTTGCCGCTCAGGAACTCGCGCGCGTCCTCGCCCGTGTAGATTCTTGTGGGCTCGATGCCGATGGCTTCAAATCCCGCGCTGGCGAGTTTGCCTGCATACTCGGTGTCCTGAAGCGCGCCGGCCACGCAACCCGCCCACAAAAGCATGTTTTCGCGGACTTGCGCCGGCACCTCGCCGCGCGTCACAATATCGGACACTGCAAAGCGGCCGCCCGGCTTCAGTACGCGGAACGCTTCCTTCAACACGCGGTCCTTGTCGCCCGACAGGTTGATGACGCAATTTGAAATAATCACATCGACGGAATTATCGGGCAGCGGAATATGCTCGATTTCGCCTTTGAGGAACTCGACGTTCTCAACGCCTGCCTTCCTTTGATTTTCGCGGGCAAGCGCCAGCATTTCGTCGGTCATGTCGAGGCCATAGGCCTTGCCGCTCGCGCCGACGCGGCGCGCCGAAAGCAAAACGTCGATGCCGCCGCCCGAGCCGAGATCGAGCACGGTCTCTCCCGGCTGCAACTGTGCCAAGGCCGTGGGATTGCCGCAGCCAAGCGATGCAAGCACCGCAGCTTCGGGCAGCGCGCCTTTTTCGGAGACATCGTACAGATTGGACGTGATTGGGTTCGTTCCGGCAAGCGCGGCATTGCCGCCGCAGCACGAAGCGCCCTCGCTCACGCGGCGCGCGGCCTGGCTGTAGCGCTCGCGCACGGCTTCTTTCACATCGGCGTGGCTCATTGGTGATCTCCTAACAGCAGGTGATGGCATTGGCGTCGATGGCTTTGTTGCGCGTGCAGCACTCGGCGAAGAGGAAGGCGAGGATGCTCTGCAGCGCCTGGGTGTTCGCCGTGTAGCGGAGGAAGGTGCTTTCGCGGCGCACCTTCACGAGGTCCTCGTTCTTTAGCTTTTCGAGATGATGGGAGAGCGTCGAGGCTGGGATGCCAAGCTCCGAGCCGATTTCGCCCACGACAAGGCCATACGGATGCGCCGACAACAGAAGGCGCACGATTCTGAGCCGCGTCTCCGTGCCAAGCGCCGCCATCATGTCGGCGTAGCGGGCGATTTGATCGTCGTACGGGGGATCGGCCATGGCGCCCTCAAGGTTCGGTAATTCTATAGATGCCGAACTATGGAAGTGTCAAGCGGCCTGTGCAAATAATCCATTGAAGATATGCCGGCGATATCTAAGCGTCCTATGTAGCCGGGAAAGCTCCCAAGGCCGTTCCCGTTAGTCCGTGATCGGAGCAGCGTGCGCCTCGGTATTGCCTGCAAGGGCCAACCGATCGAGCGTCGCCTTCAACCCCACTGTGTCGGGACAGATGACGAGCCGCGTGGCGCGCCCCCATTTTAGCTGCATGACATGAACACCGCGATTGGTGGTGCGAACGCCGTCGGTGCCCGAATTGGTTTCGTCCCATTCGACGAGAACCAACGTATTCCACGGCCCGCCGCTGACCCATATGTGCCGAAGCTCAAAACGAATGTCAGGCAGGAGCCTGTAGAGCCGCTCATACCACCGCCTGGTTGCGCGAAGCGTCCGCCTTGAGCCTCCAAGCGCAGTGTCTCCGAGAAACGAATGCTCGAACCGGCCTGCGAAAGCCTTGAGAACGGGCTCGGCATCTCCACGGCTGACGGCGTCAAAAAGGCTGCGGATACGCTTGCGAACGATGGCGTGGTACATCCGATCCCCTTCCAGTGCCATTATTGAACTAACAATAGACGATTGAGTTCAATCACGCAACCGACTAGGATGAAACCATGGAGAGAACCAGTTTTGCACAAATGCGATGTTCGTTGGCGCGCGGCCTCGATATGATTGGCGATTGGTGGTCGCCTCTGATTATCCGGGACCTTTTTCTCAATATTGGGCGGTTCGACGAACTGGTTGAGGATCTTGGAATCTCTCGCAACCTCTTAACGAGGCGGCTTAAATCGCTCGCCGAAAAAGGCGTGATCGAGCGAACGGCGTATCGGCGCAGGCCCGTGCGGTACGAATACCGGCTGACCGAAGCCGGACGCGATCTTGTGCCCGCTATTTTGGCGCTTACCGCTTGGGGCGACCGTTGGGCGCGGCCGCAGGAAGGCAGCCCGATCCTGTTTGTCCACAAAAGCTGCGGACAACAATTCCAACCGCGGGTCTCATGCCCCGTCTGCGGTGAGGAAATTAGCGCGGATGCGGTGATGCCAATTGCCGGCCCCGGCGGGGCTGCGGCACCGGGCACAAAAATAGTGGCAAGGCGTCTGAAAGGCGCCGCCGATGGCTAGTTCGATGCGACGGCGCCGCCTCCGCTCAGAACGGTGACCGCGCGGCGGTTTTGCGACCAGCAAGAGATGTTGTCGCAGACCGCGACCGGGCGTTCCTTGCCGAAAGACACCGTCCGCAAGCGGCGGGAGTCGATGCCTTGCGAAACAAGAGCATTCTTTACGGTTTCAGCCCGGCGCGCCCCAAGCGCGATATTGTATTCGCGCGTGCCGCGTTCGTCCGCGTGCCCCTCGATGCCGATGGGATAGCTCGAATATTGCCGCAGCCAGACTGCTTGCGCGTTCACGATCTGACGGCCCTCGGGGGTGAGTTCCGGGCTATCGGTCTCGAAATGGACGGTATCGCCGATCCGGCCGTTGAATTCTTGCACGCTGCCGGGCGGGAAGTTCCCCGCGCCCGAGCCAATCCCGAGACTGGCTCCGGGGGCATTTTTCTCGCAAGCAGCTAGCATCAAAGTCATCAAGCCTGCGATCAGGATTGGAAAGCTCTTGTGTGAGCGCATTAGGGTTTTCCTCCTGTTGGCACAACCACGGCGTGCACAATGCCCGGGGAATCGTAACGGAACGCTTACCAACAAGCCGGATTCTCAGGCCGATTTGTGGCTCTTAATGCGAAGCAGGCCTGACCGCAACCCTAAATGTCCCCTTCGCGCTGAGACTACGGTGGCGTTGCACGCGATATTTTCCGAAAAAACGTTATGGGGCCGCGCGCTGAAGTGCGGCGGCGGTGCCGGCACCGGATTGCTGCATGGCAGCATTGTAACCCTTTTCGCATGCGCTCAGAACAGCAGCGGCAGCGATTATCGTCGAAACGATCATTATAGCTTTCAACCCGTTCATGACCCTGCTCCTCTGATGCTGACGGTGGAGGCGGCGTCTAGAGACCGCCGGGCTACATGGTTAGATGATATATAATTCGATACTCGATTTGCACAACGAACGCGCACGCTCACGTGTAGCGCAAGGCAATTATTTCAGCAGCGGCGACCAGGACGGATCCGACGCAAAAGAAGGAGTCGCAACCTGGCGCTGAATATATCCGGTTAGATCGATGCTATAAAGCTTGGGGCCGCCATTGTCACCTTGGCTATCCCGGAAGAAGATAATGACGCGCCCATTCGGCGACCAGGACGGCCCTTCATTATGATAGCCCTCGGTAAGCACCCGTTCGCCCGATCCGTCGGGATGAATGACGCCGATGGCAAATCCGCCGTGCACACGTTTCGTAAACGCGATGAGATCGCCGCGCGGCGACCACACCGGGGTCGAGTAGCTTCCCTCGCCATAGCTGATGCGGTGCAAGTTCCCGCCGGTGGAATTCATGACATAGAGCTGCTGGCTGCCCTCGCGGTCGGACTCGAACACGATGGCCCGGCCGTCGGGCGAGTAGCACGGTGCGGTATCGATTGCCGCGCTTTGCGTGAGCCGCGTGAGCTGGCGGCTGTGCACGTCCATTTCGAAAATATTCGAGTTGCCGCCCTCTTGCAGGCTCATCACCACCTTGTCGCCCTTCGGCGAGAAGCGCGGCGCGAACGACATGTTAGGGAAATCGCCCAGGACCTGCTCCTGTCCCGTTACGATATTGCGCAGGACGACGCGCGGCTCGCCGTCGCGATAGGCTGTGTAGGTAATCTCCTGCGAGAGCGGATGGAAGCGCGGTGTCAGCACAAGCTCGCGGCCTTGCGTCAGCAGCCGCAAATTTGCACCGTCTTGATCCATGATCGCGAGGCGCTTGACCCTTTTGTCCTTGGGTCCGTTTTCGTCGACAAAGACGACCCGGCTATCGAAATAACCTTTTTCGCCGGTCATCCGCTCGTAAACGCCATCGGCGATGATATGGGCGAGCCTGCGCGAATTGTTTGCCGGGATGAAAAATTGCTCGCCCGCGATCTGGCGCCCGGTCGCGATGTCCCAGAGCCGGTATTCGCCCTTAAGGCGGCCGTCGCCCGTATCGGCGACGCGGCCCACAACCAGGGCCTGCGCATTGATGACTTTCCAATCCTGGAAGTTCGGCGCCGCATCGACACCCGCCGAGCGGTCGAGGAACGCGGCGGGGTCGATGGGCCGGAACAGGCCGGAGCGTTCGAGGTCCCCGGATACGATCTGCGCGGTTTCGCGCGCCGGGCCGCTGCCGGAGAATTCCGCGATGGCGATAGAGATCGGCTTCACATTCCCGTGCGTGATTTCGACTTCGACCTGCGCCTGCGCTGCCCGCGGCATCGCCAACAGGACGCTCAAGAGTGCCACGGCTAGCACAACGAAAGAGTGCATTCTAATGTCGGAGCCGGCCGTTCGCTTCCTCGCCGCCATTGCGAGCATTGCGAAGCAATCCAGGGGGAAGTCACCGGCGTTGCATCTGGATCGCCACGGCAGCCTTGCCCCCTCGCGATGACGATGGCGGAAGTATTCAATCGGATTCGGTTTCATGTCAGCCGCCATACATGTCGCGTGGATTGAAGCGCAAAATCATATCCCGGCATTGTTCGTATTGCTGGGGTGGAATATTGAACGGCTGGGCCCGCATCGCCGCCCGCACCGCGGCTTCGGCCATGACCCGGAATTCCGGAGCGGAGGACGGGTTCTTGACCTCTGGGTCTCTCAGAAGCATCCCATCCCGGCGTAATTCCACATGAAGCCGCACAACGGTGCCTTCGGCCGCTAGGGCGCCGGCCGGCAGGTCCCAGTTGCTCTCGATGCCGGCGCGAATGGCGTCGGCACAGGTTCCGGCATTCATGGACCCGGTGGCCCCGGTCACGCCCATGGCTTGTTCTTGCAGGGAGCTGGCTGGATGCCAAGGCCTAGACGGATCGTAATCGCCGGAGGGAGCGCCGGCGTTCGGATCGCGATTAAGCAAAGCGGCTTGCCGGTCTGAATAGACCTTCGACTGGGGTGTGTCCAAGGCGGGCTGCGGCCGGGCCGGCCGGGCTTCGTCCTTATGGATGTCCGCCTCTATGCGGCTTAGATCGAATTTATAGTCCGGCTTGGGTTCGTCCGGTTTCTTCAGCTCCGGTTTCGGCTTTGGCTTTTTTGGGGGGACCGGCCTTTTTGCAACGGGCTTTGGCGCCGGTTTCGGTACCGGCTTCTCCGCGGCTTTCTCCATGGCCGGCTCGGCCTTCGCAACCTCGATAGGTTTGGGCGCGGGGGCCGGCGGCTCTGGCTTTGCAACTTCGATAGGTTTGGGCGCGGGGGCCGGGGGCTCGGCCTTCGCAACCTCGACGGGCTTGGGCGCGGGGGCTGGGGGCTGCGGCGCGGGAGGCGGCGGAAGTATCGCTTCCTTCTCGGCGGGCTTTACAGACGGCTTTTGCGGTACTTCTTTCTTCGCGCTCGCCGCCGCCTCGGCCGCTTTCAGCTCGGCAGCCGGAGCCGGCTTTTCGGCCATGCCATCGAACTTGCCTGCCTGGCGTTCGCTAAAGTCCTTGGGCTCCATGATTTGAACCGAAACCGGCACGGCCTGCGGCGGTGGCGCGACCTTACTGTCGCCCCTCGTGAACTTGAAGATCACGAAGCCGAAAATCATGATGTGAAGAATGATCGAGCCGATCAGGCCGTACCGCACGCTCTGTCCCCGTCCGTTATCAGTGCTTTTCCTCGATTTCCGTCACAAGCGAAATGTGCTTATAGCCCGCGTTTGCGATTCGTCCCATCACGAGCATTAACTCGCCGTAGTTGGTCGTCTTGTCGCCGCGTACGAATATGGCCTCTTCCAGACCTTTGCGAGCCTCGGTGATAGCCGATAATTTTGGCTGAAGATCGCCGATTGGAATTTCAGTTTGCTGTATAAATATCTTTCCTTGGCGGTCGACAGTCACGGTGAGCGGCTCGCTCTCGCTTTTCAGCTCCGAGCCTTGGCTTTTCGGCAAGTCCACCGGCACGCCGACGGTCAGTAGCGGCGCCGCGACCATGAAGATGATGAGCAGAACCAGCATCACATCGACGAAAGGCGTGACGTTGATCTCCGACATCGGACGGTGTTTCCGGCCGCGCCTGCGCCTTGCGCCGCTGGGGCCGCTTGTGCCTGCTTGAAGTGATGCACCCATTAACCCGCGCCTCCGCCGTTCAAGCTTTCATATCGAGCTGGCGCGAAACTATCGCCGAAAACTCATCCGCGAAGGCTTCGAGGCGCTGCGAAAGCCGCGTCGCCGACTGCGAGAAGCCGTTGTAGAAGATCACCGCCGGGATCGCGGCCAGCAGCCCCAGCGCGGTGGCGAAAAGCGCCTCCGCGATGCCGGGCGCGACCACGGCGAGGCTTGTGTTCTTGGCCCCGGCAATGCGCTGAAACGCGTTCATGATGCCCCAAACCGTGCCGAACAGGCCGACGAAGGGAGCAACCGCGCCGACGGTGGCCAAAAACAGCAGCCGGCGCTCAAGCCGCTCCATCTCGCGGGTGATCGTCACCTCCATCACGCGCTCGATGCGCATCTGGACGCCGGCGAGCGGCTTCGCGGTCGCCTCGATCGAGCGGCGCCATTCGCGCATCGCGGCCACGAACAGCGCGCCCATCGCGCCCGTTTTCTGGGGCGTCATGGACTGGTAAAGCTCGTCGAGCGACTGGCCGGACCAGAAGATGCGCTCGAAGTCGTCGGTTTCCCGGCGCGCTCTCGAGAATGCGAGGAACTTATCGATCACGATCGACCAGCACCAGACCGATGCCATAAACAGCCCGACCATGATGGTCTGCACGACCGGATCGGCCTTGATGAATAAGCCCCAAAACGAAAGGTCTTCCATATCGTAGTCCGCAACACCTATGCTGGATGGAATCGGGCGTCATCCCGTTCGCGCGCAGCGTTTACGCGCAAGATTGTCCAAAGTGAGGTTTCGAAGGCAGAAAGATGACGTCATCGCGCGCCGCGCCGGCGCAGATTGGCTTTCCCCCGGCCCAGTTCAATGCCCCTTGGCGAACTGAAGCATGACATCGACGCGGCAACGAGCGGCCACGGAGCGGTAGATGCTCCCCCGCTTCTTGGCATAGGGCGCATTGCAGGAGTCAATCGCGGCCTCATAGGCTTCGCGCTCTTTGCCCGGCAGCCCAGAGAGGAAACTCTTCTCGCAGACCCTATCCACCCGGAGGGCCAGCTCGCCATCGAAGCTTGCGCCCACGGCACACAGCTTGAAGAGACGCGCGGCTTCCTGGCACGATGGCGCGCTCGCGATGAGTTCGAACTTTGCTTCGCGCCCAGCGGCGGGACATTCCCCAGCCTGCGCCAGCACCGTCATTCCAGCAAAGCCGCACTGGACAAACGATACGATGTGTAATAGCCGCATGAAATCCCCAATCGAGATCGTCGCCGTCATTGCGTGCGAAGCGAAGCAATCCAACGGATTGTTGCCCTGGATCGCCACAGCGGCAAGAGCCGCCTCGCGATGAGGCATGAGAGTACATATGTTGCGTTTGCTCTACGCAAAAATCAGCGTAGATTGGCTTTCGCTACCCTGATCCACTCTTTGTCGGATGGCGTGATGGCCACGGGCCTTGCGCCCGAAGCGCGGACCACCTCTTGAAACAGCTCGCGCGCTTCGCGGACGCGGCCCTGCTTCAACAGCAACAGCCCGTAGCGCGAGCGCGCCTCGAATCCGGCATAATAGCGCGAAACGGCCTCGTACTCCGCCAAGGCCTCGGCGGGGCGGCCTGTGGCTTCGAGCGCGCGCGCCAGCAATAGGTGCGCTTCCTGATTGCGAAGGTTCGGCTGGACTTCATCGAGCCTGTGCAGGGTTTCGAGGCATCCCGGCGCATTACCGCTGCCAAGCTCGGCCCGCGCCAGCCCCAAGAGCACGGCGGGATCGTCCGCGAAAATGCCGGTGGCGGCGGCTTTATAAAGCCGGATGGCATCGCTCCACTGGCCCCGCTTCTCGCATTCCGCGGCAAGCGCGCGCTTCGCATCGACCGAATCGACCAGCTCGGCCTGCGCAACCCGCTCGCGCCACTCTTTATCGGGGTCGAGCATGGTGCCAATATTGCTTGCGGCCCGGCGGGCGCCGCGAGTCTGGAACATCGCCGGAACGATCTCGATGGCGACATAGGCAAGCGAGCCGATGAACGGCACCAGCAAAAGAATGATTAGCCAATAGGGCGAACGGCCGGTTTTCATCGCGTGAATCGCGAGGCCAACGGCGATAATGAGGTAGATCGAAACGGCGCCGAACATGCGAACTCTCTGGAAAGGCATGGAAAGGGCAGGGTGCTAGCGGAGAATATAGAGACGGGCAAGGCGCTGGCAACCCGCCGGTGCTACGCGGCCAGTTTGCATGGCAGTGCAATGGTCTCAGCCTATAGCCAAACGTTTCCGGCCCGCCGGTGACTGTCAAGGCTCTTGACGAGCCGCGTAGCCGCGCGGGCTATTCGCAATCCCCCCTCAGACGCCCAAAAAGCTCTTACCGGGTTCAGACAAACGAAAAATGTCCTAATATTGCGCCAACCCATTGACGGCAAACAACTATGGCGCTCCCTAGGGGAATTGAACCCCTCTTTCAAGATTGAAAATCTCGCGTCCTAACCGATAGACGAAGGGAGCGCAGCCGGAGATGCGGCAAGGGGAGGATATAAAACCGGTTTGTGCCGCTTGGCAAGGGCCTCTTGCCTTGTTTCAGCAACCTTGCTGCCCGCCCCGCACAGCGCGCGCCCTTAGCGGGCCGAGGCGGCAGCCACATCCTCGATCTGAAACTCGACGCGGTCGCGTCCGCCCCATTCGTCGCGCGTCAGCCGGCCGGCGACATGGCACGCCAAGTCCCGCCCCTTTTTAAGCGCATCGCCAAGCTCCGATTGAGCGGCCCGGAAGGCCACCGCACTAATTTGGCTGCCGTCCGCCGATTGCAGCGCGCAGCGAAGATGCCCGCCGGAGAATTCCTTCAGCATGGTGAGCCGCACCGAGGGAAGGCAGAAGCGCGGCGCGGGATTGCCCTGGCCGAAGGGGCCGGCATGTTCGAGCTGGCTGGCGAATTCGAGCGTGGCAGCGCGCGGGGTCAGTGCGCCGTCGACAGCCAGCGTTGCGGTAGACGACGCTGCCCTGAAAGCTGGCCCCAGCACCTCACGCAAATAGGCCGCAAGCTCTGGCAACCTTTCTTTCGCCACCGTTACGCCGGCGGCCATTGCGTGCCCGCCGCCTTTCTTGGCGACGCCCGCCTCGACCGCACCGCGTACCGCAGCTCCGATATCCACGCCCGATATCGAGCGCGCGGAGCCGGTCGCCTCGCCCGCGCTGCCGTCGTGCGAGAAGATCAGGCTCGGGCGCTGAAAGCGGTCGGTCAGCCGGCTGGCCGCGAGGCCGACGAGGCCCTTATGCCAGTCCGGCGAGCCTGCGATGATGATCGGACAGCCCGGGTCTTCCATGAGCGTCCGGTCCGCCCAGGCCGCGGCTTCCTCGACGGTTTTGATCTCGATCTCCCGGCGCTCGCGGTTGAGCGTGTCCAGCGTTTGAGCGATGCGGGCCGCTTCGCCGTCATCGGCCATCCCCAGGAGCCGCGCGCCGAGCCCCGCATCGCCGATGCGCCCGCCGGCGTTGATGCGCGGGCCGAGCACAAAGCCCAGCGTATAGGGCGTCGGCGGCTTGTTCACGCCGGCCGCGTCGCAAAGCGCCTTAAGCCCGGGATTTTGCCGGTTGCGCAGCACTTTCAACCCTTGCACCACGAAGGCGCGGTTGATGCCCTTGAGCGGCACCACATCGCAAACGGTCGCGAGCGCCACGAGGTCGAGCCAGCCGAGCAGATCGGGCGCCTTGGCCTTGGCGTAGGCGCCCTTCGCGCGCAGACGGCGCTGCAATGCCACGCAAAGCAGGAAGACAACACCCGCTGCGCACAGATGCCCTTGCCCGCTCAGGCAATCCTGGCGGTTGGGATTGACCAGCGCGTGGGCGGGCGGAAGCGCCTCGCCGACCTGGTGATGGTCGATGACAACCACGTCGATGCCGCGCCGCGCGGCGACTTCCAGCGGCTCGAAGCTCGTCGAGCCGCAGTCGACCGTGACGATCAGGCTGGCGCCATCTGCGATCAGCTCTTCGATGGCGGCGGGGTTTGGGCCATAGCCCTCGGTGATGCGATCCGGGATATAGATGCGGGGCTTGAGCCCGTGCCACGCCAGAAACCGGTAGAGCAGGGCGGACGAGCAAGCGCCGTCCACGTCGTAATCGCCGAAAATCGCAACTTGCTCCCCGGCCGCGACGGCGCGCGCCAGCCGCTCGGCGGCCTTATCCATATCGGTGAGCGTTGCTGGATCGGGGCAAAGCGCCCGGATGGTTGGGTTCAGCACATCGGGGACGTCGTCCAGCGCAACCTCCCGCGCGGCAAGCAGGCGGCCCAGAATCTCCGGCAGATTGTGGCGCTGGGCGATGGCCGCGCCGAGATAGGCCTTAGACGGCGAAAGCCGCTCGACCCATTTCAGGCCGCGCGCCGACCGCTCGACGCCGAGGAATGCCGAATGCTCGCGGGGCGGCTGCTGCAGGGGAAGGGACAAAGAACGCAAACCGGGTGCTCCATGATAGCGTGGAGCCTGAGCGTATCTGATTCGGCTTGTGCGGGTCTGTTAACGAAACGTTAAAAAATCGAGCTGCCGGCAATTACGGCTTCGCGACCATCACATAGAGGTTCGTCAGCGGTAGCACGGTCGCGAGAATGCCCCAGAAAATCCAGCGCCGGTTCAAGCGCCAATATTCGACAGGGATGCTGCCGCCCTGCTCGAAGACGTGAGCGAGGCGGGCTTGCCGGATTTGAATGGGAACCAGAATTGCTAGCCAGATGACGCCCGGCGCGATGAACAGGCTCTGGCCCAGAAAGAGCCAAGAGGTCTTTAGATCGTACCCGGCTTCGGCGGCCATGCCATAGCCGCCGAGCAGGATCAAGATCGCGCCGCCCAAGGTGAATACCCAGTCGGTCAGCGTCACGAGCCCTTGCGCATAGCCGGCAACCGCGGCATTTTTGGTTCGGCCGGCGAACGTCTTCCACACGGCCGTGACGATAATATTGCCGAGAAACAGTACCACCCCGAGCAAATGGAGGATCTTAAACACTGTGATCAACGGCATGGCGGGCCTCTCGTTGCATCGGCGAACAGCATCCCTGGATCGCGTGCTGAGCGGTAAGATTATAATCTTTGTTGCTTCGGGAACCACTCCATAATGGCGCCGATTAACAGTATCTGCCTGCGCCGCCGAGGAGATTTCTGTGTCTACGCGCATCATCCATCTCATCAATCCGAAAACAGACTCCCTTACGACCCGCCCCATATACTTGAACCGGGCGCTCTATTCCCCTTTGGCCGGATTGCTCGCCGTCGCCGCCTGCATACCCCGCGACCGATACGAGGTGGTGCTGACCGACGAGAACATCGAGCCCGTCGATTTCGGCCTCAAGGCGGATCTCGTTGGGATTTCCGCCATGACGAGCTACGTCAACCGCGGCTACGAGATCGCGGACCGGTTTCGCAGCCAAGGCGTGCCCGTGGTCATGGGGGGCGTGCATCCGAGTTTCATGCCCGAAGAGGCGCTCAAGCATTGCGACGCGGTCGTGATCGGCGAGGCCGAGCTCGTGATCGACAGGCTGCTCGGCGATCTCAAACAGGGCTGCATGCGCGGGCCTTACAAAGCGGACAAGCTGCACCCCATGGTTGGCATGCCCATGCCGCGTTACGACCTCCTCAAAAAGAACCGCTACGTCAACCGCACCTTCGTCCAGACCTCGCGCGGCTGCCATCAGGGCTGCACCTTTTGCGCCGAGCCCCTTATGAATGGCTTGAAATTCCGCTACCGGCCGGTGGACGAGGTGATTTGGGAAATGGAGAATTGCGGCTCGCGAACGATCTCGATCAACGATGCCGACTTTTTCGGCACCCCTGAGCGCCCGAAGGAAGTGATGCGCGCGTTGAAGGGGCGGGGCCTAACCTGGCAAGCGGGCGTCACCTCCAAGCTTGCGCAAGATGACCGCTTGCTGGAGCTTGCGGCGAAAAGCGGCTGCACGATGCTGAGCATCGGGTTCGAGTCGATCTCGCGCGAGACGCTGAAAAGCGTGCATAAGCACGTCAACCGGCCCGAGACTTTCGCCGCGCTGGTCGAGAAGGTACACTCTTACGGGATCATGGTCTTCGGCCTGTTCATGTTCGGCTTCGACGGCGACGATCCTTCGGTTTTCGGCGACACGGTGTCGTTCAACATCGGCGCCAAATACGACGCCTGCGCCTATTCGGCGCTCACGCCCTATCCGGGGACGCTGACCTGGTACGAGATGAAGAAGGCGAACCGCATCGTTTCCTACGATTGGACGATGTACGATCAGGGCCACGTGGTTTACCGCCCCGCGCGCATGGAGCCGGACGAACTGCGCATCGGCCTCGGCCGAGCCTATGAAGGCTTTTATTCGCTGCCGTCCATCGCCCGCCGCTTCCCGCTCCGCGGCACGCGGCATAGAGCGCAATGGGCCATCTACAATTTATTCATGCGCAGAGCCGCCCAGACCGAAAACATCGAGTCCATCGCACCGCCTACGCCGGAGCCGGACGTTGCACCCATGCCGCCGATCCTGCCCGTGAAACGCGAATGGCGCGCCGCCGTGCTTGAGGCGGCGCAGGTGCCGGAAGCACATCGCGATGCGAGCGAGCCGGCCGCTCAATGAGACGGCAGCGCCGGCTTATATACGGCCGCCGCGCGATGGATTAGCATCGGCTCGAAGCGGCTCCAGCCGCGCGGATAGGGAGTCGAAGCTCTTGTCCAAGACCAATGAACGCAACGGGCGGCGCATCCCGAGGCGCGCCCATCCCCTTTACCGGCGCGAGCCGCTGCCCTGGCACCGCCCGAAATCGCCGGACGAGGACCCGCTGGCGCCGGGCCGCGTGGAAGCCATCCTCAACAGCCCGAGCTACTGCCGCGCGGATGAAGACCCCAGCTTCCTGGCCCGCGACGGCGTGCGCGGCGTGCGCCTGCAAATCGATTATCTCAAGCCCGAGCTGCTGCTCGAAGAGCATGGCATCCGGCACACTATCGTCGTTTTCGGCAGCACGCGCATCTGCGAACCAAACGCCGCGCGACGCAAGGTGGATGCGCTGGCCGCGGACCTCTCCGCCGACAGCGGCAACGCGGACCTCGCACGCCGCCTCACTGTCGCGGAGCGCATCCTCGCCAAGAGCCATTATTACGGCGTGGCCCGCGAATTCGCCCGCCTCGTCAGCCTCGCTAACCAGGGCGGCGGCGAAGAGCGGAGCGTGATCGTGACCGGCGGCGGCCCGGGCATCATGGAAGCGGCCAATCGCGGCGCGTTCGACTTGGGCGCCCCCTCCGTTGGCCTCAATATCAGCCTGCCCCATGAGCAATATCCGAACCCTTACATCACGCCCGGCCTCGCCTTCAACTTTCACTATTTTGCGATGCGCAAGCTCCATTTCCTCATGCGGGCGAAAGCCCTCGTCGCCTTTCCCGGCGGGTTCGGCACCATCGACGAGCTGTTCGAGGTGCTGACGCTCGTGCAAACCCGCAAGATCGCGCCGATCCCGGTCGTGCTCGCAGGCGAGAGCTACTGGCGCGCGGCGATTAATTTCGATTTTCTCGCCGATGAAGGCGTCATCGACCAGGAGGACCGCGAGCTGTTTTTCTTCGCCGAAACGGCGCAGGAAATCTGGGACGGCATCCGGCATTGGCACGCTAGCGGCGAGGAGGCTTAGCGGGAACCGCACGGTCCGCCCGCGCCGGCCATCCGGCAAAGGGAGGCCGAATTTTCTGGTCGGCTCGCGCAGTCCACAACCGCCAATGTTCATAAAAAATGCGCCGTCGCGCCCGCCGCCCCTGGCCCAAAGGCCCCAGCATAAGGCGTCTTGCGCACGCCTGAAGTGAAGGGATAAGCTGGCGGCCTTGGAAAACTCTGCGCGCTGGGGTGGATATTGCACCAGCGGCTGTGGATCGATACGGGAGGCGGATGTGGCACAACCCGAAAAGGGGTCGGCTGAAAACCCTTGGCACCTCAAGACACCGCCGCAAACATCGGAATTTACCATGCATAAGGCCAAAATCGGCGAAGGCGATGTTTTGGTGTGTACCGTCGGAAAGACAGTCCTGCACTACGATTTTCGTTGCCTCGACGATCTTCATGCAATGCTCAAAAAACATGGAGATTGGATGGAACTGGGATCGGCAGATGAGCAAAAGCCCGCAAAACCAGGTACCGTGGAAGCGTGGGGCAGATCGGCGGATAATCCCGTAGGGGGATGGTACGGACGGAAGAAAGGATTACGCGGCCGATTTGCCATGTACGTGCCGCCTTTGATGGAAGAGTTGGGCCTCGCTGAGGTCGAGCATAATCCGAAGGGGAATCGAATGCGCGCAAAATAAGCGCTTCGTGGCGGGCAGCAAACCGCGTGATGTGCCTGCAAAACTTGTACAAAAGGAAACGTCATGAGCACGGACAACACATATCTCGCCATTTTTCTTGGCAGCAAAAACAGCCCTAAAAGGAAGGCATGGGACGCTCTTCCCGAAGCGGAACGCAAAGCGAAGGAACGCGAAGGAATGGCCGCCTGGAAGGCGTGGGTTGAAAACCATCGGGGCGATATCGTTGGCATGGGTGGACCGCTCGGCAAGACCAAGAAGGTTACCGGCGCCGGTATCGAAGATGTCAGCAACGGGATGGGGGCCTATACGGTCGTGCGCGCGCAGTCGCATGAAGCCGCCGCGAAGCTCTTCGAAAACCATCCGCACTTCGCAATTTTCCCCGGCGAATCCGTGGAGGTCATGCCAGTCCTGCCCATTCCCGGCGCGTAAGCGGCGGCAGTGCACGAGTCGCGGCGCGCCGGACCCGTCCGCGAAAGGAAACGCCTTTCCCGGCGGGTTCGGCACTGCGAGAGCTAAGGTCAGCGAGCCGTTTTAAGCCTGTTTACGCCGCACGAGCGCCACACGGGTTGTGGCCTCTCTGAGACGGTCGATCGGACCGCAGTGGCCGTTCAGGCGCAGGCCTCCTTGACCGAAGGTCACGTCGAACCCCTCGAAATCTCCATTATTCCCAGGAACGGCTTCCGTCGAGATAATTACCCTTTCCCCGGTGTCCTTCGCTGTAAGCTGCAACGCGGCGAGAACCTCCACCGGACAGGGCTGCAGCCCCAAATTGAGGGACCTCTCCCGGATTTGGCTATCGAGAGCGCCATCTGAAAAGCCGAGGTCGCTCACCGAAGGGGCCACAAGCTCCAGCTGCGTCTCCTTCCCGGCGCAGGTAAATGCCGGGTTGCCTGTGATCTCGTCGACCCACGTGCGCTTTTGCGTTGAATTTGCTTCAAGTGCACCGCGATATTCATCTGCGGATTTGTAGATGCCAAGCTTCACCGTCTTCCACACAGGAAGAGAGTTCAGCAGCATGTGATCGAAATTCACGTTGTCCTCCTGGGCTTAGTAACCCTCTGCCCACTCATAGAGAGTGGCCGATCTCTGCAACCTTAGCGTTAGATGCGGCTTGTCTGGGGAAGCGATCTCTCCGTCTTGCGTGAAGCGGATACGAGCGGGCGCCCCGCGCGCTGGTGATGCGGAAGCGCGTCCGGTTAGCTGCCTGCCGGTTTCAGGGACTCTTAGAAATCGCGGTAACCGCGCCTCTCGGTTCGAATTCTGCGGGAGACGAGTTCATGTCTATCCTCTATATCGCTACATTCGAATGTTTATATATTGTCCGGCCTTAGCCAAGCTTTGTCACGCCTTTTTCACGCGGTGCGTCAACTCGCTGCAGCCGCCGTGTCAGCGGCCCGGACTGGGTAACGCACAAGCCCTCAGCGGCGCGCCGAACAGCTGCCTCTTGCAACTGCTAACCTGGCCAGCCGTCTCACGGCTTATCTTCGCCATAAGAAATCGCTTTCCCATTGGCGAACCGGGCCGATGTTGGGTAGGGCCGGACAGGCCGGCGAGCGAGGCGTCATCGGCTGGGAGGACCGCGAGCTGTTTTTCTTTGCCGAAACGGCGCAGGAAATCTGGGACGGCATCCGCCATTGGCGAAGAGGCTTAGCGGGAGGAGGTCCAGTGCGATGGCAACGAAGCACGAGAGTATGATTAGGGGCTCCATGCACCGGCCGCCCCGTCTAATTTTGGGCCGCGGCCCTGAAGTATAGCGGCTCGGCGCTTAGGGAGCCGTACAAATAAGGCTCCTGCTGCCGCTGAGTTTTGGCTCGAACCTCGTCGCGCACTTTGCGGAACAAGAAATTGATCTCAAGGCCAGGTTCCTCGATATGATCGAGCAAGGCCGCGGTGAAAGGGCTGTGAGCGCCCGCTCCGTCCTGTGCGGTGGTCCCGTGCTTTGCGGAGTAAGCGACAAGCACGTTTCCCTCGGGCTCAACATTGGCGAGGCCCTGGCTAATCGCCCGGCTAGCCCCGGCAGAACGCGCCATGTGCGCAAGGAACGGGTTATTGCGGCAGGAGTCGAGTATGACGAGCCCAAGCTTGGTTGCGGCATCCACCTTGGCCTGAACTTGAGTAAGGGACACCGTCTCATCGGTGACGTGCGTATCGCGAAGGAGTTCTGCGTCCGCAGGGACGAGATAGGTTTCGCCGTTCATCTCAAACCCGTGGCCGGCAAAGAACACAACGGCCCATTCAGACCCTTCAGCCAGGTCGCCGAAGTTCTTGAGCGCCTGAGCCATCTGCTCGCGGCTCTGGTCGTAAAGTTCGATCACCTGCCCGAATCCCAAATGCCGCAAACTTGCGGCAACGGCGCCTGCATCGTTCTTCGGATTGCTCAGTATGCCCGCGTGAGCATAGTTCGAGTTGCCAATGACGAGCGCGACACGCCGGGCAGTGAAAGCTGGCTTGGAACGTTCCGCCTCCGCGCCCCGCGGCGCCTGGGCGAGTGCGGCAATACGCTGGCGAACGATTTCCTTTCTTTGCTCGTCAGTATTCGTCAACGCCGGCAAGTCCAGGACTTTGCGGTAATCGGCGAGCGCACGGTCAATATCTCCTTTTCCTTCGTAAGCCTTCCCGCGACTGTAATAAGCAATAGCGTATTTGGGATCGAGTTCGATAGCCTTGCCGTAGCTAGCTATCGCCCGGTCTACCTCATTCTTGACAAGATAGATTAAGGCCCGATTGTTGTAGGGAAAAGAGAATTTCGGGTTGAGTTCAATCGCCTTATTGTAATCGGCGAGCGCCCGCACGCGATCCCGCTTCGCGGCGTAGGCAAGGCCCCGGTCGTTATAAGCATTGGCAAGCTCCGGCTTAAGCCCGATAGCCTTGCTCGTGTCGGCGATCGCCCTATCGTAATCGCGCTTGCGATAGTAAAGATAACCCCGATAATTGTAGGCTTCAGCGTATTGCGGGTCGAGCTGGATTGCCCTATCGCAGTCCACGATGCCGGCGTCGAACTCTCCCTTTCGTCCATAAGCGCCCGCCCGGTGATAGTAGGCTACAGAATAATTCGGCTTCAGTTGTATCGCTTTACCGATGTCGGCGATGGCTGCTTCGAAATCTCCCTTGACGCGGTAAAGGTTGCCGCGGTTGCTCAGCGCCAGTGCAAAGTCTGGCTCGATGCGAACGGCCTCGCTAAAGTCGGCAATCGCCAGATCGCGCTCGCCCTTTGCGCTATACGCGTTTCCGCGGCTATTATAGATAGCGGCATTTCTAGGGTCGGCTTCGATGGCGGCGCCGAACTCGGCAATCGCCCGGTCATAATCTTCTTCAATGTAATAAATGAGACCGCGAACGTAGGCTGCGCCGCCGGGATCGATGCGCATCGCCTCATGTAGGTCGGCAATAGCCTTGTCCTTGTCTTTTTGTCTCCGGTAAGCCAACGCCCGGCTCCGGAACGCCGGCGCCAAATCGCGCTGATTCCAGCTGCCCCTCCTGATAATCCGGGTGCACGCCGCAATGCGGATATCGGGCGCGCTGAGTTTGCAATCCGGCCAGTCATTGGCGAGTGCGGGCAGGGGCAACATCGAAAGCAAGAAGAGATAGCTCAGAATGTAACGAAGGACCTGCATAGCATCCCTCAATAAAGCCAAGCTTGCGTCATTCGTGGCGCAAAGTGTTAACTTAGAGTAAACGCTGCATGCCCTACTGTCCAGCAGCAGTGGAACACCCACGTTTGAGGTAGACAACAGTTCAATAATTCAAAAGGCGTGATAAATGGAGCTGCAAATTTTCCGCAGACGAGGGAGCCGCTTGCCGATAGGATCGCCACTTCTGGTATTGGCTCAGGCTGAAAACCTTCGAAATCTTGTGGATATGGCAAGCCTCGTTCCGGGCGATAGCCGCCTCCTGCCGGGATACATTAGACAACAGGTCGCTCGGCAGCCGGTGCGGGGCCGGCTCCTTTGAAATCTTGTAGTAAATGCCTGTTATTTTCAGAAAGTCGATTAATAATAAGGCGAAGAATCCAAAAGCCGAACAAGCGATCCTGAAGAAACAATTGCTTAGCCATGCCTTCCGTCAACTCATACACGGAGCAGCCGGTGACACACTGAATTGTCGCGGTGCGCTCCTGCTTGGACGCAAAGACGCCAATCTCTCCCACAATCGCTCCGGGTCCGAGCTTCTTACCGTAATCGGTTATTTCTAACTCCCCCTCGCTCAGATAATAGAGACGGTCTGCTTGTTCTCCTTTGCGAACTAGGAATTCTCCGGCGGAGTAGCTGCGCTTTTTCATGTAGGGGAGCAGACTATTCATAGGGATTTCATCGCACTGCGCCTTGCGCACATCTTCGATGAGACGCCTGCACTGAATCAACCGGTGCAGATTGATGGGAAAAAGTATTGCGTGAAGAATTAAAACTGGAAGAATATTACCGAAATAGCCGTAAGATATAAATAGCACGTTGCTGACGAGAGCGGCCGAACGAAGCGGAATCATCGTGCTCATGAGGAAGGTTGCAAGTACCGCGGCTGAGGCGGCGTAACCATTGATTTCGGCCCAAGCCATTTGAAATGCCCCCTGGCAAAAAAACAGCTTAATTCAAGACTCTCGCCTAAGTATACTACGACCATCGTCTGACCGTGACGATGATACCCGCAGAGCCTCGTTCCGGGCGATAGCCAAGGACGCCACCGGCGGCGCCGGCGATCCCCTGGAAACAGACGTAATGCGCCAGCTATTTCCGCCATCCAGGCGTGCGGCATTACATCATCCTATTCATCGAGAACAGGATCCCGGCTCCTGCACAGCCGCGACGAAGGCGAAGTGCTCAAAAGCCGCATTGCCAGAGAGGGTGGCCGGCTGAGGCTCGACCCGCCGGGGATCGAGCTTGCCGTTTCCGATTTCTTCGCTGGGCTCGACAGCGCCTTCGCGGATTAGCGCACCTGAGCGGAACAGTTGCCGGGTATCTTTGTGACCAGCTTAGGGGGTTCTGGACTCCGGGTCGGCGAGCTTCACAATACCGGCCATGATCTGGTTCAGCTGGAAGTTCTTGGGCGTGTAGATCGCCGCGACGCCGGCTTCCTTCAGGATTGGCTCGTCCTCGGCCGGAATGATGCCGCCGACGACAACGGGGATGCCCCCGAGGCCGGCCGCGCGCATCCGCTCCATGATATCGCGCACCAGCGGCACATGGCTGCCCGACAGGATCGACAGGCCCACGACATGCACGCTCTCCTCAAGCGCGGCGTTCACAATCTGCGCGGGCGTCAGCCGGATGCCCTCATAAACGACCTCCATGCCGCAGTCGCGCGCGCGCACCGCGATCTGCTCGGCGCCGTTGGAATGGCCGTCGAGGCCGGGCTTGCCGACCAGGAATTTCAGCCGCCGCCCGAGCTTGGCCGAAACGCGGTTCACATCGGCGCGGACCTCGGCGAGCCCTTCGCCGCCGATCTGGGCCGCGGCGCGCGACACGCCCGTGGGCGCGCGGTATTCGCCAAACACTTCGCGCAGCGTGCCGGTCCATTCTCCGGTGGTGACGCCCGCCTTGGCACACGCGATGGAGGGCTCCATGATGTTACGGCCCTCCTGGGCGGCGGCGCGAAGCTCGTTCAGCGTGGCCGCAACGGCAGCATTGTCGCGCGCCGCACGCCAGGCTTTGAGCGATTCGACCTGCTCGCGCTCCACTCCCTCCGGAATCGTCTGAATGCCGCCATCGCTGCCGGCGGAAAGCGGCGAAGGCTCGGTTTCCCGGAACTTATTTACGCCGACAACGGTAAGTTCGCCGGTCTCGATCTTGCGGAGCCGCGCCGCGTTGCTTTCCACGAGCCGCTGCTTCATGTAGCTCGAATCGACGGCGGCAATGGCGCCGCCCATCTCCTGGATGCGGGCAAGTTCCTCGCGGGCCTCGCGCTTCAGCTCCTCGACCTTGGCGTCGATGGCGTGGCTGCCGTCGAAAATGTCCTGATATTCAAGGAGATCGGTCTCAAATGCCACAATCTGCTGCATGCGGATGGACCATTGCTGATCCCAGGGGCGCGGCAGGCCGAGCGCCTCGTTCCAGGCCGGCAACTGCACCGCGCGCGCCCGCGCTTTTTTCGAGAGCACGACCGCGAGCATCTCAAGCAGGATGCGATAGACGTTGTTCTCTGGCTGCTGCTCAGTGAGCCCCAGCGAGTTGACCTGGACGCCGTAGCGGAAGCGGCGCAGCTTCGGATCGGTCACGCCGTAGCGCTTTTCGCAAATCTCGTCCCAGAGATCGACGAAGGCGCGCATCTTGCACATCTCGGTGACGAAGCGCACGCCCGCATTCACGAAAAACGAAATACGCGCAACCGCGTCCGAAAACTCGGCCGGGGAGACCTCGCCGCTGTCCTTCACCGTGTCGAGCACCGCCTCGGCGATGGCGAGCGCATAGGCCAGCTCTTGCACTGGCGTGGCGCCCGCCTCCTGCAGATGGTACGAGCATACATTGGTGGGGTTCCATTTCGGAACCTCGCGGAAACTGAAAACCACGATGTCCTTGATCAGCCGCATCGAGGGCTGCGGCGGAAATACATAGGTGCCGCGCGACAGATATTCCTTGATGATGTCGTTCTGAACCGTGCCGGTCAGCGCCTTGCGGTCCGCGCCCTGCTCGTCGGCCATGGCGATATACAGCGACAGCAGCCAAGCGGCCGTTGCGTTGATCGTCATGGAGGTGTTCATCTTGTCGAGCGGGATGCCGTGCAAAAGCGCGCGCATATCGCCCAGATGACCGACCGGAACGCCCACCTTGCCGACTTCGCCGCGGGCGAGCGGGTGGTCCGCGTCGTAGCCCGTCTGGGTCGGCAGATCGAAGGCGATGGAGAGGCCCGTTTGCCCCTTGGCAAGGTTCTTGAGATAAAGCTCATTTGACGCTTTGGGGGTCGAGTGCCCCGCATAGGTGCGGAAAATCCAGGGCTGGTCGGGCATGGCTGGGCCGGTTCTAACCTTTAATCCAATAAATGCGCTGCTGCGCTGCACCATAGCACGCCGGCACACGCCGCCCAACCCTTTCCTAAGTGTAAAGCTTGCGGCCGGCCACCGTGCCGCTACACCAAAGAAAGAGGTTGCGCTTCACAAATCCATTCCGTTCCGTAAAAAAGCATAGAACCCAACCGGGAATTCTTCATTGAAAATCGCAAGCCGCTAAACCACGCACCGCACCCCCTAAGCATTCGAGAGGCAGCCCATGAATTTTCTCCGCTCGCTATCCGGATTTGCCTTACGGCTGTTCCTCGCCTTGGGCGCTTTCACCTATACCGCGATAGATTTCCCGGTGACCATGAGAGACCTCCTTGCTGGCAGCAAGCATGTCAGCGAGCAGATTTCATTTTTGGGCTTGCCCGATAGCACCATGGTTTGGCTGGATATCATGCTCTGGCCCAATCTGATCGTGTTCGCCGGCTTCGCGCTCGCCGTGCATTTTGGGATCGACCTGATCCGCACCCTTTTCAATGGCGGGCGATTCCCAGGGGGCGATCCCGCCGCGCCTTCGTCCGGCCAGGCGTTGCCTTAGCATGGCGGATCGCTTTGCGGGGCTCGATCCGGGCAATCTGTCCCGGTGGTTCGCAACTGTGGCTATCCGGCGGTTAAAGGATGCCGGTGTTACCGTCCCCGGAGGTTCCCCGTAAGCAGGTTAGGCGCATCTTACGCTAGTAAAGTTTCCCGCAAAGCCGGAGCGCCTTGCGCGGCCGCCAGCAGAAAGAGGGCCGCAGGCGCGGCCCTCCTGCACGTTCCAGATGGATCGATTAGTAGTAGCAATATGGATAGGAATAAGGCCATACGCACGGATACCCGCCGTACCAGCCACCGCCGTACCAACGGCCGCCGCGCCTAAATCCACGTCCGCCACGGAAGCCCGCGCGCCCGCCACGGAAACCGTGCATACCGCCGCGGAAACCGCCGCCACGGAAACCGCCGTGACCGCCACCACCGTGACCGCCGCCGCGGACCAAAATAACGGAGCTATCCGCTTTGCCCCCAAGAGCCGATGCGTCTTGAGCGACGGAGCCTGCCGAGGCGGCTTGTGCGGCAAGGGCTAATCCCAACGCGGCTGCGGCCACGGCAATCGAGTGCCTTATTTTCATGTACATTCCGTTCCTTAGTTGAACGACGCACCTTTTTCTCAGCCAAAAGTACAGACGATTTTCGGGCAAATTGAAATTGCCGTACATACCGTACTTAACGGCATATTAACACTCGTGCGCTGCCTTTTGCAGAAGGCAGGAAGATCACTTTTTTGTTTGTAACGGTTTGTCGCAAGATACTAAGTGCGCAGATTAAGATTGTAGCGCGGCCGCCGTGCGCTAGTTTTTATATCTAGCTCCTATTTTCTGCTTTAGCTTGACCGGTTTCTTAAGCGCGGGTGTAAGAGGGCGGCCGGATTCTCTCTCTAGCAGGGCGACGGCTAGCTTCCGGCCTTATCGCTGAGCGGATGAAAATCGAACACCGTCTGTTTGAGCCGCTCCTCCATCACATGGGTATAGATCTGCGTGGTGGAGATGTCGGCGTGACCGAGCAGGGTTTGCAGGACGCGCAGATCGGCGCCGCGGTCGAGGAGGTGGGATGCAAACGCGTGACGCAGGACGTGCGGCGATAGCCGCTCCTCGTCGAGGCCCGCACGGACACCGAGCGCTTTCAGGTCGCGGGCGAATTTTTGCCGGGTGAAATGGCCGCCCTCACCCCAAGAGGGGAACAGCCATTTCGGCCCGGGAAGAAAGCTTGCCTGCGCGGGCCGGGTTGCCTCGATATAATTGTCGAGCACCTCGCGCGCCTTTCCGTGCAAGGGCACGATGCGCTCGCGGCCGCCTTTGCCTTTCACCGTCAGCATCAGCCGGTCGCCTTTCAGCGCGGCCGCGGGAAGGCCGACGAGTTCGGAGACACGCAAGCCGGTGGCGTAGAGCAGTTCCAAGAGACAAGCGAGCCGCAAAGCGCGCAGCCGCGCAGGCGCCGGGGTGGCGGTGGCCGCGGCTTCGTGGGCCGTGTTCAGAAGCATTTCGACTTCACCGCACGAAAGGGTCACGGGCAAGCGGCGCTTTGCTTTCGCGCCGTCTATGAGGAGGGCCGGATCCCTTGTGCGCTTGCCCTCGGCAGTCAGAAACCGGGTGAATCGCTTGAGGCAGGAGAGCTTGCGGGCGGCTGAATTGGCGCTAAGCCCGTCCTTCGCCCGGTCTGCAAAGAAAGCTTCCAGGCCCGGCCTTTCGCAGGAGAGAAAGTTTTCACCGCGCCCGCCCAAGAACTTTGAAATTTCGCGCAGGTCGGACGCATAGGCCGCGATCGTATTGAACGAGGTGCCGCGCTCGGCGCGCATCATATGCAAGAACGCCTCGATCGGCGCTTCGTCCTCCGGCTGTGCGCGATGTGCGGCCGGGCGTGCCATGTTATCTAACTTTGGCGTCGCGGATCGATTTGGTCATTTCCCGCTGATGGGGCTCGAAGAAGTTTGCCAGCACGAACATGGAGCCGTAGAACAAACCGGCGATGAGCCCCACAACGGTCAAGAAGCGGATAAGAGTCGGCATATGGCCTCCGGCCAGGTTGTCATCCATGGCTGCCGTTCTTCGCGCCCGTTGTCAAGGGTACCCTGAAAGCATAAGTTGCGGCTTTATGAGTCTTGAGCTTGCAAAGTGAGCGGTTTGTGACGGCGGAAAGCGAAAGCGCCACGGCAAAACAGATGGCCCGGACCGTGCGCGGCGCGCTCGGGCAGCGGAGCGTCGTCCTCGTAGGCATGATGGGATCGGGAAAGTCGTCCATCGGCCGCCGCCTTGCGAACGTGCTCGAATTGCCGTTCAACGACGCCGATACGGCAATCGAGCAAGCCGCCGGCATGACGGTCGAGGAAATTTTCCGTAACCACGGCGAGCCCGAATTCCGCGAGGGCGAGGAACGCGTCATTAAGCGGCTGTTGCAGGCCGGTCCGCAGGTGCTTGCGACAGGCGGCGGCGCTGTCATCTCGGGGAAGACCCGCGCTGCAATCGCACATAGCGGCATTTCGATTTGGCTTAGGGCGCCGGTCGAACTCTTGCTGCACCGCGTTTCGCGCCGCGATAACCGGCCTTTGCTGAAGACGCCCGATCCACGGGCGGTCTTGACGCGGCTACTGGAGGAGCGGGCACCATACTACGCCGAAGCCCATCTCGTTCTCGAAAGCCGCGACGCGCCCCATGAGACTGTCGTGGAGGAGGCGCTAGCGCTGCTTGCTTCCTATCTTGCCGGGACCGGCGCAAACCGCAAAGAAGAGTGCGCCGCGGCGCAAGTTCAAAATGAGAGGGAGCCATGACGGCCAGCGCGGCATCCGAAAGCAAAATCAGCACGGTCGAAGTCACGCTTGGCACGCGCAGCTATCCCATCCTCATCGGCGCGGGCCTGCTCGCTTGCGCGGCGAAGCACCTTTCGCATAACCTTCCCGGCGCGCGCTTTACCCTCGTGGCTGACGAAGCGGTGAGCGGCTATGCGCTTGAACTCGAGCGCAGCCTCGCCGAATACGGGCTTCTGTTGGGGGAGATATGCTTCGTGCCATCGGGCGAAGGCTCCAAGTGCTTCGCGCAGCTTGAACGGGTGTGCGGCGCGCTGCTGGATCGAGGCATCGAACGGCGGCACGCCGTGATCGCGCTTGGCGGCGGCGTGATCGGCGACCTCGCCGGCTTCGCAGCTTCCATCCTCAAGCGCGGCGTGCGGCTCGTGCAAATCCCGACGACGCTGCTGTCGCAGGTCGATTCCTCCGTCGGCGGCAAGACCGGCATCAATTCGCGCCACGGCAAAAACCTTATCGGCGCCTTTCATCAGCCTTCGCTGGTGCTGGCGGATCTCGAGACGCTCGACACACTGTCCGCCCGCGAATTTAGGGCAGGCTATGCCGAAATCGTAAAATATGGTGCGCTGGGCGATGCGGCGTTCTTCGATTGGCTCGATGCGAACCGGGCGCACATGTTCGCGAGCGAGCCCGGTGCGCTGACCCGCGCCATCGAGCGAAGCTGCCAGATGAAGGCCGAGATCGTGGCGCGCGACGAACTCGAAACCGGCGACCGTGCGCTTTTGAACCTCGGCCACACCTTCGGCCATGCGGTCGAGGCTTGGGCCGGCTATTCGGGCGATGTGCTGCATGGCGAGGGCGTGGCGCTCGGCATGGTGCTGGCGGCCAAGTTTTCAGAAGCCCAAGGCCTCTGCGACGCCTCGGTTGCGCAGCGCCTGGAGCAGCATCTCGTAAGGTGCGGCTTCGCCACGGATTTCAACGCGCTGCACGCGCAGGTTGGCCGCATGCCGGATCTTCAAAGCCTCATGACCTTCATGGAGCAGGACAAAAAAGTGAGGGACGGCGAGATGACGCTGATCCTCCTGCGCAAGATGGGCGAGGCGTTCGTCGCCCATGAGGTGCCGCGCGAGACGATCCGGACGTTCCTCGAAGCCCAGCTCGCGAAATAGCCACCATCGCCGGCGGCCTGCTCGCGTTTACACATCGTTAACCTCGGTTTATTCTTTCACAAATTTATAAGTTTCAGCCGCGATGGGCCACAACTGTAAGTTAGCCAAAAGTAGGCCGGGGCCCATGAAGCCGGCGTAAGCAACGCCTTGAATGCTTGGAGCCGATATGCGTATGATGCCACTCTCAACGAGCTAAACGGCAAAGATATCGTGTTGCCGGCTCAATGTTTCGATGCACAGGGATGACGGACACGAGGGACTCACCGGAGGAATTAGTGAGGCCAAACACCGGTTTGCAGCGACCGGAGGAAGCCACAAACTGGCTCGCCGCCATCGTCTCCTCCTCCACCGATGCCATTGTAGGCAAGACCGGCGATGGCGTGGTGACGAGCTTCAACCCTGCTGCTGAGAGCCTATTCGGCTATCGCCTAGAGGAGATTATCGGAAAACCGGTACGCATCCTCATCCCCCCCGGCCGGCAGGAGGAGGAGGACCGTATTCTCGCGCGGATTGCCGCGGGTGAGCGTGTCGAACACTACGATACTATCCGCCTCCACAAGAATGGCAGCCCTATCGATGTATCTGTCTCCGTCTCTCCTGTCCTGGATGGACGCGGCGGGATTATAGGCGCCGCCAAGATCGCGCGCGACATTAGCGGGCGCAGGCGGGCCGAGGAGGCGCTGCGCGAGAGCGAACGGCGGCAATTGCGCCAGCTAGCAACTTTTAACGAAGCTGCCCTGAAATCCCTGGGCGAGGGGCTGTATGCGATCGACACGCAAGGGTTGGTCACCTTCATGAACCCGGCCGCCGAGGAACTCTTCGGCTGGAGCTTTGCCGGATTGCGCGGCAAGAAGATGCACGACATGACCCATCATCATTATCGCGATGGGCGGCCATTTCCTTCCTGCGAATGCGACGGCTTCCAGGTGCTCATGCACGGAAAGCCCTTGAAAGATCACGAAGACGTATTCATCCGCAAGGACGGAACATTCTTCGATGTGATCTACACCATCACCCCGCTGCGCGATCATGGCGGCCAGATCACCGGCCTGATCGTGGTGTTCAGCGACATCACCGAGCGCAAGCGTGCGGAAGAGGCCTTGCGCGGGAGCGAGCTGCGCTACCGCCGGCTCGTGGAGCAGATGACCGACGGCATCTTCGTCGCTAGCCCAGATGGACGCTATATCGACGTGAATCCTGCCGGATGTGCGATGCTGGGGATGACGCGCGAGGAAGTGCTGGCTAGCACTTTTCTCGATGTGCTCGATCCGGCGCAGATTGAGAAGCTGCCAGGGAAGATAGCCTCTCTCGCTGAAGGTAAGATCCAGTGCGACGAATGGCGGTTCAGGCGAAAGGACGGCTCGGTATTTACTGGCGAGCTCATGGGCCGTCAGCTCCCCGATGGGTGCTTCCAGGGCGTGCTTCGCGACATCACGGAGCGCAAGCGAACCGAGGCGGCATTGCGTGAGAGCGAGCAGCAGTTCCGCTCCCTGGCCGACGCCATTCCGCAATTGGCCTGGATGGCCAACGCCGATGGGTGGATCTCCTGGTACAATCGCCGCTGGTATGAATACACCGGCACGACGCCCGGACAGATGGAAGGCTGGGGCTGGCAGAGCGTCCATAACCCGGAGACGCTGCCGGCGGTGCTGGAGCGCTGGAAGGCATCGATTGCCACCGGCGAGCCGTTCGACATGATTTTCCCCCTGCGTGGCGCCGATGGGCTGTTCCGGCCGTTTCTTACCCGCATACAGCCGCTCAAGAACGCGGAAGGGCGGGTGGTGCGTTGGTTCGGTACCAATACCGACGTGGACGAGCTTAAACGGTCCGAAGAAGCGCTGCGCGAGAGCGAGGAGCGGCTTAGCGCCATCGTTCGCACAGCCGTCGATGCCATCATCGTCATCGACGAGAAAGGCATCATCCAATCCATCAATCCGGCGACGGAGCGTTTATTCGGCTATGCCCCGAGCGAATTAGCTGGCAAGAACGTCTCTATGCTGATGCCAGAGCCGGACCGTTCGCTCCACGGTACCTATATTTCGGCGTACCTGCGCACCGGCAAGCGCAAGATCATCGGGATCGGCCGTGAGGTACGGGCTCGCCGCAAGGATGGCTCCCTGCGCGCAGCCGATCTTTCCGTCGCCGAATGGCAGGCCGGCGGGAAGCGCTTTTTCACGGGCATCGTTCGCGACATCACCGAACGCAAGCGGCGCGAGGAGAAGATCCAGCTGCTGCTGCGCGAGGTCAATCACCGTTCGAAGAACATGCTGGGTGTCGTGCAGGCCATCGCCTCGCAAACCCTAGCCTTGGGATGCGAGGACTTCATCGCCCGCTTTTCTGAACGCGTCCAGGCGCTTGCCGCTAATCAGGACCTTCTCGTCAAGAGCCAGTGGCAGGGCGTCGAGCTAGGGGATTTGGTGCGCGCCCAGCTGGCGCACTTCGAGGGCGTCATCGGCAGCCGCATCGACATAGCTGGACCGCCGCTGCACATTGCCGCCGAATCGGCGCAGCCGATTGCGATGGCGCTGCATGAGCTGGCGGCAAATGCTGGCAAGTATGGGGCGCTGAGCAACGAACGGGGCAAGGTAAGTATCGCCTGGGATATCGCACGCGATGAAACCTTTCATCTAAGCTGGATGGAAAGCGGTGGACCTATTGTGGTATCGCCAACCCGCCAGGGCTTCGGTACGACGGTTATCGCGCATGTGCCGGAAGCTCAGCTCGGCGCCGGCGTGACGCTGGATTATCCGCCGGGCGGCGTAACATGGCGCCTTGCATGTCCGGCCGCAAATGTTATAGAGCCGGACGGCGCAGGCGCCGATGGCTGGGTGACGGACTGACTGAGGATAAGGAAGTGACGGGCGCACGCATCTTGATCGTTGAAGACGATGCTTTGCTCGCCCTCGACCTGAAGGGGCACATAGAGCGCGCGGGATTTTCGGTCGTCGGGCCGGCTGCATCGGCCGCCAAGGCGCTGGCTCTCCTCGCTCAAGCAGGGTGCGATGCGGCCATCCTGGATGTCCACCTCGGCCGGGGGCAAACCTCGGAACCGGTCGCGCATGAGCTTCGGTCGCGCGGCACGCCGTTCGTGACCGTGACAGCTTACTGTCACGAGCACCGGCCTGAGGCATATTCCGGTTTCCCGGTGCTGTCCAAGCCTGCGCGGGCGCTCGATGTTATAGCCGAATTGCGGCGGTGCCTCGGGATGATCGGCTGAGTGCATGGCCTAAAAAGGCAACGCGCCGGCGCGGCGAATCTCCTCCTGAACTTGTGCCTCGAAATTCCATGTCGTTCAAAAATACCGGCCGGACGGCCCCTGCTTCTCCCGGCGAATTTATGGCCTCGACGATGCGTCCCGTCCTGGAGATTCAGCTGCCCAGATTTGCTGTCATGAAGCCTCCCGGGCATTCCCGGCGAGGCCGGCACGCTGCGCGGCTCAGGCTCGCATTCACTCGCCACGTTCGCGCGCCAAAAGTGCGGCCTTGCGCTCGACGCCCCAGCGGTAGCCCGAGAGTGCGCCGCCGGTGCGCACCACCCGGTGGCATGGAATGGCCACCGCAATTTTGTTGCTCGCGATGGCCCCTGCGACTGCGCGGACCGCGCGCGGAAACCCGGTCATGGCGGCCACCTCTTTATAGGTCGCCGTCCGCCCCGGCTCGATGCCGCGCAGCGCTTCCCAGACTTTGAGCTGGAAAGCTGTGCCGCGCACATGCAACGGCAGGCCGAGCCCCCGCGCAGGCTGTTCCACAAGGCCAACGGCCCGCGCGACGATCTCCTCGAAGCCCGCATCGCCGCCCACAAGTTCAGCCTTTCGAAAGCGATCCTGCAAGGCTTTTACCAAGTCTTCCGGATCGCCACCCAGCTCGATGGCGCAGATGCCCTTGCCGGTCGCGGCGACGAGGATGCTGCCAAGCGAGCATTCGCCCACGGCAAAGCGGATAATTTCACCCGCTCCGCCTTTCGCGAACGCGGCCGGCTTCAGCCCAAGCTTCGGCGCCAGCATCTCGTAGAAGCGGCTCGCCGAGCCGTAACCCGCATCGTAGATCGCCTCGGTAACGCTCGCGCCGGCTTTCAGGCCGGCAACCGCGCGGCCCTCGCGCAGCGATTTGTAATACGCGCCGGGCGTGACGCCCGCGATGCGCTTGAAGGCGCGGTGGAAGTGATGGCGGCTGAGGCCCACGGCCTTGGCGATGGCCTCGAAATCCGGCGTGCCTTCGGCCGCCTCGATCAGCGCGCTCGCCTTGGCGACGGCGGCGGTAAGCTCTTGCTCTATGGAAGCGCCATCCGGCTTGCAGCGCTTGCAGGGTCTAAAACCGGCACGCTCCGCCTCTTCGTTCGTGGCAAAGAAGCGGACATTTTCGCGCCTCGGCAGCCGCGATGGGCAACCGGGCCGGCAATAAATGCCCGTCGTTATCACGCCAACGACGAATTGCCCGTCCGCCGTTTTGTCGCGCCCCGCAAGGGCCTCCCAGCGGAGGTCCGGTTCTGTGTTCAACGCCACTGTCATGCTGCGGTCCTCGTGCTTCATCGCAGCTGAGAATGGCGCTGCAGGCGGGAATTTGCATCCCGCCCGTTGCTTTCAGAGTGCCAATCCGCCGCGCGATTGCGGGCAAACGCAAGAGCGGCGCTTTCCTTTCGGCATCGGGCCGCGCGGCCACGATTGGTTCCGGCTCGACGCAACGGAGGAGTTTGCGCGTAGGGGCGCCGGCCCCGGCGATAGGGGCGGCCATGGTAAACGGGGCGATGGTTAACGGCGCCGGATTCGCATTTCTTCCCGCCGGAAAACGCGCGATTTTTCGCGTTTTCGCCCGCGAATCGCGACTCTAAAAAGTCCGTTAAATATAAAACAAGGTGCAGATTAAGCCTTAAGGAAGGCTTTCGCGAAGCGGCCCGTTAACCGAGGCCGTTAACGCCGTTGCCCCGGCGCGAGCCAATATGCGCGCTTCGTGTGGCGTTGTGTCCGGCAGTCCCGATAAGCACCGTGGTTGCCTTTGGTATTGGCGTTCGCTAGATTGCAAAAAAACTTGGACAGGAGAGGGAGTGCTCATGAAACCGACAAAAATTTTGGTCGCCCAGGGTGGCGGGCCAACCGCCGTCATCAACCAGTCGCTTGCCGGGGTTGCGCTTGAAGCCCGCAGGTTTTCCAACGTGACCCGCGTTTACGGCGCCCATCACGGCGTGCGCGGCATCGTCAACGAAGACCTGATCGACCTGACGCAGGAGACGAGCCACAATCTTGAAATGGTTGCATGCACGCCGTCGTCGGCGCTGGGCTCGACCCGCGACAAGCCAGACGCCAAGTATTGCCAGGAGATTTTCCAAGTGTTGCGCGCGCACGAGATCGGCGCGTTTTTCTATATCGGCGGCAACGATTCCTCCGATACGGTACGCATCGTCAGCGAGGAGGCGAAAAAGGCCAATTATCCGCTGCGCAGCATCCATATCCCGAAAACCATCGACAACGACCTTGTCGGCAACGACCACACGCCGGGCTTTCCTTCGGCGGCCCGTTTCGTCGCGCAGGCATTCGCGGGCGCCAATCTCGACAACGCCGCTTTGACGGGCGTGTATATCGGCGTGGTGATGGGCCGCCATGCCGGATTTCTCACCGCCGCTTCGGCGCTCGGCAAGAAGTTTCCCGAAGATGGCCCGCATTTGATCTACGTTCCCGAGCGCACCTTCGAGGTCGAAAAGTTCCTCACGCGCGTGAAGGAAACCTACGACAGGCTCGGCCGCTGCGTTATCGCGGTCTCCGAAGGCATCCACGACGCTTCCGGCGCGCCGATCATCACCAAGCTGGCGGCTCAAGTCGAGCATGACGCGCATGGCAACGTCCAGCTGTCCGGCACTGGCGCGCTGGCCGATCTGTTGTGCGAAGAGATCAAGGGCAAGCTCGGCATCAAGCGCGTGCGTGGCGACACGTTCGGCTATCTGCAACGCTCGTTCCTCGGCTGCGTCTCCGATGTCGACCAGCGCGAGGCGCGCGAGGTGGGTGAAAAGGCTGTGCAATACGCCATGTGGGGCAACCGCGACGGCTCTGTGGCCATCAAGCGCACCGGCTACTACTCGGTGGATTATGAGTTGGTTCCGCTCGAGAACGTCGCCGGCAAGACCCGCGTGATGGAAGACGAACTCATTTCGCCGTGCGGCACGAACGTCACCGAAGCCTTCCGGACCTATCTGCAGCCGCTGCTCGGCTCGGGCATGCCGGACGCCTACCGCCTGCGTCCCAACAAGGTGGCGAAGGTTTTGAACAAGGGCTAAGGACGCGAAGGCGCCGGCCGTTTTTGGACGATGCGCCCACGCACACGATAGGAAAACCAGGCGGGGCACCGAAGTGCCTCGCCATTTTTGTGGCGGACCGCCAAAGGGTTTCACCTTTCCAATATCGGCGCAGGACGGTAGCGGAAGGTTATTAGTTAAAAAGCAGCCTCCTACTCCTACAGCCTGTCCGCCTTTCGATGGAATCAAAAGCGAACTCTAAGTTTTCGTTTTGCGTTACGTCTTACCGGAGAAGCCGCTTACATTTTTTCCGGGCGTACTTTGGGGGTAAAGCGGTAATGCAGCTGTAATTGCCAAGAGTGACGGCGGAGATAGTCTCAAAATCATTTGGTGTTACTGTCATATCTCTGGCTCCCTTCGATTTAAAGGTTCATATCGGCCTGAAGGGAAGTGCACGATTGTGCAGCGAACAAGAATAAATTCTGGCGAACTGCGCCGCTTTTCGATCCAGCCTTTAACGTACCGTTTACGAATTCGTCGATTCCGACGACCGCCGCCTTGCGGCGGCAACGATAGACATTACGTGCAAAAGCCGATCATGCTGAACCGCATCACAATCCGCGACATTCCGCTGTTCTCGCGCCTAAGCCCGGCGCATGTGGATCAGCTGCAGCAGCTCCTGACCTATGCCGATTACAGGGCGGGCGATATCGTCATAGAGGAAGACTCTCCTTCCTCTTGCCAGTTCTACGTCATTGTCGAGGGAGAGGCGGTCTTGTATAAGAAGGGGCGCTCGCCGCTGGGCGGCGAGGCCCTCGAATACGAACTCGAGGTTCGGCGCAAACACGATATTATTGGCTGGATATCGCTACTCGACGGCAAGCCTTTGCCAATAAGGGTGATGGCAAAAACGCCCCTTACCGTCGCGATTGTGGATTTGAAAAAGTCTCCCGGCTCGCCCGCGGCCCATATCAAGAATGTCCTGGTCACTGAGCTTAGGCGATATCTTTCGACCTTTGTCCGCGACTCGCTCGAAACCCATGTGGTTGCCTTAGAGCACGAAGCGGAATTCGCACACTACCGGAACGCGGTCGGGTCCGTTGTTATTACCACGCTCGCGATGTTATCGTTTTACACGCTGTCGCTTAGCATGCTGCCTCGTTTTGAAAGCCTTCTCGAAGTCAACTTCGTGCTCAGCCCCATTATTATTGTCTTTTTTGCAGCCTTTTTCTTCCCTGTCATCGAATATAGCGGGTTCCCGCCCGTGTTTTTTGGGCTTCGCACCGACAATTGGCGGCATGCACTAATTTTTTCGGTTAGCTGGTCGCTTGTATTTATCGCAATGTTGGCGGCGCTAAAGTGGCTCCTGATTGTAACCATTCCCCGGTTGCACGGTCTCACCGTGATTAATTTCTCCGATATCCGCGTCGGGGGCATGAACGGCACGAACACCTACTGGTACTGGGTTGCCGCCTCTGTTTATCTCATTCTCACCCCCGTTCAAGAGTTCGTGGCGCGCTGCGGAGTCCAAGCACCGCTCTATGCCTTCCTGCAGGGAAGCGAATTCAAACGTGCCGGCTTGTCCATTGCCGTTTCAAATCTCGTCTTTGCCGCCGTCCATGCTCACATTGGCGCGGGGTTCGCGATGGCGGCCTTCGTACCGGGCCTTTTCTGGGGCTGGATTTTCCTTAGGACCAATTCCCTTCTCGCGGCGTCAGTCTCTCACCTTATGATCGGCGGCGCCGCCATATTTCTGCTTGGCGTCGAGGAATTCATCCAGAAGCTCGGGTGAAGCGGTATGCCGCTATCTCACTGGCTAAACAGAAAGCAGACGAGGCCCGATAAATCGCTAGGGCGTCCGGTGTTGCCAAGAAAAGAAGACCCCGCCGGTGAGGCGGGGTCCTTGGGGGGGGAATGAGCCTTTGTGGGGGCTTCACCAATGTTCGCGATTCTGCCGGCGCAACGCAATTCACAGTTCATTGCGGAGTGTTTCAGCGGCGGCGCCGCCCTTCCAGCCGGTGGCCTAATGTCTCTCCGGCCGGCGGCGGGCGGGCTTAGGCTTCCCGGCGCGCACATGGCGGTCCACAGCACGATGCCCAGCCCCAGGCGGCCGGCCGCGTAGGAAGGAGGCTGCGACTATGACGGCAACGCTTTCGCTGCCGCCTCCAGCGCCGTGCCGGGATCTAGGAGACGCCCTTTTTCGCGTATCGCCGCGCCAGATAGGTTTTGAAGAGGGCGATGGAGGCCGTGAGTCCTTTTCTTTCCGCGCCGATCGCGGTGTGGGGGCCCGCATCGCCGTCGGCGCGGCGGTTCTGCTCAGCGGGATAAGCGTCTCCCGGGAGGAGCCGTTGCGCCACCTGGTGAAAGGTCCATCCGGCGCCTGCGCGGTCGAGGACCCAAACGAGATCGAAGCGGTCCGCCGGCCATTCGTCCGGCAAGCCGGGCGCGCCGCCGGCAAGACCGCGAAGAATGCCGCCCATCAGTTTGTGAGACCAGCAAATGAGAACGGTGCCCGAGCTGCTTTTCACCGCTTCGAGCAAAGCGCCGGCATCGCGCTTACCGATGTCATGGTTCACGGGGATGCCAAGCGCGGCGGCGAGTGGCGATACCGTGCTGAAGGGCCGGACGCTGTTTGCGGCACCGAAGGGCTTGCATGCAAATATGGCCGAAGGCGTTGCAATACCATCGGCAAAAGCCCCGCCGGCCGGAGCGAAGAAGCGCACGAGGGCGCCCGCCCGCTGCCAGCCGCGCACAGAAAGCTGAGTGGGATCCGGGCGCCCGGCCTCATCGACTCCGTGCACAGCTCCGGTTCCGTCGGGCTTTTCCGCATGGCGAATGAGCATGACCTTCGCCGGGCCCATGTCATCGCCCAATATTTTCTCCCGCCCGGCGGTTGCCATACGCCGGATACAAGCACTTTCGCCGCACAACTTCAAGGGCACCAGAAGAGAAGCAGGCGGATTTTGAGCCTCGGCACACTCCCATCATCGTTCGAGGATGGAATGGCGTGGCTAGGAAGCGAACACCGCCATGCAAAGTCTACAATATGTTTAACTGTTAAGCCTTTTTTATTCTCAAGTGTTGAATTCAAGAACGCTAGGGGACCGCTTAGTCCCCTTCACCATTTAGTCCTCCTATAAGCGGAGTACTCTTCTTCATACCGTGAAGGATGGTGGCCGCAATGTACGGCTGGTTCCGATCTAAACAAGCTTCACGGCCGCGGACAAAAACCGCTGCCCGGCCGCTGCCGCTGCTACCTTTAAAAGCGAGGCCGATCAGGTGAAATCCAAAGCCACCTTGCTCAACACGCTTGCTGCGGTTGGCATCGCGAGCTTCGGTGCGTTTGCCGTAGACGGGTTGCCGGCGGCGAATGCCCGGTCCGCGAGACGCCCGGACCGCCCTGTCCAGTCCCACGTGCCAAGTACGCCCGTCTTGGCAATCGTTTCATTGAGCGAGCAGCGTATCTCGATTTACGATTCGACGGCAAAGATTTTAGAAGCACCGGTTTCAACTGGCACAACAGGTCACGAAACCCCCGCCGGCATCTACAGCATCGTGCAAAAAGAAGAGGATCACCACTCCAATCTCTACGACGATGCATCCATGCCGTACATGCAGCGCCTTACCTGGACGGGCATGGCCCTGCATGCCGGTCCATTGCCGGGCTACGCCGCATCGCATGGTTGTGTGCGGATGCCGTATGGCTTTGCCAAGCAGCTCTACGAGCTTTCCGGATTGGGCCTTAGGGTGATCGTGGTACGCAGGGGCATCCTGCCATCCAACATTGCTCAGCCTTCGCTGTTCACGCCTCGCGCCGGGCGGCCGGGGCTGGATGGGTCCGATATACTGCCGCAAGCCGATCTTCAGGAGCAGCTTCGATCGATCGCAGCAGCCAAGCTCGCAGCAGCGCAAGTGGCGATCGGGCGTGAGAAGGAAGCGCGTTCCGAGGCGGCAAAGAGAAAAGCCGATGCTGCGCCCGCGGCCGGCGCGCTAAAGGCGGCGAAAGCCGATCTTGCCGTTGCGGAAGCGGACCTCGAAGCAGCGGAGCGTGCGCTGGAAACTGCCGTTTCGCCACAGCAGAGGTACGAAGCGACGGCGGCCAAGTCCCAGAGTGCCGCAAGGGTTGAGACTGCGCGGGCGCAGCTGGAGACCGCCAAGGTGCAGGCAGCGCCCAAGCTAGATGCCGCGGCGCAAGCGGAGGAAGAGAGCAAGGCTGCCTCAGCTGCGATGAACCGTGCCGTCGAGGAGGCGGAGACCGCGAAGCAGAACACCTCGCCAGTATCGGTCTTTATCAGCCGCAAAACCCAGCGCCTCTATATTCGAAAAGGTAACGAACCTGTATTCGAAGGCCCCGTCAGCATCCGCAACCCCGGTAGGCCCATCGGGACCTTCGTTTTCACGGCCCTGAATTATACGGGGACGAGCGGCGTCATGCGTTGGAACGTGGTATCAATGTATAAGAATGCGACCCATATCGTGCCTTATGCGGCGGAGAAGCAGCGCAGCGCAAAGGAGCGGCGCAACGAACCGGCTGCCCCAGCGGACGTGGCCGGCGCCCAGGCCGCGCTGGATCGTCTTGTTGTCCCGCAGGAGACAATGGACCGCATTTCGGAGTTGGTTTTGCCGCGCTCATCGCTGATCGTCTCGGATGAGGGCCCCAGCGGCGAAGTGGGAAAAGACACCGATTTCATTGTGTTCATGAGCGGCGAGCCGCAGGGCGGCATTGCGATGAGGGACGCCAGCCGCGACGACCGGGGTGCGCAGCAGGGCGGCAGCGCGATCGGAAGGCATACAGCAGGCCGCCACAATCGCGGCTCCGGCGACGGCTCGCTCAGACGTTCGTCGCGCAGAAGCGCGGGATGGCGGCCGCGCGGCCGGGAGGGAGGCTTCCCATTCTTCTTCTTCGGAAATTGAATTGCGGCGCGCCGCGTAAGAGTTAGGCACGCAGCTCAACCCTCGATAGCCAGCCCGTCAAAAAGGCTCCGATAGCAAGTCAGCATAGACTAGCTAACTTCCAAGTGCCGCCCCCGAGATACGCACAATTTTAGCGCAAGTTACCCGAATTTAGCGCAAGTCACCCGAACTACTCAGTCGCATCGCCCTGGCGCCAAACCGCCGGTTAGGCGTGCTCCACGGCGGCAAGCCGCTTCTCGATGAAGGTAAGCCGCAGCGCAACTTCGCGGCCAATGGCCTTGGTCTCGCTCACATCGGCCTGGAGCCGCGCGATCTCCGCTTCCTGCCGCAAGAAGCGCTCGTTCATATTGGCTTCGAGCTTGCCGATGCGGCCGTCCATGCGATGCAACTGGATGGCTATGAAGCGCAGGTCGACATTCTCAGGTATGTCCGTCATCGCGAATCCCCTTGGCCTTTGCCAGCCTCATTACGAATATCCGCTCGATCGGCGATGCGCGCAAGGCTTTCGCGGCGGCCGAGCACATGCAGTACGTCGAATACGGGCGGCGAGGTGGTGCGCCCGGTGAGGGCCGCGCGCAAGGGCTGGGCGACATTGCCGAGCTTGGCGCCGGTCTCTTCGGCATAGGCGCGGGTGGCGGCTTCGAGCGTGGCTGGCTCCCATTCCTCAAGCGCCGAGAAACGCTCATGCAGCGCGGCAAGATGCTTGCCCGCATCGCCTTCGAGAAGCTTGGCGGCCTTTTCGTCGATATCGATGGGCCGCTTCACAAACAGATAACGGGCGGCCACGAGCAGCTCCACCAGCGTTTTGGCGCGCTCCTTGAGTCCCGGCATCGCCTTTTTGAGATTGGCCCAGCCTGCCTTGGTAATATTGCCCGAAAACTCCTTCGCCGCCTCGATCTCCGGCGCGATGGCTTCGATCTGCGCGACCAGCTCCTTGTCCGGCGTGTTGCGGATATAAACGCCGTTCAAGTTTTCGAGCTTGGCGAAATCGAAGCGCGAGGGCGAGCGGCCGATAGCGGGCAAGTCGAACCACTCAATGGCCTGTTCTGTCGAGAAGATCTCGTCGTCGCCATGGCCCCAGCCGAGCCGAGCGAGGTAATTGCGCATTGCGGCGGGCAAGTAGCCCATGGCGCGGTACGCCTCGACGCCGAGCGCGCCGTGCCGCTTGGAAAGCTTGGCGCCGTCCGGCCCGTGGATAAGCGGGATATGCGAAAAGGAGGGAATATCCCAGCCCATGGCGTTATAGATCTGCGATTGCCGCGCGGCATTGGTGAAATGGTCGTCGCCGCGGATGATGTGGGTGACGCCCATGTCATGGTCGTCGACCACCACCGCGAGCATATAGGTGGGCGTCCCGTCGGAACGCAGCAGCACCATGTCGTCGAGATCTTTGTTCGCCCAGGTAACACGGCCTTGCACCTGGTCCGCGACCACTGTTTCTCCCTCCTCGGGGGCACGAAGCCGCACGACGAACGGCGCGTCCTTCTCTGGCGGACGTTTCTTGCCGTCGCGATAGAGGGAAGGCGAGCGCAAGGCACGGGCTTTGTCCGCCGCCTCCGCCTGAAGGCGCGCAATCTCTGCATTGAGCGGGCCTGCGGTTTCCGGGACGGCGTCCTTGCCCAATTTCGCGAGCTTCGCTTTTGCCTCGCCCAAGACCTTTCGCGCCTCGTCAGCCTCGGCTCGACGCCTTTCGAGTTCCTCTTGCGGCACGTAGCACCGGTACGCACTCCCTTTCCCGATCATCTCCCGCGCCACCTCGGCATGCCGCTTCGCGCGCGAGAATTGGTGCACGACCTCGCCGTCCCAATCGAGGCCGAGCCATTTCAGCCCGTCGATAATGGCGGCTATCGCTGCTTGGGTGGAACGTGCGCGATCGGTATCCTCGATGCGCAGCAGGAACTTGCCGCCGGTGTGCTTGGCATAAAGCCAGTTGAACAGCGCCGTGCGCGCGCCGCCAATATGCAAAAAGCCGGTGGGGGAGGGGGCAAAGCGTGTCACCACGCCTGAGGAGGGCGCCATCGGGATACTTTCATAGAAGTGGACTTTTGTCTCGGCGAGCGGTGTATCATGACGCTTCGCTAAATGGTAGCGAGCGCGGTGGCAACCCGGTGCTTACGCCAACCATTCTATCCACAGGGGCTGGGTTGACGCGCGGGGCATGGGCGTTGCAAGCTGACCTGGGCGGGGCACAATGAGTCCGATTGGAGACAGTGTGCACGACATTGCGCCCTCGTTAAGCCTGAGCCGCGGTTACAATCAACGTTTCGCCTCTGCCGCATCCCGGCCCGGGAACCTCGTTCTGGCCGCGGGATTTGCCGTTTTTCTTGTCGCCTGGACGCTGCACGCTTCCATTGCCGGGGCCGACAAATCGCTGCATCACGACGTGCTCGAAGCCTACGCCTGGGGAAAAGAGTTTCGGCTGGGTTATCACCAGCACGGGCCTTTTTGGGCTTGGATCGCAGGTGCCTGGTTTCTTTTGTTTCCTAATACAAACGGCTCCTTTATCCTGCTTGAGGGACTTAATGCCACCCTTGGCCTGTTTGGCGCATGGAAACTCATCGGATTATTCGTGAACGGCCGGACCAGGCACGCCGCAGCTCTTCTATTGCTCTCCACTCCATTCTATACATTTCTAGCCTACAAATACAACGCCAACACCATTCTTATTTCCCTCTGGCCATGGACCTTATACTTCTTCGTAAAATCTGTCGATTGCATGAAGCTTTGGGATGCCTTGTTCTTTGGGCTGTTTGCTGCGGCCGCAATTCTCTCTAAATACTATGCGGTCATACTTCTTTTAACGTGCGCGCTTTCACTCCTTTTTCATCCGGGCGGACGCCGATATTTACTTTCGCCCTTGCCATGGGCGGCGGCAGCGGTATTTTTTGCAGCGGTTTCGCCGCACCTTGTTTGGTCGCTCAACAGCGGCGCTCCTCCCGTAAACTACGCATTGAGCCTGATTGGAAGAGGCTGGCTATTTTCGGCCGGCTTCAGCGGCCTTTTTTTTCTTGCAGCCGCGGCTTACCATAGCCTCATGGCGAGCATAATTTTTCTGGCTTGCAGGGGCTCGAAATCCAGGTTCTCGCCCGAGGAGCAAGGGGCCTTGCCGGCGTCGCGGCGGAAGTTTCTGGCCGTGCTCGTTCTGTCGCCGCTGTTCCTTACCGTTCTATTCGGCCTCTGTTTCCGGATGAAGATTTCGCCGGCGATGGCGTTAGGAACTTTCCCGCTAATGCCCCTCTTTTTGATGCAGTTTGCGGCGCCTCTCGATAGCGGTCGCTGCTTCCGGCTGTCTTTGGCGGTCGCGGCTGCGCTGACATTTGGAGCGGCGGCGTCGGCGCCCATTGAAAGGATGATCGTGGACGCGAGAAGCTCGGACCCAGCCTTGATGCAGCCCCGGCGTGAGCTGGCTGCGCAAGTCACCCGGCTATGGCACGTTGAGACCGGCGCACCCCTTCGTTATGCCGGTGGTGCGATCCCTTACGCCAATGCCATCAGCTTTTACAGCGAGGATCGGCCGTCGAGCTTTCCAGATCTCGATTTCGGTAGGGCGCAGTGGGTGACTCCCGACAGATTGAGGCGTTATGGGCTGCTTATCGCTTGTCTTCATGAAGATGGGAATTGCCTCGCTAAGGCGGCCGGTTTTCTTTCTGGAAAGTGGAAGCGGATCTCCGTCAATATCATGCGCAAGTTAGGGTCGCGGCAGACTCCAGAGGCCGCGTTCGATGTGTTTATCGTACCGCCGCAGCCCGTATAGCTGGCGCGCTAGACCGGCTAGCCTTTAGCTTCCAGCCAAGGCAAATCCTCGCAAATGGTAGCCGCAACGCGCCCGCCCAGCTTGTGCGGGTGCACATTTTTCTCGGCGTGGAAAAACAGCTGCTCTATGGTGGCGTGAGCACCCCCTTAGCTGTTCGTTTTAGGTGGAACTTGTGGGCATTTCAGTTTCCGCGTTAGAGCCGGGTGGCAAGCTCTCAGGTCCGGCATCGCCCCGTTCCTTATTTATCGCGTCACGGGCGGGACGCGCAATCGCGGCACAGCTCGATGCGGAGCAAGGCCGCTGGTTCTTGTGGCTGCCGGTGTTTTTCGGCGCGGGCATCGGCATATATTTCGAGCTGCTCGAGGAGCCGCCCTTCTCGCTCTCGCTGGGGCTCCTCGTCGCGGCGCTGGCGTTGCGCATGATGGCGCGCGCGAACCTTTTCGCCTTTTTTGTCACGAGCATTGTATTGTGCATGAGCGCGGGCTTTTTCACAGCAAAGCTGCGCACGGATATTATGGCGGCGCCGGTCTTGGATCGGCACGGGGCCTACGATCTCGAAGGCTTCGTGGAAAGCTTCGACCGGCAGACGCCGAAGCGCGGACGGGCCGTGATCCGGCTTACTTCCATGAAGTACCGCGAGGCCGATGTGGCGGGCCGGCCGTTCCGCGTGCGCGTGAGCGTGCGCGGCGAGCAAACGCTAACGCCGGGCGCGGCGATCAAGCTGCGCGCCATCCTCGGGCCGCCGCCGGAGCCAGTGATGCCCGGCGGCTACGATTTCGCACGCATGAGCTATTATCAGGGCATCGGCGCTTCGGGCTACTCGCTGTCGAAGCCGGAGGCGCTGGAGGGGCGCGAGCTGCCGCTCGATTTGAAGTTCAGGGCACGGCTCGCCGAGCTTCGCGCCCGGATCGGCAAGCGCATCACCACCGTGCTGCCGGGGCAGACGGGCGAGATCGCCGCGGCGCTTACCGTCGGCCAGACCGCCGGGCTCGACGATACCTCGATGAACGATTTGCGCGGCTCCGGGCTCGCCCATGTGATTTCGATCTCGGGCTTGCACATGTCGCTCGTGGCGGGCACGGTGTTCTGGTTCCTCCGCTGGCTCATCGCGCTGTTCCCTTCCATCGCGCTGCGGTTTTCGGCGCGCGCGATGGCCGGCGGCGCGGGGCTCATTTGCGTGACGATTTACCTCGCGCTCTCCGGCGCGGCCATCGCGGCGGTGCGCTCCTACATCATGATCGCGGTCGTGTTCCTGGCGATCCTGCTCAACCGGCCTGCGCTTTCCTTACGCAACGTCGCGCTGGCGGGCATCCTGATCCTGATCGTGCTGCCCGACAGCCTGATCGATATCAGCTTCCAGATGTCGTTCGCCGCCACCGCCGCGCTGATCGCAGGCTACGAGCGTTTCGGCCGCTACCTGCATTTCGAGGCCAAAAGCGTGGGCGAACGTCTAACCTGGCAACCGGTTTATATCCTGGGCGGCGTGCTGGTGACGACGGCAACGGCGGGCCTCGCGGTCGAGCCCTTCTCGGCCTATCACTTCCACAATCTCACCGTCTATTCGGCGCTGGGCAACCTGCTCGGCGGACCGCCCGTCGATTTGCTCACCATGCCGGCCATGATCGTGGCCCTGATCGCCATGCCGTTCGGCCTCGACGAATGGCCGCTGAAAGCGATGGGCTGGGGTATCGACGGCATGATGATCGTTGCGAAATGGGTTGCCTCGATCCCCGGCTCGCTCATCGCCGTGCCGGCCTTTCCGTTCGCGGCGCTGCTGATCATCATCTGCGGCGGGCTGTGGCTCGTGATTTGGCGCCGGCCCTGGCGGCTATTCGGGCTGGTAATCATCGGCGCTGGCGTTGCGCTCACATCGATCCACAACAAGCCCGATATCTATGTGGACCGCGACGCGAAAGTGGTCGCCGTCCGCGATAAGGACGGCAAGCTGCAGGCGCCGAAATCGCGGCGCGCGTTCTACACCATGAGCCAATGGCTGAAATCCGATGGCGACGGGCGCGCGCCGAAAGACGCCTCCACCGGCGCCGGCTGGCAGTGCGACGCCTATAGCTGCCTCGCGCTGGTGAAGGGCAGGCTCGTGAGCTTCATCGCCAAGCCCGACGCGATCCATGACGATTGCGAGCGGGCCGCGATCATGGCCGCGCCGATGGATATCCGCCCGCCTTGCCCCGCGCCGAAGATTATCCTGGATCGCGGCGCGCTGTGGGAGCGGGGGTCGGCGGCGATCAAGATTACGGATGCGGGACTTATACTTTACACCGCATCGGAACGGCGCGGCGTGCGGCCCTGGTCGCCCGCGCGCCGCCGCCGCGAGGTCATTCCGCCGGAAGCGGAGACCGCAAAGCCTGGCGTGGAGAAAAGCGGGGAGGAGGCGCAGGAGTGAGGGAGGCGAAGCGGCATTTCACGCCGCAGCGCGCACGGGATGACGCCGCGGAGCCAATTGAACAGGCGCGGCTGTCCAAGGCCGCCGGCTATCTGAACTTTTTGCCGAAAACTTCGCTGAGAAAGCTGGCCGCCAACAATCCGAAAAACATTGGCGGGAGCAGGTAAACGAATTGCCACCACCCGTTGAAAGGCACCAAGTTTTCAATCGCCCAGTTGAAAGCAAAAAGGATGGCTGCGAGTACCCCGAATATAATCGCTGAATGCCCCCCTTCAGTTTCTTCTTCCGTCAGCCAAGATGTTAGTATGCAGCCGAGAAATACAAAAAAGCTGGGCTTTTGGATTAGCTCAACGTAATCGTATTCGTGGTCTATGAATTTCCAATGCAGCAAGGCTGTTTCTGCCAAGCGCGGGAGAAACACCAGCGCCGCCGAGAGCACGGCGGCCATGAGAAGAACGTCTGTCCACCTGAGTTTTTCCGAAGCGCTGCCAGCGTCCTCTGCGTCGATGAGGGGGCCTTCCCCGCTCAATAACTCGTTACGTTCTGCCTCAAGATCGTCGCGCTCGTTCACCAGACGCTGCACCCGAGCATCGGCCTCGCCTAATTTCTGGCGCGCAGCCTTGAGTGCTCGTTCAAGGCCGGTAATCTTGTGCCGCACCCAAAGCGGTGCCGCCTTCTCCTCGACGGCGGCGATTAGCCTTATCCATTCCAGATCGGCGGTGTTTCCCTGCCAATCTATCAAATTCACGGCTTGTTCCGCAGGCCCGCCCAGCGGCGGCTCGCCCATCGGTTCGAGCAAAACCTGCAACAGCTTGCCTTGCTCGCGCGCGATATCGGCCTCGTGCCGGACCTTATCCGAGGCGGCTGAATTTCCGGTCCAGAAAACGACGACGCAGCGCGCCCGGCGCAGCGGCGCCGCGATCCACTGTTCCCAATCGACAGCAGCGGGAACCTGCAAATCCCAGAGCACATCGAAGCCGCGCTCTGTCAGCGCCGCATGGGCCACTGCGACGCGGTCGCGGTCTTTGCTCGAATAGGAGAAGAAAATATCGGTCAAGCCCGCCCCCGGCTTCGTGCCCCACGCGCAGCTGTGCAATTAGCCCGCGGGCGGCGCAGCGTCAACGGCCGCCTCGGAAGTTTTCATCCACGCCGGCGCGCCATCCCGTTTGTGCGTGCGTTCTGCGCCGTTTTGCCTATGCTGGAAACAATGTTAGCTTTTGCCAAGCGAATCTCAGGGGGCCGGTATGGCGAGGGGCGAGTGGCGTGCTTGCTCCATCGGGCGGCAGCCGGTGACGAGGCGATGGCTGCGGTTGTTTCTGGCGGGTCTACTGTGGCCGGGCGCCGCGCACGCAGACGACGCTGAGCCCGCCGCTACGGAGAAGATCGAGATTGAGCATATTTTCGGCTTCACCGAGGGGACCGATATCGGCGGAAAGGGCGAGGCCGAGTTCGAAAGCACCACCGTGGCCCGCTTCGGCACGCGGGGCAACTACACCGCAATCTGGAACGAGTCCGCCTATCGCAACGTGATTACCGACGGTTTGCGGGTCTCGGTTGGAGGCCTGACGGACTATTTCGGTATCCACGATATGCCCGCGCTCGGCCAGCGCAACGGCTTCGATTTCAGCGGGCTGACCAACGAATACCGCTGGCAGCCACTGGACCGTACGAATTCGTCCATCGGTCTTGCGCTATCGGTCGCACCGCAATGGGCGCGCGTCGACGATGTATCGGGCGGGGGGGTGGAGAGCTACGCGCTGCCGGCCGTGCTGGCCATCGACGCGGCGCCCATCCCGGACAAGCTGTTCGCAGCGTTCAATCTGATCTACGAGCCAAGCGCTGTGCGCACTGCGGGCAGCTGGGAGCATGACCGCTCCCTGGAGATTTCCGCCGCTACGTCCTACGCCATAACGCCTGAGGTTTTCGTTGGCGCGGAGCTTCGCTACCTCGCCCTCGACGAGCGGCCAATCATCGGGCACGGTCTCTTCGCCGGACCGAGCGTTTATTGGAAGCTATCGGATAAAGTTTCCCTCAAGCTGGCGTGGTCCACGCAAATCTCGGACGATGGCGCGCGCGGCACCGGTCTTTCGAATATCGAGCGCAATCAAGCCATCCTCCTCTTCGTAAAGCAGTTTTGAGGCACCGGCCTTACGAAAAATATCTCCAATCTTACGAAAACTCGACGCTTATTGTCCGCACCCTTTAAGTACGAACTTATCCGCAAAGCGAAGTTTGGCGCCACACCTGCCTCGATACATCCCACAATAGCGTCCGAACCGGAAACGAGTGGGTCTCAACATGAACATCAGACAGAGCATAACTTCCGCGATAGCAGTCTTAGGCTTTGCCGTCCTCGGGTCTGCGGCACTCGCCAATCCCATCGCCCAAACCAGTGCACCGGCGAGCGGCACGCATCTAGCGGCCGCGGAAAGCACGTTCACGCTGATCGCCATACGCGGCGGCGGGCGTGGCTTCCGTGGGGGCGGCGCGCGAGGGTTCCGTGGTGGCGGCTTTCGGGCCGGTGGCGTGCGCGGGGGCCGGGCGGCCGTTGTGAGAGGGGGACGGCGCGGTGTAGTCGTTGGCGGACGCGGCTTTGCGGGCGGGCGCCGCGTAGGATATTGGCGTAATGGCCGGTGGTTTGGGCCGGCGGCCGTTGGCGTTGGCATTGGCGCCGGCGGCAGCTGCTATTGGAATTGCCGCAATTCGGGCTATGGGGCGGGCTATTGCAGCGCCAACGCGGGAAATTTCTGCTACTAATTCCCCATCGGGAGGCCGCGTGGACCGCGGCCTCTACCGGAGCGGCCCGCATTTATCGGCGTCGCACCTGATCGTCCTGCGGGGACAAATCCAGCTCGATTGAGCCGCCAGCCAATCGCAGGCGCCGGTTCCTGCGCTCACGCGATAAAAATCGCTCCAAAAGCCGTAATAGAGATATCGCCGTTCGTACTTCTCGCCCCCGGGGCAAAGGCGCCAGGTGAAATCGGTCTCCTCACTGCCATAAGCGGCGCACCGGCCGGCTGCGCTCGCGCAGGATACGGAAGCGGCAATTGCGAAGATCGCGCCACTCATCGCAAGAAGTATAGATTTCAAGCTTATTCCCCTGAGCGGGTGTTCATGTACTAGGCAGTATAGCATGGCCGGGCTTGACCCGGCCATCCGGTAAACTCAGTGCTTCGATCCGCCGGCGGTCAGCCGTAGCCGATCTTTTGTAGCGGCGTTAATGAGTGGTCGTGGCCGGCGCAGCAGGCCGCGGGGCTCCCATGCGGCACTGTCTTATGAATTTTCTCCTGGTCTGGCCTTGAGACCGGTACGTCGCCTTGTTCGCGCGCCAGTCCGCCCTGCATTGCCGGCTGCTCATATGTTGCGCCGCATCGGCCACCCCAGCGAAGACCGCGAGACCTAGGCCGGCGGCAATGCAAATCCGGGACACCCGCGTTAGTTTCTGTTTCATGCTCGTAACCTTCTGCTGCTGGACTTTTCCTCGAATCGTTCTCGAGCGCACGCCCGTTAGGAATCCGTGCGGACAACATGCCGGCAGTCCACGGACATGCCTGTGTTAAGTGGAACATGTCTTGGCAACGGGAGGCAAACGGTTCGCTTTTCGATTATTACGCCGGCGTATAGGAGTCCGACAAAATTTTACCTTTTTCGAAGCGGCCTTTCGATGGGGTTAGTTCCGGCGGATGGTGCTTATCGTTGTTACAAATCGATAAGGACTAAAATAATTGAACTCTGTATAGAGATGAGAGGATCGAAGCACGATTCGGGGGCTGCCATGCGATACCGGAACACTGAAAGGGTTGCGTCGCGTCTAGGGTGCAAAAGCATGACGGTTTACCGTTTTAGGCAAATGGCCGCGGCTGGGGCCGTGCTGGCACTGTGTGCCGGGCTCCAGGCTTGCGCTTCGGACCCGAGCTGGCCCAGCATTTCGAAAGTAACCGATGTCGGCAACGTCATGACTGCGGAAGAGCGGCAAAAGGCCGTTCAAGACCTCCAAAAGAGCGATTCGAGCCACGATGGGGATGCGGCGGCCGCCGCGTCTAAGTAAGACGGCTCAACTGCCCGCCACTATCGTGGGGTCCTGCGAAGGGGCCTACGTCCAACTTTGTTCGCAAACCGCATTGCCTCGTAGACATGCACGCGGCTCAGGCCTTATAGATAAGAGAGCGCTCCGCAGACGCGAGAGCACGCTATATTATCCCGGAAAGCACCCAAACCATGGTTGAAGAATTCCACCGCATTAAACGCCTGCCACCTTATGTCTTCGAGCAAGTGAACAAGCTCAAGGCAGCGGCACGAGCGCGCGGTGAGGATATCATCGACTTCGGCATGGGTAATCCGGATCTGCCGACGCCCGAGCATATCGTCGAAAAGATGATAGAGACGATTACGAAGCCGCGCACGAACCGGTATTCGGCATCGCGCGGCATTCCGGGACTTAGGCGCGCGCAGGCGGCGTATTACGCCCGGCGCTTCGGCGTAAAACTCAACCCTGACACGCAAGTTGTCGCGACGCTTGGCTCGAAGGAAGGCTTCGCCAACATGGCGCAGGCGATTACCGCGCCGGGCGACCTCATCCTCGTGCCGAACCCGACCTATCCGATCCACGAGTTCGGTTTCATCATGTCGGGTGCGAGCATCCGGCATATACCGGCGAGCGTCGATCACGAATTCCTCGTTGCTGTGGATAAGGCCATCCGCCACAGCGTGCCGAAGCCGCTCGCGCTCGTCTTGAGCTATCCGTCCAATCCGACCGCGATCATGGCGAGCCTCGACTTTTACCGGGACGTCGTCGAGCTTGCAAAAAAGCACGACTTGATTGTGCTTTCCGACGTGGCCTATGCCGAAATTTACTTCGATGCGGACCCGCCCCCTTCCATTCTACAGGTCCCCGGCGCGATGGACGTCGCCGTCGAGTTCACATCGCTATCGAAGACCTACTCCATGCCGGGTTGGCGCATGGGATTTGCCGTCGGCAATGAGCGTCTCGTCGCAGCGCTTGCCCGTGTTAAATCTTATCTCGATTACGGTGCCTTCACGCCGATCCAGGTCGCGGCTTCCGCTGCCCTCAACGGCCCGCAGGACTGTGTCGAGGAGATGCGCCAAACCTATAAGCGCAGGCGGGATTGCCTTGTGGAATCCCTCGACCGCGCAGGCTGGCACATTCCTTCCCCTCCGGGCACCATGTTCGCTTGGGCGCCGTTGCCCAAGGGCATGGAGCACATCGGTTCGTTGGAGTTTTCCAAGCTCCTCTTGGAAAAAGCGGGCGTTGCGGTGTCGCCGGGCGTTGGATTTGGCGAGTACGGGGAAGGCTTCATCCGCATCGCGCTGGTCGAGAACGAGCACCGCATCCGGCAGGCCGCGCGCGCGATCAAAAAGTTCTTGTCGTCGGCGGATGTCAACCTCCACAATGTCATACCCTTTGCACAAGGCCAGGCCCGCTAGCGGCCGATATTGGCGGAGAGCACCATGAAGGCGCATAAACCGCTCCGGTTAGGAATAGCCGGGCTTGGCACCGTCGGTTCTGGCCTAATGTCGCTGTTGGCGGCGCACGGCGAGGCGATTGCGGAGAAGTGCGGCCGGCCGGTTTCGGTTGCGGGCGTCTGCGCCCGCTCGCGCGGCAAGAAACGCGAGATCGATCTGAGCGGCGTGCCTTGGTTCGAGGATCCTTCCGCTCTCGCGGTGGCCTCCGATATCGACGTGTTTGTCGAGTTGATGGGCGGCGACAGCGGACCCGCGCTTGAAAGCGTCGAAGCAGCGCTCAATGCCGGCAAGCATGTGGTCACCGCGAACAAGGCCCTGCTCGCAAGCCACGGTCCGCAGCTTGCCGCTTTGGCCGAGCAAAACGGCGTCGCCTTGAACTTCGAGGCGGCGGTTGCGGGCGGCATCCCCATTGTGAAGGCGCTCCGGGAAAGTCTGCTCGGCAATTCGATCTCCCGGGTCTACGGAATTTTGAACGGCACCAGCAATTACATCCTCACGCGTATGCAGCGCGAAGGCCTGCCCTTCGGCGAAGTTCTCGCCGAGGCGCAGGCGCTTGGCTATGCCGAGGCCGACCCGACCTTCGATGTGGACGGCCAGGATGCCGCCCATAAGCTTTCGCTCCTTGCCGCCCTTTCCTTCGGCGTGAAGCCGAATTTCAGCGCCATTCATTTAGAAGGTATCCGCGGCATAACGCCTGCGGACTTCCACGCCGCGGACGAACTCGGTTACCGCATCAAGCTGCTGGCCGTCGCGGTCAGAAGGGCAGGGGGGATCGAAGCGCGCGTCTCGCCCACCATGATCCCGAAGTCGAGCGCTCTTGCGGGCGTGGACGGCGTCTTGAATTGCGTCGCGGTTGAAGGGGATTTTTCGGGCCTTATCATTTTAGCGGGACCGGGCGCTGGAGCCCGTCCCACGGCTTCCTCGGTCGCAAGCGATATCATCGACATCGCACGGGGGCATATGCGTCCGCCCTTCATTCTCCCCGCCGCGAAGCTGGAAAGCCATAGCCGATCCCAAATCCGTACCCATGAGGGCGGGTATTACATCCGGCTTTCGGTCTACGACAGGCCGGGCGCTATCGCAGCCATAGCAACGCGCATGGCCGAACAGCGCATATCGCTGGAGAGTGTCGTTCAGAAGCGCGAGGCACCAGACCTGCCAGGCTTCGGCCGTCCGGGACACGAAGGCGACCCGACCCCGGTCGTCATGATTACCCACCGCACGCGCGAGGACCAGCTACGGACCGCGCTCGAGCTGATCGTCAAGGACGGCCATGTCGATGGGGCTCCGCAAACGATCAGGATTGAGGCGCTCTAACTGTGTTACAGCTGTTCTAGAAAAGCAAAGGAAGGGAACGGCTGATGAACACCCAACCGGAACCGGCAAACGAAATCATGCGCACACTCTCACTCGATATCGCCCGCGTCACCGAGGCCGCGGCCGTGGCTGCAGCGCGTTATAGAGGCTGCGGCGACGAGCAGGAGGCGGACTACGCCGCGGCGGAAGCCATGCGGCGCGAACTGAACGAACTGCCGCTCTCGGGCCGTGTTGTGATTGGCGAGGGGGACCGCGGCGAAACGCCGGTCCTCTACATTGGAGAGGAGATGGGCCAGGGCGGCTCCAAGGTCGACATCGCGGCCGATCCTCTCGAAGGCACGACCCTTTGCGCGAAATATTTGCCGGGCGCACTTTCGGTGCTTGCCGTCGCTGAGCGGGGAGGGCTGCTTCACGCACCCGGAATTTACATGGAAAAGATTGCAATCGGCCCGGGCTTCGAGGCGGGCATTGTGAGTTTGGATTATACGGTTGCGGACAATCTTCACCGGCTGGCGGACGCCAAGGGCGTTTCGATCCATGAGATCACCGCCTGCGTGCTGGACCGGCCACGGCATGCCAAATTGATCGAGGAGATCCGCAAGGCGGGCGCCGCGGTCGCCTTGATCGGCGATGGCGATATTGCCGGTGTGATCCAGACTTGCGAGCCCGAGGAAACCGGCATCGACATCTATATTGGGACCGGAGGCGCGCCGGAAGGGGTGCTTGCTTCGGCGGCGCTGCGCTGCATCGGCGGCCAAATCGAAGGCCGGCTCCTGGCGCTGAACGACGATCACGTCCGGCGCGCCGCCAAGCTCGGCATCAAGGACCTCAGCCGCAAATACTCCACCTCAGAAATGGCATCGGGCGATATCATATTCTCCGCGACGGGGATTACCGATGGATCGCTTTTGAGCGGCGTGAAGTTCTACGAGGGCCAGATCGAGACGCATACAGTGATTATGCGGACGGCGACAAGGACGGTCCGCTGGGTTTATGCCGAGCATATGGACATGCAAAAATTCCAAATTTCTGCGCGCGATCAAACATTGGCCTAAATGCCGGGCGTATTGTGATCCGGGGCCTGAGTAAAAACATCCTGGGCAATGGCTAAGCTACAGCTTATTCCACGTCCGCGGGAGGTTTGTTGCATTCCGGGGAATAAAATGTTGTTACGAGCGTTTTGTTTGGTTGCGTCCGTTTTCTGGTGTAGCGCTTCAATTGCGGCTTCATGCACCTACGACACCGATAGCAGCTTTCTTTCGCGTGTGGTGGCTATCGGCGCCGTGGGCGGCCTGGGCTCTCAGCCCGCGATAGACGAAGCGGCGGCAACCGCGCCCGCGCCCCTCGAATTGCACGCTAAGGAAGTTGTGCTGACCTTCGATGGAGGGCCGCACTCCGCCTATACGGGATATATCCTCGACATTCTCGACCATCACTGCGCCAAAGCCGCGTTTTTCTTCACCGGCAGTGCCGCGCTGGCAAACCGTGACGCGGCTCGCGACGCCGGAGCGCGCGGTCACACACTCGCCCTAGGCCTGGCGCCGGAGTCCGCGGAAGGCACTCAAGCCGGGATCGAAAAGGGCTTCGCCAGCATTGCCAAGGCGGCCGGCGCACCGGTTGCTCCCTTCTTGCGCGGCGGACCCGCCAGCATGCCGGATGCGACCCTTGGCTATCTCAAAGAGCGGGGCGTGAGCCTGATGCACGCCGATATCGCGTCCGGGGATACCGAGCCCGGCCTGACCGCTAGCCAGCTCGCCAACAAAACGCTGCTCCGGATCCGTGAGGCGGGCAAAGGCATCGTCCAATTTAGCGACACGCGCAAAGTTACGGTGGATGCGCTCGACAGCATCCTCACCGGGCTAAAACTCAGCGGTTTCAAGGTGGTGCAGATCGTGGCGGCCGAGAACTTCACGCCTAAGGATGAGCCTGCCGGCGGCAGCGCCGAGCCGGCCTTTCGCGCGCCGGTTGCCGGGCACACGAGCCGGATGTTCATCGAAGCAGCCAAACGCAGGGTGCGTGTCAGCGAGCCGGAGCACGCGGAACGGCGGCGCACGGTCCTGCGGCGCGAAATGCTGACGAGACGCCAGCTTCGGGAGAGAGAGGCGGAGCTGGCCGAGCGGCGGCGGCTGCGGGAAAGACAGGCGCAGCTCGCCGAGAGGCACCGGCTGGCCCAGCGGCGTGTGGAGGACCGCTAAAGCAAATCGGACGCGCGTGTCATCGCGAAGCGGCCGCACCCTCTTCTCCCCCTTCCCTTGCGGAGAGGACGGGGTGAGCGGGGCTTAAGTCACACACGACGTGCGGCGCATCAAACCCCGCTGAACCAATTGTATCCGCCGTCCTCCCAATAGCCGCCGGTATAAGTATTCGACACCTCGATGGCGTAGATCCATTTCGGCTGTTTGAAGCCGAGCTTGACCGGCGTTTTGAGCCGCATGGGAAAGCCGTAGGCGTCGCCGATGGGCTGGCCGGCGTAATGGGTGGCGAGGATGGTCTGCGGATGCAGCGCGCTCGCCATGTCGATGCTGCCCCAATATTTATCCGCGCATTTGAAGGCGACATATTTTGCGGTTTTGTCGGCGCCGATGCGCTCCAGGAATAGCCGCAACGGCACGCCGGACCATTTGCCGATATAGTCCCAGCCCTCGACGCAAACATGGCGCGTGATCTGGGCCTCGCGCGGCAGGGCGTAGAGCGCTTCCTTGGTCCAGGGCGCTTTGTTCTCGATCTTGCCCGCCAGCTCCAGCTTCCAGGTGGCGCCATCGACCGGCTTCACCTCATTGATGGAATAATAGGCGTTGAAGCGCGGCGGCATCATCACATCGGCGTCCGAATAAGTGGGTGCGAGGCGGTGCGGATCGAACAGGAAAGCCTGCACCCGGTCGTTCCAGCCCGACATGGCGCGCAGCACGCCCTGCAACGCGCTCTCATTGCTGATGTCGCAGCCGGTGAGCAGTGTCAGCGCGCCGAGGCTCGCCGTGCCGCGCAGGAACGCGCGCCGCTCGATATTGGCGATGAGCTTTTTGTGCTCAATCAGCGGGGATTGGTCCACGCCGCCGGCCGGCCGGTTGAGCGATTTGGGACGGATCAGGGTCATCGCTATTCCCCCACTTTCGAGGTGTGAGTTTCGTCAGATGGCATAGGGGCCGGTTCGGTTGCGGCGGCGGCGTATTCATCGGCAGGTGCCATGCCAAACGCGCCGGCCGGTAATTCGGCCGGCTCATAGGCGAGTGCTGCAACTGGAATCTCCTCGGGTTCGGGGGCCCGGATCGAGCCCCTGGTCATCGCTACGATGGTCTGCGGCACGAGGATCGACAGCGAGACGTGCACCATCAGAAACAGCACGATGGACGACATGCCGAGAAAGTGGACGAGCCGCGCGCCCTGAAAGTCGTAGAATAGCCAGGTGAGCCAGTGGAACTGCACCGGCTTCCAAATCGCAAGCCCGGAAGCCAGCATCAAAATCATGGCGCAGGCTACGCCGATATAGAGCAACTTCTGCACCGCGTTGTAGATAGTGATGTCGTCATGGGCGAGGTTGAAGGTGAGCGCCTCGCGGATGTCGTGGATCAACTCGCCGAACGTGATGGGCAGCCATTTGCGCCGCAGCCGCCCGCTTAAAATGCCCACGCTCAGCGCGGCGATGCCGTTGACGAAGAACAGCCACATGAACGCGAAATGCCAGAGCAGCGC
>JBKQIH010000146.1:0-10116 GCA_052148445.1 Rhodomicrobium sp.
ATCCGCGCCTTCTCATCGTCCGGCCAGCGGCGCCGGCCCGGAAAGCCGGTGTAGACCTCCAGCCGTCTCGGCGTGACCGGCCTTGGGTCGTCAGATCTGACGTCAGAAAAGTGCACTGTCCGTTGCATAAGGCGGTGGTAAACGATCCGCCATTACCCCGCTACGGAAACAACAAGGGCCTCGGAGCACCGCTTACATAGAACGAACGCGCTACGCGCGAGTTCGCTGCTGCCGGGGCAGTGCCCTAAGGCGGCGTGGTAACCATCTGATAAGTTTAAGCTAACGGAGCAGGCGCCCAGGCGCTGGCGATGAGCCTGGATTTGCTTGTCAAAAGTGCTTGGAAGGGCGTGGACCTCGACGCTCTTGTCCGCTCGCAGCTGGCGCATTTCAAGGATTTACTCTGTACACGGATCGCTCTTGGAGGACCACAGCTTTCAGTGTCAGCAACTGCGGCCTAAGCCCTTGGCATGGCGATGCACGAACTCGCCAAGGCACGCGCTATCTCAACATGGATTACTTGGCCGAGCACAAAAAGCAGATGCTGAGGCAGGCGGCATGACTGGCCCAGCTTGCCCGATCGTCGCGCTGTGCTCGCGCCCGTCAACGCCGCTTCGCGCCGCCAAGGGCGGTGGCCTCCGGCCAGCGTTGACCGCCCCTGCGCGCGGCGCTTGGCGGAAATCATGCCGGGACGGAGAAACGCCGCCCAGCCGAACAAAGAAACATCCCTGCAGCTATGGCCTCACCATTTTGCAGAACTTGACGCACACAACTCTAAAGCTGAGGCCGCCGAGAGAATTGCTGGATCCATTTTCATCTCAGATTTAGTTTCGCCGCGGTGGCCCTCTTTTGGAAACTTTTATTGGAACATACACTTCCCTGCCCACTGCGAATTCCGCTCAGCGGACGACGCACTTAGAGCCCATCCGCTTTTGATGGAATCAAAAGCGGGCTCTAAGTTTTTGTTTGCCGTGCGGAAAAACCGCTCACACTTTTTCCGGACGCACTTTAGCCCCCAAAAATCACCTGGCGGAAACGCCTCAGTGAGAACACGAAGTAAACGCTGCCAATCGCCGCCATGGCAACAAGCTCAGGCCAGACGATTGAAAGATCTGCTCCGCGCAACAGGACGGCCTGCGAGAAGTCAACGAAATGCGGTGTCGGAAAGATAATTCTCATCAGATACTGCATCCAGACCGGCTCGCCTTCCATTGGCGTCATGCCGCCAGATAGCATCTGAATGACGAGAAGGACGGGAGCCGACAGGAGCGCAAACTGCCCCATGGTGTTTGTAATTGTACCCAGTAGTATGCCCAGTGTTGCGGCGCAGATTGTGTAAAGCATCGCTCCAAAGAGAAAGAGGGCCTTCGAGCCCGCAATAGGAATTCCGAGCCACTGTTCGACGACAAACAAGAGCGACATGTCAGTGGCGATAATAATAACGAGACCATTGGCGATGATCTTCGACCACATGATCTCTGGCGGCACAACCGGCATCACCAGCAGATGCTCGACCGTGCCGTGCTCACGCTCGCGGATGAGAGCGGCGCCGGTCAGGATCACCGCTAGCATTGTGATGTTATTGACGACCTGCATGACTCCGTTAAACCAGGACGAATAAAACTGCGGGTTGAACTTGGCGCGAATTACGACGTTGGCGAGGGTGGGCAGCTTCATTTCTTGGCTTGCCATGTAATTAAGGATTTCCTGCATGAGAACGTTTTGGATATAGAGGGCACCATTTCCCGCCGGCGCCATCGCGGTCGCGTCAACGTTCAGTTGCAGGGAAACCTTTCTTCCAGCCAGCAGGTCTTCTTCAAAACGGGTCGGTATTTCGAGAATGAAAATCATGCGCCCAGCGTTCATGATGGGATCGATCTCATTCGCATTGATGAGAACGGAGCGCTTGAACAGCGGCGGGCGGTTCAAAACGTCCAGAAATTGCCGGGAAAGGTTGGAATGGTCCTCGTCAACAGCGCCGACTGTCAAATTTTCTGGGTTAGTTGAGGCGCCAGTGGCGATGGTATAGACGGCAAGCGTAAAGGTATAAGCAACCAGAACCAGCAGGATATAATCGGCGCGGATACTTCTCAGCTCTTTAATAGACAGATAGTAGACATTCTCAAGGTGAGTCAGCAGCCCCTGTTTGATGGCCTGCTTTTGCGCTGGCTTCGGGCTGGAGGGTTTCTCGAGCAATTCAGGCCTCCTGCTTCCGCAGGATCAGCATCGCTGCCACTCCGTACGCGGCAAAAAAGGCAGCGAGCACGAGGACATTGGGCCAAAGGTCCTGGAAGCCAAGCCCCTTTGTGAAGGTGCCAACGCTAACCAACTCATACCAAGCCGATGGAAAGGCTAAGCCAACGAGGCGGGCACTACCAGTCAGCGACGATACGGGAACCAATACGCCCGAAAAGTTCGCGGCCGGAATCATGGTGAGAATAATGGTGGCAAACACCGCGGCGACTTGCGTCTTCGTGAAGGTCGAAACCAGTTGCCCTAAGCCTGTCGCTGCTCCCACATAAAGCAGGGTGCCGAGCGTCAGCACCAGCAAGGATCCCTTGACCGGCACCTGGAACAGGAACACCGAAAGCAGAAGCAAGAGCACGTAACTAATCATCGACATGCCGATATAAGGCAGTTGCTTCCCGAACAGGAACTCGAACTTTGTGATCGGCGTCGAATAAAAATTGGCGATCGAGCCGGTCTCCTTCTCGCGGACCACACCGACGGTCGCCAGAACTGCCGGGATCAATATCAGCACCAGCATGACGACGTTTGGCACTTCGGCAACGATGCTCTCAAACGACTGATTGTAGCGTAAGCGCATCTCAAAGTTGACAGGGTTTTCAACGCTTCCACTTGGCGATGCCTGGCCCGCAGCGGGCGGTGCCAGACCGGCAGCGGGCGCTGCCAGGCCCGGCGCTGCCTGATCGTCAGTGGCCGCTGTCTGTTGCGACTCCAGATATCTCTCTGGGGGTTCCGGCCAGAAGAAATTTCCGGCGGCAAGAGTCTGCACATAGCGCCTCATCGTTTCGCCATGGAAAGGCATGCTGCCGTCGAGCCAGACCCCAATCTCTGGCGAACGGCCCGCCGCTAGGTCCCGGCCGTAATTGGGCGGGATCTCTACAGCTATTTCAAGATTTGCGTTGCGGAATCTCTGTTCAAGCTCATCGCTGGAGCTGACTGGGGGGGGTATTTCCCTGAACCATCGCGGGTTCGACGTGAACGCGTCGATCACATCACGGCTCTCTTTCGTCCGGTCTTGGTCGAACACGCCAAAACGCAAATGTTCGACATCAAGCGAGATGCCGTAGCCGCAAGCAATCATGACAATCAAAGGCGCAAAAGCGGCAAAGGTCATGCGGATCGGATCGCGTATAAGCTCCATGGTCTCGCGCCGCGCATACGCCCATAGGCGGCCCAAGTCGAAGCGTCGCGCCGTGACTTGTGTTTTCACGGCTGAATGCCCATGGGCTTCTGGCGCGGATGCTGGAGGCTCATCGCTGAGCTTGATCCCGCTCGCTTCAGCCAGATACGAGATAAAGGTGTCTTCCAGAGTTGGACACCCCCGCTGGCGCACCAGCTCGGCCGGTGCCCCGTCTGCCAAAACTTTGCCGGCGTTCATCAGGGAGATACGGTCGCAGCGTTCGGCCTCGTTCATGAAATGGGTCGTGATGAATATCGTGACGCCTTCGTCACGCGACAGATGGATGAGCGTGCGCCAAAACTCGTCCCGTTCAACAGGATCCACCCCTGAGGTCGGCTCATCGAGAATTAGCATGGACGGGTGATGCAATACGGCCACCGCAAGCTGCAGCCGCTGTTTTACGCCGAGCGGCAAGCTTTCCGGACGTTCATCGGCAACATCCGCTAAGTGATATTGCTCAAGCAGTTCCTTGATCCGGCCATCTTTCTCATTGGCGGGCAGATGATAGAGATGTGCGTGAAGCTCGAGATTTTGCCGGACGGTGAGTTCCTCATAAAGCGAGAACGCCTGCGTCATGTAGCCGACATTCATGCGCGCCTGCATGTCGTTCGCCTCCATGGGCTTGCCGAATAGCTTGGATGTCCCCTCTGTCGCCGGCAGAAGTCCTGTCAGCATTTTCATCGTCGTGGACTTGCCGCAGCCGTTCGAGCCTAGGAAGCCGAAGATCTCGCCGCGCCAGATGCGGAAACTCACATGGTCCACCGCGGTGAAATTCCCAAACCGCTGAGTAAGGCCGTCGGCCTCGATGACGGGCGGTCCGGAGTCGTCGAAGGTCCGCGGCCGCACCTCCACCGGCCTGTGTTCCGCACGTTTCTCTTCAGGCAGCAGGTCGATGAAGGCCGCCTCAAGAGTTTTCTCTCCGGTTTTTTCCAAGATTTCCGATGTTTTCCCGGCCGCGATGACCTTGCCGCCATACATTGCGCAAAGCCAGTCGAATTGTTGCGCCTCTTCCATGTAAGCGGTCGCGACGAGCACACTCATCCCCGGGCGGCGCGCGCGCATGTTACCGATCAGTTCCCAAAATTGCCTGCGGGAAAGAGGATCGACGCCCGTGGTCGGCTCGTCAAGGATGAGAAGGTCGGGATCGTGAATAAGGGCGCAGCACAGGCTGAGCTTTTGCTTCATGCCGCCGGAAAGCTTGCCTGCCGGGCGGTTCAAGAAAGGATCGAGGCTTGTTGCCTTAAGCAGTTCGTCCATATGGCGCTGGCGTTCAGCATGCTGCAGGCCGAACAGCCGTCCATGGAAGTCTACATTTTCGAAGACACTGAGCGTTGGATAAAGATTTTTGCCAAGTCCTTGAGGCATGTAGGCAATCCGGCCAATTTGCGAATTGCGATATGCCTGGTTGGCCATATCGCCACCGAAGACAGTGACCTGGCCTTGCTGGATGATTCGCACACCGGCGATAAGCCCAAGTAGCGTGGACTTGCCGGCGGCATCCGGCCCGATCATACCGATCGTCTCGCCGGCCGGGAAGTCCAGCGTAACATCGTCTAGCGCTAGGGTTTTCCCGTAGCGGTGGGAAACGCCCCCGATCTTGGCTACGAAACCATCAGCCATTGGGAAGCTTCACTGCGAGGTTTTCCGGCCACGGCACGCGCGGGCCGGTCCTGACAAACCCCATTCCGCGAATTCCTGTCTTAACTTCAGAATGATATTTCTTCAGCACTTCGGGATCGGCCTGAAGCTTAACTCGAAATATCAGTTTTTCCCGCTCTGCTGCCGTCTCGACAGGTTTCGGCGTAAACTGCGCTTCCGTGGCGACGAAGCTCACTTTTGCCGGAAGTACCAAGTCCGGGTACGGATCGAGGATCGTGCGCGCCTCGTCCCCGAGCGCCAGCTGGCCGGCTTGCGCGGCCGGCAGATAGATCGTCATGTAGACGTCGTTCAGATCGAGGATCTGAAGGATTCGTGTTCCTGCGTTAACGACCTCCCCAGAACGATGGATCTTATATTGAACCCTTCCATCGCGAGGCGCCACGAGTGTAAGATCCGCCAGGATCGAGCTAATCCGCTCCACCTCGGCCTCGGTAGAGAGTACAGTGGACCTTGCCCCTTCACGCGTCTTTTCCGCGGCGTCCAGAGCCGCTTTGCCGGCGTCTGCTTTATCCACCCGTTGATCGAAGACTTGCTTGGTTAGCCATCCCTGCTTGACAAGTACTTTGCCCCGTTCCAGGTCCGCCTGGGCGTAGACCAGATCGGCTTTGGCCTGCGCGACCTTAGCCTCAGCTGAGGCCAATGCACTTTTTGCGACCAGCACATTTGCCTGTGCGTTGCGGAGCTGCGCTTCGTATTCGGGAGACGATATGCGTGCGAGCACCTGTCCGGCTTTGACCTCATCACCCTCGTCGACGTTCACGCTTGCCAGCCGGCCGGCATATTTGGGTGATATGTCGATCTCCGTCGCTTCAATTCTCCCGTTCGTTTTCGCGATTCCCTCGGGCGTGTCGCCGTGACGCAATCGTTCGATCAAGGACTGAAACTTCTCACGAGCGTCTTTTTCAATCTTTTCAGCCTTTTCTTTAACATCTTTTCCAAGCTTTTGAGCCTTTTCTTCAAACTGAGATTGGGCGTGGGCGGTCGAAACAAAAAAGCTGCCAGACGAACCTAAATCGGCAAAACTGCCGGAGATGAGGATAGCCGCTATGAGCGTGCCGCCGGCAGATAAACGGAAGAAGTGGGGGTTCCGGGGTCGACTTTGCTTCGGCATGGGAATACACTCTCCCTGTTTACTGAATAGGTTGGACACGGTTACGTGCATTGCATCGCTCGTATTAAGAGAAAACCCTGCTTGCCGCGAGTGCTTGCGTATGCATCGCTATCATAAGTTCTTCATTGGTGGGAATGACGAGAACTGCCACGCAGCTATCCGGCGAAGAGATTCTCGGCCCATTCTTCTTATTTTGCGATTGATCCAACGATATGCCAATCCAGCCGAGCTTCTCGCATACGGCCGCCCTAACTCTGGCAGAATTCTCCCCAATTCCAGCCGTAAAGACGAGGGCATCGAGTCCTCCTAAAACGGAGGCATAGGCGCCAGTATACTTTACGATACAGTATGCGAAGTAATCTATAGCTAGTTTTGCTTTCGGAGCTTCATTGTTTTCAAGTTCACGCATGTCGCCGCTCATTTGTGAGAGTCCAAGCAGTCCTGATTTTTCATAGAGAACCTTTTCGAGCGAGGCATCGTCGTATAGCTTGCTGCGCAATAGATAGAAAATAGCGTCTGGCGGGATATCTCCACACCTTGTCGTCATGGGTAGCCCCGAAATTGCGGCCATTCCCATCGTCGTCTCAACGCTCTTTCCGTCCAGCATCGCGCACATGCTCGCGCCGCCACCCAGATGTGCAGCGATTACGCGCCGTGCGCCTGGTGCATATCTCGGGATCTGTCTGCTAATATAATCGTAGGAAAGCCCGTGGAAGCCCCAATGATGCACACCCGCCTTACGCAATTCTTCTGGCACGGCGTAGATCTGGGCAATCTCAGGCATCGTCCGATGAAATGAAGTGTCGAAGCAGGCCACCTGGTGCAAGCCTGGAAAGCGGCCGGCAATCGCGCGCGCCGCGGCCACCTCATAGGGCTGATGCGAAGGCTCCATTGCCGCAAGGGATGCAAGATACTCGAGCACATCACCGTCTATCAGCACGGGACCGTGGAAGCGCTCGCCGCCGAGCACCACCCGGTGACCGACTGCTGTTAGCTTCACCATCGGCAGATGTTTCTCACACCACTCGAACACAAGTGCCAGCGCTTTGCCGTGATCGATAGCGTGACCCTTGCCCCACTCATGCACGCCCAGGGGCTTCCCCTCCTTATCCTTCACCACGAGGTGAGGGGCTGTCTGCATGCTGTCGATCATGCCGCGGTAGAGCAACTGCACTTTGTTGCTCCCGGCAGCGTAGACGGCGAACTTCAAACTGGTTGAACCGCAATTGACGACGGCGATGCCGGTTTCCATGACGCCTTACTCCAAAATCTCAGGCATAAGGATGGATGGATCGCGGGCAGCCGCATTTGCGTAGATCAAGGCGGTTGCAGCGGCGAAGCGCCTGGCCTCCGCGTTATCCGCGCGGCTGGTTAGAACGATAGGCACCCTTGCGCCCACGACGAGTCCCGCCGATTGCGCATTGGCCATAAAGACCAGGTCCTTATAGATCACATTGCCCGTCTCGATGTTTGGCACAACAAGGATGTCTGCACAGCCTGCGACAGGGGACTCGATGTGCTTGGTCCTCGCAGCCTCGGCATCGACGGCTGCATCCAGATCAAGCGGGCCATCAATGATCCCGTCCACTATCTGCCTGCGATCGGACATTTTGGCGAGAATAGCCCCATCTGTCGTTGCCGGCATTTTCGTATTCACGGTCTCTATAGCCGCCACTATTGCGACCTTTGGCTTTTCAATTCCGAGCGCCCGGGCAAGGCCAATCGCATTTTGGCAAATATCGCGCTTTTGATCCGTGTCTGGAGCGATATTGAGAGCCGCGTCGGTGACAATGATGCGCCTTGCATATTCTGGCGCCGCAATCAGCGCACAATGGCTTAAGAGGCGTCCCGTGCGCAGTTTCGCTTCCTTTTCCAGCACGGCATGCAGGAAAACGCTGGTATGCAGACTACCTTTCATCAGCGCCCTTAGTTCCCCCGCCCCGGCAGCCAAGGCCGCAAGCTGGGCCGATTCGGCAGCATCTGATGCGTTAACGATTTTGAAGAGCGAAATATCCAGCTTCGCCTGCTCGGCAATCGATTTGATCTCGCGTTCCGGTCCGAAAAGGACCGGAACGATCAGGCCACCCTCCGCTGCTTCGACTGCGCCTTCCAAGGCGCTAGCGCTGCTTGGGTGGACGACCCCGGTTACAATCGGTTTTAATCCCCTGCATTCCTCAACAAGGCCATCAAGCCGGTGCTCAGGCCTGCTTTCTCGCAGCTTGGAATTCGGCGCTTGGACCTCCAGCACAGCATTCGCGATGATGTTGCCAATTGCATCTGTGCACTGGCCGTCAAGCAAGACGGTGCCGCGTTCACTCCGTTTCGCGTTAACGGAGAGCGTCGCCTTGGTTAATCCCGGCGTTATGGGACGCTTCATGTCGACGGAAATCGAGCTTACGGTTGATCCTGGACCAGGAAGCTGGGATTCCGCCAAAGAAGACAGCAATGCGGTCGCCAGCCCGGCAGCGCCCTGCTTTGAGGCAGTGCTTGCGGTTGCGCCATCGTTGCCGAGAAGGACCGACCAAGCGCGAAGGTCGGTTGCCGCGAAGTTTCGCTCGATAGACACTGTATCGCCGGGACGGATTTCATCGAACATCTTATTTTCTATAATGCGTGCCATTTGGAAACTCCGTTCTTGCCTCTCCGGGGAAACAGTCTTCGGGCGGCTCCGCTCACTGCGCTGCGTGAAGCGCCTCTTTGGCCGCTGGGCTGCCGCTTAATGCAAGGAACTCCTCCAGCCGGGATAGACAGTCCTCCTCGACCGGAGTAATGGGTCCAATAGCAAGAGCGCCAGCCCGGACCGTTCGCAGAAGCTCTTTTCGCTTTGCTTCCGAAGGAACGAGATTAGGCAAAACTTCAAGCGCCTGGTCCCTGTAGATCCGCAAGATTGTAGCCTGCGTTCTGACAAGAGCCTTAAATTCCGACAGTGAGAGTTTTGTCATGGTCTGCCGCGCTTCATTGAGTGTCAGGGCAGTTCTGGAGTCCATGCTGCCCATGGAACCGATGATGAATAGGGCTGCCCGAATAATGGCGTCATCAAAGGTGCCTGTATTGAGCTTGGCGGCAAGCTCCGATTTTTCTTTCTCCCACGCGGAGAGCCGGTCGTGGGTTAGTGCGGGCGTGCGTCTTGTCGCGTTCTCTGCTTCACTCATTTGAAGGAGGCTTTGGAGGGTGGGCGATCCGAAGATCGCGAAGAAAAGCTGCTCAACCATCGCATCCCTGGCCTCGCCGAAGGCCTTAAGAGCAGCTTCGATCTGCGCCGAAACCATGCCCTGCCACTGCCAAAACGGGTTGCTTGCAGATACCGGCTGCCGCATCTCGCGAACCTGGCCGGCAAGCTTCGCCACCTCCTGCATCCCGGGGCTTTTGCTTGTGAAGAGGCTGTAGCTGAGCCGAAGCGGGTGAAGATCGCGTACCAGGGCGGCTGTCTGGTTATTGGCGAGCGCGCGAACGCCGGCCTGGAAGAAAGTCCTGTAAATGTTGTAATTGAGTTCGGAGAGCTGTTCGACCGTTTGGAAGGCCCGGTCGTCCTCCGGACTGTTGCGGCCGAGAGCACGGATGTCGTCGAGACTTCGCGGCTCGAAGGTAGCGTTGCTTTCCGGCGTTAATTTCGCCTCACCGTGATCGTTCGGGGTGACAATCATCTCGAAGAGGCCAGGCGGAAGACAGTCGATAATATCGATAAGCTGAATGAACTGCTCGTCTTGGTTTTTGGCCACCCGCGAGGAAACGAAGAGCGCTAGATGACCGGCTTTTTGATCGAGGCAATAAACGATCGTCTTACCTTGAGCATATATGTCTTCAACATCGCGGTAGACGTCTAGAATCCAGCCTAGCGTTTGCTGGGGCGGGCTTATGTCGTCGGCAAAAGAGGTAAAACAAATTATAGGGCTGGAAATATTGCGGAGATCGAAAAGCTTTC